>CAZFUG010000093.1:14762-15002 GCA_964522035.1 uncultured bacterium
GCTTTTAAGCCAGAGAAGCTCAGCCTCGCCGGCGGTGTTGAACTCGACAAGGCAACCGTCGATACCGTCACCGCTGGTTCCGCTCATCATGCCCAGGATTTTCACCGGTTTCCCGGCAGATTTCGCCAGTTGTTCTGTCAGCATCAGCTTCCCCCTGCCAGTTTTTGATTAAAGAAGCGGATTTGGTTTCAATTCTGCAGCTTCGGCCTATCAGCCGGGTTGCTTTTTTGCTGACAGGAG
>CAZFUG010000094.1:0-11132 GCA_964522035.1 uncultured bacterium
CCGCATAATTTCGATGTTTCAGATTTTTCAGGCGAAGAAGGCGTATATTCGGCTATTTTTTCAATTCTGCGCCGAAATTTCAATCTAGATTTTTCCAAATACAAAACATCGACCGTGAGTCGCCGGATCATCAGACGTATGGAATTCAGAAAGATCGAAGATGTCTCTGATTACGCCGCAATTCTTTCAGGCGACCCGCTTGAACTGGATTCACTGTATAAAGACCTTCTGATCGGGGTAACCGAATTTTTCCGCGACCGCAAGGCTTTTGAATTTATCGAAACTCAGATCATTCCGAGAATTTTCGCTGAAAATCCCCGCGAAATAAGGGTCTGGTCGTCAGCGTGTGCGACTGGTGAAGAACCTTATTCTCTGGCCATACTGCTTTTAGAACATGCCGAAAAAATAAATTATCAGGGTAAAATAACCGTTTTTGCCACAGATGTACACAAAACCTCTCTCGAATTTGCCTCGCAGGGGCTTTATGAACTGCCGAGGCTTGCAAACGTCTCTCAGAAACGTCTTGAAGGTTTCTTCAAGAAAGAAGGCGGCGAATTTTACCGTGTCGGCAATGAACTGCGAAAACTCGTGGTTTTCGCCCCACATAATATTCTCGTAGACCCGCCTTTTACCCGACTCGACCTGGTCTGCTGCCGGAATCTGCTGATTTATTTCCAGGCCGCTTTTCAGGAAAAGGCCATTTCGCTGTTTCATTTTTCGCTGAAAAAGGGCGGAGCTCTGTTTCTCGGCAGCAGTGAAGGGCTGGGCGCCTTCGCGTCTGAATTTGAGACGATCTCGAACCAGCATAAGCTTTTCAGAAAAATTCGCGACCTGCGGCCGGCCATCGACATAGAAAATGGGCACTCTCAGCTCCCGGTAAAATCATTTCCGTCGGTTCCTGTCGTTTATTCTGTCGCCGGTCAGGGCAGTACGGTCAATGTCGACCGGCGCCTTCTGCACGACTACGATGCTCTTCTGCAGAGGCATATTCCGCCCGGAGTTCTGGTTGACGAAAAACTGCGGGTAATTCACTATTTTGGCAATATTTCTGAATTTCTAAGACTGCCATCGGGCAGGGCTGAATACAACATTCTCAACATGACCGACGACAACCTGCATGTCGCTCTCAGCACATCGCTCCAGCGCGCCGAAAAATCCTTCGAAGAGATCGTGACGCGAAATGTAAGGATTTCCAACGGTAATGATTCGAGTCTGGCCGACCTGTGGGTTAACCCGATCATTGACGAAAAAACCAGACAGAAGCACTTTCACATTTATTTTGCCAAGGTCCGTCCTCTCGAACAGTTGCCAGAAACGAAGCCTGAGACCTGCACCAGCGAAAATACAGATTTTGATTCGATAGCGCATTTCCGGCAACACATTCAAAACCTCGAGGTCGAACTGCAGTCAACCCGCGAAAACCTGCAGGCAACAGTTGAAGAGCTGCAGACTACCAACGAAGAGCTGCAGGCGACCAACGAAGAATTGCTCGCTTCTAACGAAGAGCTGCAAAGCACCAACGAAGAGCTTCACTCGGTCAACGAAGAACTGTATTCGGTAAATTCTGAGTTTGAGCGAAAAAATCTTGAGCTGAAGCAACTGAATACCGATCACAATAACCTGCTGGCGAGTATCGATACCGGCACAGTATTTCTCGACCGCAATCTCTGCATAAGAAAATTCAACCCGGCCGTGGCGGCATTCATCAAACTGCTGCCGCAGGACATCGGTCGTCCGATCGACCATATAGCCTATAATCTCTCAAACCAGGATGAAATGCTTGCCGATATCAATCTGGTTCTGAAAGACAACATAACCGTAGAAAAAGAGGAAATTACCA
Source organism: uncultured bacterium (assembly GCA_964522035.1). Taxonomy (GTDB): domain Bacteria; phylum Muiribacteriota; class Ozemobacteria; order Ozemobacterales; family Ozemobacteraceae; genus Rifleibacterium. The sequence goes on from CAZFUG010000094.1 coordinate 1,841, forward strand.
GAGACAGAAAATGGCTGCTGCGCAAGATTGCGCCATTCAGAACCGAAAACGGTCAGATCGAAGGCGTAGTAATGACCTTCACCGATATTTCCCGCATAAAAGAAGCTGAAGTGGCTCTGAGCCGCCTGAATGAACAGCTGGAGCAGAAGGTCAGAGAAAGAACGGCAGAACTGTCGGCTGAAATCGAAGAGCGCAAAAAAACTGAAAAACTGCTCGAAAGAAGCCGTGATCATTATCTTGAGATCATGTCGCAGGCTCCGGCCCTTATCTGGCGCTCAGACACCGATGCAAAATGCAACTGGTTCAACCATACCTGGCTGAACTTCACCGGCCGCACCATTGAACAGGAAATGGGCAACGGCTGGGTCGAAGGTGTACACCCCGACGATTACGACCGCTGTCTTGAAATATGGCTCAACGCCTTTAAAAAGCGCGAAAAATTCGAAATGGAATATCGTCTGCGCAGACATGACGGAGAATACCGCTGGATTATCGACATAGGCTGCCCCTATGCCGATCTTGACGGCAATTTTGCCGGTTTTATCGGCTACTGTTTCGATGTAACCGAGCGCAAAAACATCGAGATCGAGCTTACGGCAAACCAGGATCGTCTGAACAGCCTGGTCAAGGTTTCCCAGTTCCCTGAGAAAAACGTTCAGAAACTGATGGATTTCACCCTTGAAGAGGCGGTTAAACTTACCGGCAGTCGTATCGGCTATATCTATTTTTATGAGGAAGAAAGCCGCAGATTCATTCTGAATTCGTGGTCAAAAGATGTAATGCAAGAGTGTTCGGTAGTCAATCCCCAGACCTGCTATGAGCTTGACAAGACCGGCATATGGGGTGAGGCAGTCAGACAGCGCAGGACAATCATCGTCAACGACTTCATTTCCAATAACCCCCTTAAAAAGGGCTATCCCAAAGGGCATGTGCAGCTAAAACGGTTTATGACAGTGCCGATTTTCGACAATGAAAAAATTGTCTGTGTCGTGGGAGTGGCAAACAAAGATTCAGAGTATACCCAGACCGACGTTCTGCAGTTGACGCTGCTGCTGCAATCTTCATGGCGCATGTGCGAACGAATCAGGGCAGAAGAGGAACTGCGCAACGCCAAAGAGGTGGCCGAAGCCGCCAGTCATGCCAAGAGCGACTTTCTCGCATCGATGAGCCACGAAATCAGAACTCCGATGAACGGCGTTCTCGGCATGGTCAGTCTGCTGCTGGAAACCGAGATGACTGATGCGCAGCGTGAATATCTGCGCATAATCAACTCGTCGTCCAATATGCTGCTGAACCTGATCAACGACATTCTTGATTTTTCCAAAATTGAAGCGGGTCAGATGACCCTGAACACAAGCGATTTTTCGCTGGAAACCGAAGTCGCCGACTGCATTAAACTGCTTTCACGCAGCGCCGATGAAAAGGGCATTTACCTGAGAAGCGACTACCCTGACGCAGCACCAAGGCTTTTCAGAGCAGATGCTGTCAGGGTTCGCCAGATCATTATCAACCTGCTTGGCAACGCTATTAAATTTACCGCGGCCGGAGGCGTCAGAATTGCGGTTGAGTGCCTCAAACAATCAGAAACTGACGCGCTGATGAAGGTAAGTGTCATAGATACAGGCATCGGCATTCCTGCCGACAAGCTGCCGCACCTGTTCAAGAAATTCTCGCAGCTGACCGGCGCTTCGGCAAGAAAAGCCGAGGGCACCGGTCTTGGGCTCGCAATAACCAAAAGTCTGGTCGAGCTTCTCGACGGCGAGTGTGGCGTAGAAAGCAGAACCGGCGAAGGTTCCTGTTTCTGGTTTACGCTGCCGATGACATTGAGCAGTAAAGCTGAGATTACGCACGAGGTTCTCCACGGATCGCAAGCTCTGGCGGAAATAAGCTTCAAACCTGATTCTGCAATTCACAAAGCCGGCAGACCACGCATTCTTGTCGTCGACGACGTTGAAATAAATCTCAGGGTAATCTGCCTGATCTTCAAAAAGCTCGGCATCGAGCCAGATATTGCCACCAACGGTCTTGAGGCGGTTCAGATGGCCACTGCCAAAGACTATGACGTTATTCTCATGGACTGCTTCATGCCCGAGATGGACGGCTACGAAGCCACCGCTGAGATTCGCCGCCTCGAAAGCGACCGCGGGCACCGTTCCCTCATCATTGCCCTGACCGCCAACGCCTTGGAACACGACAGAGAACTCTGCATGAAATCAGGCATGGACGACTGCATTTTCAAGCCGGTTCAGCTGAACACTGTACGAAAAATAATTGCGCCTTTCCTTGAGCCAGACCTGTAATACTTTCAAGAACTGTACAGACCTGTTAAAATTATAAAAAAGATCACACATGGAGGCTACGATGAAGATAAGCGTTAAACTGATTCTCTCGCACCTGGGGATTGCGATTGTACCGGTGATAATACTCGGCCTTCTGCTTGCAAATCTGTCTGCGCGGCAATTGCATGAACTCGACGTAATTGCCCATGAAAACGGGGTCGAAGTGGTCGTTAAAAATGCCGAAGACGAAATTCGCCGTCAGGTTGAATCAGCTGTCTTTGCAAACAACCAGCTTAAAAAGAAACACCTTGAATACTATTTTTCGGTTATCGAAGATCATCTGAACGTTGCCAAAGACAGCCCCTTCGTGCTAGAAGCCCTGCAGAAGCTGGACGAAGCATTCATGCAGGCAGGCGATTCGATCGACACACAGACCTGGCGTGACCTGGCCAAACAGTATGACCCCGCCTTCAAAGACATTGCCAGCGACAACAACTGGAGCGATGTTTATCTCATGTGCCCAGAAGGCAGTATCGTCTACTCTCTCGCCAAAAACAGCGATCTCGGCCAGTTTCTTGCCCGCGAACCTCTGAACCAGACCCATCTGGGCGCAGCATTCAAGGCCATTCACGATGACAAAAAGCTTGAAACGGCGATTGCCGATTTTGCCCCATATGCACCAGCCAAAGGCGTTCTGGCCGCTTTCATGGTCACCAGGGTTTTTGACAAAACCGGCGCTATAGTCGGTCACATTGCCTTTCAGATTAACAATAACCAGGTCAACGGCATTATTCAAAACAGATCCGGTCTTGGGGAAACCGGAGAAAGCTTTGTGATAAGCCGCCGCCCTGACGGGCAGACCTGCCTGGCGAACGATCGCGTGGTGAAAGCTGCCAAAGCCGGCGAACCGCTCAATGACGCACAGATCGAGCTGGCCATTTCCGGAAAATCAGGAATTGAAATCCGCAAAGCCGGCGATGGCAGAGAAGAAATCGTCGCCTACGAACCTATGCAGATAAAGGGTCTGAAATGGGCAATCATGACTTCGATCGATACAGCTGAGGCTTTCAAAAAACTGGCTGAAATGCATATTCTTGCCGACAGCATCGGTGAGAACATCGAAGGCGGCCGTGGGCAGGCGATTCAAAAAACTTTTGCGGCAACGGTCGCGTTGATTCTGATCGTTTTTGTGGCTGGCGCAATACTGGCCTGGATTATTGCCAGGGGTCTCACGCAACCGATTCTTTCGGTTCGCGATGCGTTGAATGCCCTGGCTGCCGGCGATTTGAGCGTTAAAGTAAATTATGAATCGAACAATGAAATCGGCCAGATGGCAGATTCATGCCGCGCCATGATCGATGCGAACAGAACCATAGCGCAGGCCGTCACCCTGATTTCCGGTGGCGACTGGAGCACCGAGATAAAAGTCAGGTCTATGAATGACGAACTGTGCGAAGCGCTCAACAAAATGATTCAACAGGTCAATCTGGCGCTTTCTGGTGTAATGCAGGCTGCCGAAGAAGTCGACAGCGGTTCAGGGCAGATCTCTGCGGCAAGCCAGTCGCTGTCGCAGGGAGCAACCGAAACGGCCGCCTCACTCGAAGAAATCAGCAGTTCTGTAACTCAGATCGGCGGTCAGACGAAAATAAATGCCGAAAATGCTTCTCAGGCCAACATTCTTGCATCACAGACCAGAAATTCAGCTGAAACCGGCAATGAAAAAATGGCCAGTATGATGCAGGCGATGCACGGTATTCAGGATGCAAGCAAAGAAATCGCGAAAATCATCAAAGTTATCGATGACATCGCCTTTCAGACCAACCTTCTGGCTCTGAACGCAGCTGTCGAAGCTGCCCGCGCCGGCAGACACGGCAAGGGCTTTGCGGTAGTCGCAGAAGAAGTTCGCAATCTCGCCGGCCGAAGTGCCAAAGCCGCGAAAGAAACATCGGCAATGATCGAGAATTCAATCTCAAAGGTCACCAGTGGTACTGAAATCGCTGCCGCCACCGAAAAAGCCCTGCAGGCAATTGTCGAAAGTTCAGTTAAAGTCGCCGATCTCGTCAGCGAAATCGCTGCCGCCAGTAATGAGCAGGCAAGAGGCGTTCACGAAATCAGCATTGGTCTTGAACAGATAGAGAAAGTCACACAGCAGAACACCGCCAATGCCGAAGAAACCGCTGCAGGAGCAGAAGAGCTTTCAAGTCAGGCACGCGAATTGAACACTCTGATGAGCCGGTTCAAGCTGAATTCAGAATTCAACGTGACCCAGAAGAAAAAAACATCGGCAGACACCTTTTCAGAAAGTCATAAGGGCGGCATCAGAACCACAGCCGCCCTGGCAGCAAAGCCTGAAAAAAAGCTGATACCCGAAAAGACTGACAAAAAACCTGCCAAAACTCCCTCAGCCCGCACTGAAAAGCCCGAAAATGCCAACAGTGGCCCGAAAAAAAATACTGTAAAACCTTCTGATATAATAGCCCTCGACGATGATGAATTCGGCAAATATTGAAAGATGCCGCGCATGTAAGCTGGGCTTAGTTCTCGTTAAAATTCAGAAAATGCCGTAAAGCAGGTCCGGTGATAGATGAAAATTGAAAAAGAATCGTTTTATGCGTTTTTTATCATGACGCTGACCATGGCAGCGGTCATGGCCTATTATTTCGGGCCGATCACTGACGAATTCGTCATACCGGCGATGATGTCAGCCCTTGAGCTGAAAGGGCCACCGCAATCTTATGCGCATTATTTTTCCCCGGATGTTTCGTTTTTGTGCTTCTTTCTGATCATCGGCTTTTTCATAATCAGAATGCTTGAACGGCTCGAACCGATAGTTTATCTGGCTTATGGCGCTTCAATGTTTTTCTGCTTTTTTTACTTTTTCATCGCGCCGCTTGAATCGCTGATCATCTTGCCGGCATTCGTCACACCGGTTTTTTTCTGGCATCAGAACCGTATCGGAAACGCTGGACTGACATCGATCGGCCTTTTGCTGATCGCCGGCAGCTGGTATTTTCTGCAGAAACCGGCAATCTTCATCCTGATGCTGCCAATGTGCCATCTGTTCGCCATCAGAGCCAACAATGCCCTGCAAAGCCGCTATGCCGGCCGCGAAGTCAGAATTCTATCGCGCCTCAGCAGCACACAGCAGAAAAAAACCGCACCTGCCACCAACCTGCTAAAAAAAGACCTGTGGTCGATTATCGGCCCCGAAATCGAGGCCCTTGCCGACAGCTGGGCAAAGGTCAAAGAAACCAGCCTTGGCATTTCAGAAGAAGAAGTTGAGCTCAAGCCGACCGGTCTGCCGCGCGGCGTTCTCTCATCGATGCTCGAAATTCAGGATCAGAGCGAAATGAGAAGAGCGATCGAAACCATAAAGCAGCGCGACCCAAAATTCAGCCCTGCGGGTTTCATCGATAAATTCCGCATCGCCTTCGAAAAAATTCATCAGGCCTGTTACGACCACAAAATCGAAACAATTCAGGCGATGGTTTCTGACGCTCTCTACGAGCAGTTCCGCTGCCGGGTCGAAGAGCAGAAAGAGGCCGGCGTAAAATTCAGCTGCCCCGAAGTGAAGATTCAGACGGTTCAGATCGCCCGCGTCACCTCTGACGGAAGCTTCGACGAGGTGCACGTTCTGGTAACCGCCGAAGCGGTAGAAACAGCGATCGACATCGTCACCGGCGAAACGCTGAATGCCGAAAACCAGAAACAGACGATCAGCGAATTCTGGTCGTTCATTCGCCGGCCATCGGCTAAAACCCTTCAGAAGCCCGGTCTGCTCGAAGGCAACTGCCCGAACTGCGGCAACCCGATCGAAATCGGCCAGGCAACTGTCTGCCCAGTCTGCTCATCGTTTATCCGGTCCGGCCATTACGACTGGGTTCTCTCGCAGATAACGCAGGCCTGCGAATGGGAATACGCCAACCCGCGTCTGGTGCCGGGCTGGAACGATCTCGCCGCCTCCGACCCCGGCTTCACCATTCAGCAGGTCGAAGACCGTTCGGCCGTCATTTTCTGGATGCTCAGGCTGGTCGAGCGCAAGCGCATCATGGAACCGATGCTGCGTTTCGCCACCGAAAAGGCCTGCGAATTCTTCAGCTTTGGCCTCAAGGGTGTTAAAAACTATTCATACATGGAAAACGTTTCGTTTGCCTCGGCAACTCTCAAGGCGATCACCTTCAGCGACAAAGTCGAGCGTCTTTACGTGCTTCTGGTCTGGAGCGGCATACCGGTCGAAATCACGCCGGAAGGGCGCGAACCGGCACTGCACCGTTTCAGTCGGCCGCGCCGCGACGTTCTCGTTCTTGTGCGCCAGAAAGGCATGAAAACCAACATCAACAACACTTTAAGCAGCGCCCACTGCCGCAAGTGCGGCGGTCCGCTGACCTCGAATTTCGCCATCAGCTGTAATTACTGCAATACCATTCTCAATGACGGCAGCGAATGGATACAAGAAAAAACCATCAACGAAAAAAGTCAGGAATACATCGATATCATTGCCCGCAAAAAACAGCTTATGGACAAAGTCGTCATCGAAGTTAAAAGAGAGCAGGCAGAACAGAAAAATATCAGATCAGGCCGCGACATGGTATCTATGGCGGCCCGCATGCTGCTTGCCGACGGCAAGGTCGACCCGGCCGAGATGAACCTGCTTAAAAACTTTGCCGCCCGCTTCGCAATGCCCGAAAACATGCTTGAAGGCATAGTTGAAGCGATGCGCCAGGGCGAACTCTTTATACCCGAACCGGAAACCCGCAAAGAAGCCATTGAACTCTTCGAAGCTGCGGTCAGCATGGCCATGGCCGATGGCGAAGTTTCACCTGAAGAACAGCAGTATCTCGATACCCTGATGAAAAAGTTCGGCTACACAAAGACCGAGCTCAATATGGCCCTCAAAAAAGCAGAAAACCGCCAGAAACTTGAAAAAGCCGCGAAAAACAAAACCGCATCACGCATCTAGCAGCAACAGGTCAGAGAAAAGAGAGCAAAAAGGCTATTTGATTGCAGCCTTGACCTGTTCCATGGTCGTTTCGAAGCCCATACCGCCGAATTTGCCGTCTTCTTCGACCGGCCAGCAACCCTGCGGCGTGTTTACGACCTCATATTGCCCGTCTCTGGTGGCAAGAAACAGCAGATAGGTGCGATCGGCAACAAAAGTGGTCGAATCTTCGAAACCACTGAGAGTTCTGATACTGAGCTTTTCGCCGGCTTTCAGAATACCTTTGAAGCTTTCGGCAACTTCGATTTCGTTATCGAGAAAAGTCAGCTGCTCAGGCAGATCGGCATAAATCGCGGCAGTTTCAGGCGTTCTTGGCACCGGTTTGATTGCCGTGACTTTACCGGTCACGATCATTTCTGAGCGGCCAACCAGCTCATCGAGGTTAAGAGTTTCTATCATTGCATGCACTCCGGTCGAAAGGATTCCGAGACAGATAACAGCTATAATAAGGTATTTCATGATTTTCCCCTTTATGTTCGTTTGTCACATCTGCAGACAGGCTTCTGTAAATCCCCCACGGCAATACCATACCGGCAATTCTATACCTGTTCGATGCCGCGGTCTATCGCTAAGGCTATTTTTTCAGGGCTGTCAGATTTTTTCTTTTGAATATGGATTGGGAGTGTCATATTGCATTTTGAAGACCTGTTCGCGCAGAAAGTTGTAGCGCAGCGGGCTGGTTTCGGCCATTTTCGGGCCGTTTTCCCAGTAGATACGGCAGGCTTCGGCGAAATCTTCGTGAACATTTGCATAACCGTAGCCTGAAACGGGGCTTTCTCTGGTCGTATCAAGTTTGCCATCTTTGTAGAAGGTCTTCAGCCAGGCATCTTTCACAGCCTGGTTGGCCTTGTCAAAATACCAGACATGCGCCATTTCGTGAACCAGAGTCGGTTCGAAACGATTGCCGGTGGTCGATAAACTGCACATATAGACAGTTGGCTGGCCTGCGAAAACATAGCCAAGCACATTCGGGTTGCCTGGCATGCCGGCCACACGTTTCAGGGCTTTGAGCGAAGCGACAAAATGCTCAGGCAGAGAGGTGACAGTTTTCCAGGCGTAATAAAGCTGTTCGCGGGTCCAGAATTCGGGCATGCCATTCGGCCCGAAATTGTTATCAATTTTAATACCAAGCTTTTCAAAATAACCGAGCAGCGTTGCCGGGTCGGCATTTTTCGCAGCAGTTGCCGGGTCTTTTTCGTCTTCGGCTGCCTTTTTCGACAGCTCAAACTTTTTCTCACACCGGTAGTTCTGCCCGTTGAAGCTCGAAAGACAGGTTACCGTAACCGCATCTGGTATGGCATCGAGTGCACAGGTCAAAGTCCACTTCGCGGTCTTGCCGTTCACTTCAAGCTTACCGGGCGTTGCCAGCCAGGTCAGGGTGCTGGTAAGGGCAGTATCGGCCGTAAAAGTCTGCGTAAACTCAACCTGGCGTCTGGCATTAAGACTGCCGGGAATCGGGCTCTGCCCGACGATATTGATCGAGAAAGAAGCGGGCGGCTGCACGACCGTTTTCTGGCTGATGTAGAGGCGATGGGTAAAAGTTGCGGTCAACTGACCGTTGCCATAGAGGTCGACGCCGCATTCGATGCTGTACCAGCCTGCCCGGTCGGCGGCGTTCCAGATTTTTCGCTGCACCGGCAGGGAAGATTCGAGCGCACGTCTGGCGTCAAAACTGCCGCCTTCAGCTTTCCAGCCCCAGCTGGCAACTTTTGCCGGGTCTACAACATAATAAACGGTGCCTGTCTGAGTAGCTGAAACCCGACGCAGGTTTTCGAGCGAAAAGGTAAGCTGTTCGCCGGTGTAAACCGGTCGGTTCTGCTTTTGGGTTTCGAGGCAGACCAGCTGCCCGAGGAGACTCTGGCCTGTCTGGCCAGTATTGGAATCGCTGTCTGAGCCGCTATTAGAACCGGTGCTGCCGGCAAGTTTCTTTTCGAGTTCAGCGATGACGGCGGTCAGACGGCTGATCTGCTCATAAAGGCGGCTGATAATCTGATTGATTATGCCGATTGTCGAA
>CAZFUG010000094.1:11142-14863 GCA_964522035.1 uncultured bacterium
TTGTCGAACTCAACTGTGACCATACGGATTGAATACGGTTGAGCAGCGAACTGCGATTCGCCATATGACTCTTTTTCAACTGGTAAATCTGCCGATCAGCATCGGTTTTAGCCTGTTGCATACGGGTCAGAAGAGATGTTTCCCGGCTACGGTATGATGCAAGCTGGCTTTTCCTGAGGTCTTCAAGCCTGGAGATTTCACGGTTGATAACCACTGCTCTGGCTGGCTCGATCTGTTTCTGCAAAACCTGATATTCGATCAGGGCATCATATTCGCGACTGATACGGGCAATTTCAGCAGAGTTCGTCTGCAGTTCTCTGCGGCAGGCATCGTTTATTGCAGCCAGATTTCGGTTGACCGCGTTCACATTATTGACAAGATTGCGCGGAAGATTATCGAGCTGGCGCTGGTAATGGCCGGCAAGAGTTTGAGTGCTGCTGATCTGGCGCAGCAAAAGACTCTGATTGACACGGATAAAATACTGATTGAGTTTGACGCCTGCTTCGCAGTTAGCGATCTGTTTTCTGATTGTCTGCAGATCGGCACTGGTTGCACCGAAGGTCTGAACCACGAAAGCCAGCAGAAAAATACAGATCAGTGCCAGGGTCCCCGCGTTAATCCTTTTCATCGCGCCCCTCCTTGATTGCCGTGACCTTTTCGACGTCTTCAAGAGTTATATTCCGGAAATTTTCTATTTTTTTTCACCGAAAAATAACAATAGCAAAAAGCATTCCAGCTTTTAAAGGCAAAAAGCCGCACTTTCAAGGAAAATTTCCCAATCCGCGCGCGAGCACGCAGAAATTTTTCCCCACGACCGTATGCTCAGGGATGGGAAAAGACAGTTCTATAAGGTATTCAGGGGACTGGCTCCAGACCCAGGAATGCCAGACGTTTCAGATAGGCGAGACGGCGGGTAACGTAGGCTGCGCGGTTTTCGCCGAACGGCACATATTCTGAAACCAGATAACCGGAGCTGGCCATCTGATCTTTGGTGGCGTCAGCGAGCCCTTTGAGAAAGCCGAAGCACACCTGTTCGCGGTTATGGGTGCCGAGTCTGGCGGTCATGGCTTTAAGCAGAAGCGGATCATGAGTGCCGACGTCAAATTGCCGGCCTGAAGCCAACAGTGTTTCAAAACAGTTAAGAAACATCTGCTGAATTTTGTGAAAATCATCGGTATCGCCTTTATAGGCGCCCTTGACCAGACGCACTTTCAGACCGGAAGCAAGACTGTCGGAGAGATCCCGCGGAGTACGGTCAAGATAGGCCTGCAGAGCCAGCACCGTTTTAAAACCCTGACAGGCGGCGTTCTGCGCCATTTCGCAAACCTGCGGCACCGATGGGGTACCCTCGATATCGATTTCAACGACAACGCCTGCAGAGGCGGCAGATTTAAGAATTTCTTCAAGATGTTTTTCGGCGATGTCGCGCGCAAAAGTAAGGCCGAGAGCAGAGAGCTTTATCGCCAGAGAGGCATCGGCGGCCTTTTCCATGATACGGTTGAGGGCATTGAGGTAGTTGGCTGCATTTGCGTCAGCCTGTGCAGCATTTTTGGCATATTCGCCAAGCGGGTCGACTGCAACGCTGATGCCAGAGCGCCGGCGATGTCCGGCCCATTCAATGGCGGCGTCAAGATCGGGCAGGGCCCAGCGGCAATCATCAGCTGCATGGTTCATTCGGTGCACCTCTTATTGTTTGCTATTTAATTTTACCACAGGCAAAATCTCCCATAAAGCTGTTAAAAAGTTAGCCATGAGATTCGCTTTATTGATTACTGTAAAATCAAAATCGGTTTACCCGGTTCGGCGGCCCGGTATACCAGTCGGGCTGCCTTGTCTCAAAACAATTCTGCTTTGATTTACAGCGATCAATAACTTGCGCGGCCTGAAATGGTCTGATAAGCTTGGGCGGATGAAAAAGCTTGTATTGCTGTTATTGTTTGGAATTGCTGCGGTCAACGGCGCGTCGGCACTCGAGACTGAAGAGAAGCCGTTTCCGCCGCTTTATGTTCGCAAAGTGGCGGTTGGCGATGTTTTTACGCCATTCGAATTTGTCGATCTCGATGGCAAAACCTGGACAAACCGGCCGTATATAAGAAAAGCGATGTTGATTCTTACGGGCAGCTGGGCGCTGCGGCACGATCTGCGCAAATGGGCCGAGCACATCAGCCTGCGCTATCTGTTTGCCGCTGATTCGATCTGGGTTTACAACCCGAGCGGCACCGAGTTTGCAGATCACCGGCAGCGCATCGAAGATAAATTCAAAGATTTTAAAACCGCGGTGCCGGTGGTAATCGACGTGCATTCGCTGATTGGGCGCAGTCTGCGCATCGACTACGATATTCCGACGATTATCGGCATCGACCGCTTCAACCGCCTGGCGTTCTGCCACGAATCACCCTTCAATAAAATGGGCCAGGACAAACTCTACGCCCTGATCCGCACCCGCCTGCTCAAGTAATTCTGTTTTTTCAGCCACCCAGAAGTGAGGCTGAGCGCATCAGTCTGCAAAAGCGCGGTTGGCGTATTTTATGCCGAGCAGGCCGACTGGCGAAGTCACCACAATCGCCATGACCGCGATTGCCAGAATCAGCTGCCCTTCTGGCAACCCGTGCTGCAGAGCAACTCCGCCGAGAGCTGCCTGGGTTGTCGCTTTCGGCAGATAGGCCATTACGCTCAACCGGCGATCGGCCGGGCTCATGCCGCTGCCGGCGGTCGCAAGCAGCACACCCAGCGATCTGAAAAGCAGCCCGACGGCGATGATTGCCAGTCCCTGCAGGCCGGCCTGTGATACGGCAGAAACTTCCAGCGACAGGCCTATGAGAACAAAAAGAATGATTTCGGCAAAAACCCAGATCTTAGAGAGCTTGGCAGCAATTTCGTGCGCAATTCTTTCGGATTTCTGCAGAAAAACGAATCCGACGGTCATGACGCCAAGCAGAGCGGCAATCTGCAGCATATTGCCAAACTCTGCCAGCAGAAAGGCAACGCAGATTAGAATCAGCGTTTTTTCGGTGGCCCTGATTCTTTCATATTTCTTATCGAGCCATCTGACCAGCAGCAGGCCGACAAACGCACCACAGGCAATCCCGGCAGCGATCGACACGGGCACTTTCAGCAATGCTTCGCCGATCGCTGAATTTTTGCTGGTCGCCATACCCAGAAAGGCTGAAAAAAGGGTTATCGCAACGACGTTATCGACTGAACAGCCGGCGAGAATCGCCGTCGGGGCGCAATTTTGCATCGCCGCCGCGTTGTGGCGAAGCTCAAGCATCGCCGGCACCGTAACTGCGAGAGAAACTGCCGACAGCATGAATGCCGTCAGCCCTGCCACCGGCAAAGAAAAGTTCCAGAGCCAGACAAACATCACCGTCAGCGCCGCCCCCTCGAAAAGACAAGGAACAAACGCCAGCAGCAGCGAAACCCGACCGGCTGCCTGCAGATTGTCGCGCCTGATTCCGAGCCCGGCACGCAGCAGAATCACGATCAGCGCCAGCGACTTGAGAAATGGCGCCGCATCCCACAGCAGCTGCGGCACCTGCGCTTTTATCGTCAAGCTGCAGATGATGCCAAAAAAGACCATGCCAAGCACATTTGGCAGGCCCAGTCGCGCGAACAGGCGCGCCCCCCCCCACCCTCCCAGCAGAATAATTACCGCGATCAGATTAATTGTCACAGGTTAAACTCCCGCTGAATCAAGCACATCATTTTTATCGAACCCGGC
>CAZFUG010000095.1:0-14709 GCA_964522035.1 uncultured bacterium
ATCACCGGCCTCACTTCAGGCATTACACCCGGAACCAACCGCACGGTAACCTGGAACTCTGCGGCCAATATTACCGGTAATGCGGCTTCGGTAAGGGTCAGACTGGTTGCCAACGATGGTCTCACCAACAGTGCAAATGCCGAAACTGCCGGCTTTGCGGTTACCAACAACAATCTTCCCATTGCCAAAAATGTGGCCTGGGTATCCGGCTCTTCCGGAAATATAGACATTAAATATGATCTTGAAGACACAAATCTTAACAACTGCTCGATGACCGTCTATTATTCTACGGATAACGGCGTGACTTACACTCAGGTCAATCCTGCCAACCTTACTGGCGCAATTTCGGCTGTTGCCCCCGGAACCAACCGCACGATAACCTGGAGCTCTGCAACCGAGGTTCCTGGGTCTTCAAGTCAGGTTAAAATCAAGGTTCTGCCAAATGACGGAACCGGTAACGGTACGCCCGGCGAAAGCGGCGCGTTTACGGTTTCGAACAACAGCGCCCCGTCAGTATCGGCTGTAACAACTTCGGTTGTCGGTTCGACGGTTACGATCAACTATACCCTTGCCGATGCGAACGCTGATGCATGTTCGATCGTGGTTTATTACTCAACCGACGGTGGTACTACCTATGCGAGTACCACATTCCTGACCGGTTCGACAACCGGTATTACGCCAGGTGCCCGCACCATCGACTGGAATTCGGCCAATGATTTCAAGAGCAATTCTGGTAATATCAGGGTAAAAATTGAGCCCAACGATAGCAAGGGCGTTGGCGTGTCGGGAGTTTCGAGCACGTTTGCCCTTTCCAACAACAGCATGCCGGTGGTCAGCAATCTGGCGGTTGGCGGTTCTGCCGGGGCAATCACCATTGGATATGATCTTGCCGATGCCGAACAGAACGCCTGTTCGATCGAAGTCTACTATTCGACCAATGGTGGCATTACCTATACGCGCACAACCAACCTTACGGGTCTTACCAGCAATCTGGCTCCGGCCACCGGCCGCACGATTACCTGGAATTCCGGCGATAACTTTACCGGTAAGTCAACCGCTGTTTATGTCAGGGTAGTTGCCAATGATGGTTTTGGTAATGGCACTCCGGGCGTCAGCGGACCGTTTACCGTAAATAACAACTCTGTTCCGGTCGTCAGCAGTCTTGTTACGACTGGCAGTTCGGGTGATATCACACTCAGTTTCAACCTTGCAGACGCAAACAGTCATACCTGCGATCTGTCGGTTGATTATTCTCTCAACGGTGGCACCAGCTGGGCATCTGCAACCGGCATTACCGGTACTCTGGTCGGCGCAACTCCAGGGACCGGCCGAACTCTCGTCTGGGATTCACGCGGAACCTTTGTTGACAACCAGGCCAATGTGCGCCTGCGCATTACCCCGAGTGACCCATATGAAACCGGTGCGCCTGTGCAGACTTCGGTGTTTGCTGTTAACAACAACCGAGTACCGGCTATCAGCAACGTGGTTACTTCAGGAACCTCTGGCAACATATCAGTCAGCTACTCTCTTGCCGATCTTGACAATAACGCCTGCAGTATAACCGCTGCCTACTCGGTCAATGGTGGCCCATTCAACGTTACGGCCAATGTTTCCGGCAGTGTCAGCTCAGTTTCACCAGGTAACGGTATCAATCTGATCTGGAACAGCGTTGCCGACTCAATTACCTTCTCATCGAACGTCAGGCTGCGTCTGACGCCAAACGACGGCATTACGGCCGGTACTGCAGTCGATTCGGCTGTTTTTACCGTCAATAACGTTAACGAACTGCCGACGATCAGCAATATCTCAATCACTCAGGCCGGCAAAGTCGCCACCTTCACCTTCGACCTCGCCGACGCCAACAGCGATCAATGCAACATCACGGTTGCCTATTCGCTTGACAATGGCTCCACATGGCAGGCCGCCACCAACGTGGTTGGCGATCTCGCCAATGTAATCCCTGGAGCCGGTCGCCGTGTTACCTGGCGCAATTATCCTGATATCACCAATCTGCAGAGCAACGTAAAAGTTCGTCTGCTGGCCAACGACACCAAAGCCAACGGCCCCGCCGGCATCAGCGCTTCATTTGTTGTCAATAATTCTTCTCCCGCTGTCAGCAATATCAGAGTAACCAAGCAGGATAATGGTTCTTACAGAATTCTGTATGATTTTGTGTATCCTTCGGTCGAAAGTGGTTGCACAATGACCATATGGTATTATAACGGCACTGTCTGGGCTCAGACTACAGACCAATTGCCTACTACGAATGTGCTGCCAGGTTCAAATCTTGTTTTGAACTGGAACTCGACTGATTTGCCTGGTCCGACTCCATACAATGTTAAGTTAAGAGTTATCCCTGCTGATGGTGCTATAACCGGATCTTCTACTGACTCCAACCAATTTCTGGTTAATTCTGCACCACTGATAGGGATTAATAAGCGCGAAAGTGAAGATCCAAGAGGTGTAAATACTCAATTCAGTGGGAATATTAAGCTCGGATTCATTATCGACAGCTCATTTCCTACTGGAAGTTATACTGCAGTAATAGATTACACAACCAATGATGGCGTAGCCTGGAATCCGATAACTGCCGATCGCGATCTCTCTGGATTTCAGGTGGGATACAATGAAATTTTCTGGGAGTCTTATCGAAATTTCAACACAAATAGCCTTGCAAACCAGACAAGAATTCGTATGAGAATCACTGATGGAACCCTTTGGAGCAGTACTGTCTATTGCCCGGCATCATTTACACTGCAAAACACTCATTTGCCCAATACCAATTTCAAGTTTGTTGACGTTGATTCTAGCGGGCAGTATAACTCAGTGGCTTTAACAGCTGATGGTAAGGTATATGTCTGGGGTCAGAATCCCTCAGGATATTATATTGGCGATAATACGGTTCATACAAGTCCTACAACCGTAAGCCACGCCAGCTGGCAGAGTATGATTGATGTTGGATGCACACTTAACGGTGTTTTTGCCTTAGGAAGCGATAAAACCTTACGTTGTATCGGATACCAGAGTTATGGTGAATTTGGAAACGGTGGCGGAGTCGGTGGAGGCGGAAATGTTGCTCCTCCAGGGCTTTCTCCTCAGGGCTTAAACGGTGTTGTGACCGCAATTTCCTGTTCTTATGCTCATGTTCTTGTGCTGCATCAGGATGGGACCGTGTGGGGATTTGGTAACAATTCTACTTATCAGCTCGGGGATGGAACTACTACACCTAGATATACGCCGGTTCAGGCTGCAGGTTTGACTAATGTAAAGGCGATTGCAGCCGGTGGGTTTACTACTACTGGATTCAGTCTGGCTTTGAAAACTGATGGAACTGTCTGGTCATGGGGCGGTGCGACCACGCACAGTGGCCAGCTGGGTCATGGAGATACCGTACAGAAATATGTTCCAACACAGATTCCAACATCATATTTTGGCAATGTGCCAGTGAAAGCAATTGCTGCTGGGGCCAATCATTCACTTTTCCTGCTTGAAAACGGGAAGGTTTACTACTGTGGTCATGATGGGGCAGCTGCGAGGGGCAGTATCCCAATAGAAGTTGTTGTTGGCACTACACCACTTGTAGATATTCAGAAGATTTTTGCCGGGCAGGTAGGCAGCAACCAGGGCACCAGTTTTGCAATTGATTCAAAAGGGCAGGTATTTGGTTGGGGCTATAATACCAGTTATGGCATTCTGGGCCTTAACAATACTACGAATCAGTCCACTCCGGTTAAGATTCCCACACTCTCGCGTATAACCGCAGTGTCTGTGCAAAAGCAGGCCTCTTACTGGAATTCAAACTTTGTAAGTAATGCCCCGACAGGCAATTCAGGTATCTGGACTGCCGGTGCCAGATACTACTATCAGCAGGGGAATGCGGAGTCAACCACCACAGCCGGGGCAACTTACTTTTATCACAATCCGTAGTGCTCACAGGATCGGATAATCGAAGATGCTTGTAAAAATCTTTGCATGTGCGGTGTAAGGTAATCTGTGCGGAGGTTCTATGCGCGCCTCGAGCAAAAAAAAGACTGAATATTCTTACGGTGATTACCTGTTATGGCCTGATAACAGGCGCTATGAAATCATCGAGGGAACCGTCTATGACATGACGCCTGCGCCGACGCCCGAACACCAGAGATTGCTGGGGCAGTTGCATCTGAAAATTGCCAGCTTTCTCAGGGGTAAAGAATGCGAGGTGTTTGTTGCCCCGCTCGATGTGCTGCTTCCTGAAGCCGATGAAGCGGATGAAAAAGTTAAAACCGTTGTGCAGCCCGACCTGCTGGTCGTCTGCGATGCGAAAAAGATAAGACCGCGCGGCTGTAGAGGAGCGCCCGACTGGATAATCGAAGTGCTTTCGCCATCAACAGCCAGCAAAGACCAGATTCTCAAACGGCGAATTTATGAAAAAGCCGGGGTCAGAGAATACTGGGTCATTCATCCCACCGATCGCACCATCATGATCTACCGTCTGCATAAGGCAAAACTGGCCTTTGTCGACACCTACGACGATCAGGCCCGTCTCGAGGTCGCCTGTCTGCCAGGCCTGGTCATCGATGCGGCCGAAATTTTCCCGCCGCAGCCAAAAGTCGTGCGCGAAGACCCCATGCCTTATGTTTAGTTTTACTCGAATGCCGGGGGAGCTGGTTCGCTGAGGGTCTGCGGTCGGGCCGGAAAAATGGCAGAGAGGTCAATTTTCAGGCCGGCGAAGGCTTCTGAGACAAGAAGGTCGGTTTCGCCAAGAGTGACAGGTGGCCGGAAATTGCCGTCGGGACCAGCGCAATAGAGAGTGACGATGCGGTTGGTCGGATCGATCAGCCAGTATTCGCGCACGCCGGCGCTTTCGTAGAGGCGCCTTTTCTGAATGTGGTCGCGGCTGGCGGTGGCGGGTGAAATCACTTCGATGACCAGATTGGGAGCGCCGATACAGCCCTTTTCGTCGAGCTTCGCTTCATCACATACTATCGAAATGTCAGGCTGAACCACGTTGAAAATCTGGTCTTCAGAGCATTTGCCCGTTGCCAGCCTGACGTCGAAAGGGGCGATGAATACCGGGCATGGCCGGTATTCAAAAAAGTCGGCAAGGCGGCGAACCGCCGCCAGCAGAACTTCCTGATGTACCCGCAGCGGCGCATTCATATTGTAAACCAGGCCGTCGATTATCTCATAGCGCCTCTGGTCATCCCATTTCAGGTAATCGGCGTATGAATAGCGCCGTTCCGGCGAATTCGTTTTACTACGCATCAGAATTCTTTCTCGAGCTTACTGGCCGCCGGCGAGGCGGGCTTTGGCGGCGCGGGCTTCGATCTGGTCGCGGCCGTCGTCTTTTTCGATGACTTTCTGATACCAGAGCTGGGCGTCGGCGGTGCGGCCGATGGCCTGCAGAGCGTCAGCAAATTCGAGGGCTCTGACCATGTAGACCTTGTCGTCGGCCGGTTCGGGGTCGCGGGTGAACAGCTCTTCGTAAAGGGCCACGAGTTTGTCGTTCTGACCTGACTTCTGGCAGGCGACCATCAGGCGGTTCTTCGCATCTGGCATCAGCGGTGTGTCGGGGTACTGCTTCAGCAGATGTTCGAGCACGGCGATGACATTGTTGTAATCGGGCGGATCTTCGCCGAGCAGATAGAGATTCGACAGGCGCCAGCAGGATTCCTGGGCCTGGTCGGTCTGTGGGCAGCGTTCGATGACCTGCTTGTGCAGTTCCTTGAAAGTGTCGAGTTCCCATTTTTCGAGGCCGGTCATTTCGGTATAAAGCTTGACGGCAAGTTCTTTCTGCTCTTCGAGGCTCAGGGGGCTCGATGCGTTGTAGGCACCATCGGCTGAAGGATTATAGGCCTGCGCCGAATCATCGGTGGTCGACGGCAGAGTTTCGGTTTCAGAAGCGACTGTAACCGCTTCGTTACCGCCATCTTCGCCTTTGTTGACGCTTTCGAGCCATTTTGTGGCGAAGGCGTTCTTCGCATCTTTCGCGAGCACTTCTTCGAAAACCTTTTTTGCGCCTTCTTTATCACCCTTTCTGAACTTGATCAGACCCATGAGGTTCTTGATCGACAGGCTGTCAGGGTAGGTTTCCAGGCCTTTGTTGAGAACCGTTTCGGCATTGTCGTATTTCTGCAGTTTGCCGAGCAGCGAGGCCGATTCGACGTAGAGATCTTCGCTCGGTGTTTCCTTGAGTGCGGTTTTATAGAGCTGCAGCGCTTCGTCGAACTTTTTGGCGCTCTGCAGGGCGCGGCCCTTTTTCACAATTTCTTCAGAAGCGGCGAGCGGCGCGTTCATGAGCAGAACCGCTGCCAGAATCAATGCCAGAAACCTGAATTTATACATGACAGAACCTCCTGGTTACTTTGCCTTTTTTCTTAGATTGCCTATTTTAAGCTCGGATTCGACACAAGTCGAGTAAAACTGACAGGCGATCGACAGGGTCGAAGCCTTGCCACCGCCCTTTTCATCTGAAATCAGCTGCATGACGACGTTTAGAAAGCTGAACCGGCCGGCCTCGTCGATCTGGGGTTTGAACATGAACGACTTGACCTGCCGCGCTCCATGAAAATTCGATTCTTTGCCCTGCTCGTTGCGGAACAGCGTCGCCTTGTCCTTGTCATAGGTATATCTGATTTTCTTCTCATCACCATCGCGAATGGCGTAGAATGAAAACGAATTCTCATTGCACTCAGTCGGAATTATGCGTTTGAGCGAGCGAACGTCGGTTCTGATACGCTCGACGATGTTGTCCATCAGGCGCTGAATGTTGAGCATGTCGGTGCCCTTCTTGAAATGCCTGGTGGTGCGGTTCATGATCAGCATCGCCATTGTCAGCACCATGCTCGAAATCGCCACGACGATGACGATTTCCATCATCGTGACCCCGCGGCGGCCGTTATCAGATCTTTCAGCCATTGCGCTCTCCGAACTTCAGCACCGACAGCTTGACCGACTGCTCGCTCTTCTCGTCTGACTCGTCGACCCGGTAAAAAACCTCGAGATCGAGTCTGAGAATGCGTGCCGGCTCATCCTGCGAGTAGCCGAACTGATACCTGAAATAGCGAAACGAGGTCTCCATATCCTTTTTGATATCGTCTTCATGGAGTGAATTCAGCGTCGTTTTAAGGTCTTCGTCATCGAGAACCTTCATTTTGCCTCTGCCAGAGAGCTTTTTGATCTTTTCGAGACACTCTTTATATGACAGACCCAGCAGACTATCGAGGAAACTTGCCGCAATCTGCCCGGCCATCATGTGTTTGCCGACCGAATATGCCCCGCGTGTCTGCGTCGTGCCCATCCACATCAGAGGCAGCATCGCCAGCCCGAAAATGGTGACACCGACCAGCAGTTCGATCATCGACATGCCTTGCCGGCGAAAGTTTCTGCTATTCATCGTCTTCATCCTTGCCGACCTTGCCGGCAGTCAGCAGATAGCCGCGCATGTTTTCCATCATCTGTACGGCCAGTGCCGGCTTCTGGGCCGCCATTGCCGAATGATACATGAAAAATGGCGCTTTAAGCAGGCTGCACGAACTTTTGATCTGCCCGAATTCTTCGAGACGCTTCGGCAGATTCAGATAATTGCAGGCGATACCGCCGACAAAAACGATTTCTTTGCGAATGCCCGATGACCACATGATCTGATCGTAAGGGGTGTTATTCTGGTCGTTGAGACAAATCAGCTGCACCCCGATCAGGGCCTCGCCCTTGATCGTGATCGGGTCGCCACGCAGGCTGACGAAGGTGAGAAAGTTTTCCTGGGTGATTTCGGTTTTGATCTTCTTGTAAAAATCGTAGGCCGGGCCGCGCCCGAGCATATTGCCCGGAGGTCCGAGCTTGAACTGGCCGGTATCGATATCGTAGCCGCGCGTGATATTGTCGAGCGAAATCGGCCCGTCGACGAGCACGACACCGCCGCCGATCTCTTCGTTTTTCATTTTCAGCGGCGGCAACTTCAAAGGGCCCTTCACATACACGACGCCGTTGACCTTGAATTTACCCTGCTTGACGCCGGCAGCTTCAAGAAATTCGTCGCTGCTCATGTAAGTGCGCCCGACCCGGCTTTCGGCACCTTTTGCCGTTTTGTCTTTTGCTGCTTCGACGGCAAACCAGCTGCGACCAAGTTCTTCTAGCCTGTCTCTGGCGGCGAAACCGTCGTTGGCCTTGAACTGTCCGTGCATGAAGATCTTTTTCGACTGCTTGTCAAAGTCTGAGTTCATGGGCATAAAGCCGTCAGGAAGATTGTCGGCGCTGCCGCTGCGGGGGTTCCAGTTCTTGCCTGAAACCATGCGCGACATGAAATCCTGGTATTTCTGGCTGTCTAAGAGCGGCTGGAAACTGTATTTGACCGAGCCGTAAACCTCGCGCTCAGGGAAATCTGTCGGGCTGCGGTTCTCGTCATATTTGAGCGGCTCGCCGCCCCCGGAAGGTGGCCACCAGAAAGTCATGACAAAGAAACGGCCAAGCACGTTGCCGAAAATCTGCCGCCGCGCATGCCCCCCGATGTCGGGCCTGATACCCATCAGTTTCAGGCCGCTCGAAAAAGCCATGTAGCCATGCCCGAAACCTTCAAGTTTCTGCCAGAATTCGCTGGCACCAGAGCCTTTGTTGAAGAAGTCTTCGGGGGCATAGGCGGTATCTTTGAAAATCTCGCCGATTTCGGGCACGATCTCACTGGAAAAGCCAAGAATGCCCATTTTGGCGGTATGCTTATGCTTAAGTTCGACATCCTGACCCATCATTCTGATGAATTCGCCGTTTTTGTTCATGAAAACCGGCACGAAATCGAAGTCTTTGGTCACGTCGGCGACTTTGAGAGTTTCGGGTGACACGAGAAACATTTCGCCGACGCTGGCGGTGAATTCTTCATCGCTGTCGCTGCTGGGTGCATCGGCGACGGCTTCGCGCGTATCGCCGGCGAGATTCAGGTAGACTGCTTCGTCGGAGGGCCCGAGAAAGACTTTGCCCGAAAGCTCTGGGCTGTTGTATTCGGTCTCATCGAGAGGTGGCAATAGAATCATCGGCCGGTATTTGAAGCCCGATTTTACCCTGATATTGCCGGCATGGCTGAGTGCCTGACTATCGGCTTCTTCGGGGTGTTTGCCCTCTTTGGTGAACATGATGTTGAGATGATCGTTCGGCCCGATCTTGTCGCGGCCCTGTTCTGTCGCGATCTTGTCGACGAACAGCATGAAGTCTTTGAGAACCGGCGTCAGGCGCATCACGACGGTAAAGGGGTATTGCACGCGCAGTGAATACTGGCGGCCATGAAATTTTGCCTTGCAGACGATTTCGAGCAGGCCTTTCTTTTCGCTGCCCTTGAATTCATTCGGGCAGTCGAAACCTGGGGGGTAACCAAGTTCTTCGGCCTGAGAAAAAACGATTTCGGGTGGCAGCTGCAGTTCGATTTTGAGCTCGTCGGCGAGCTTTTTCAGCATCGCGGCCGGTTGGTAAAAACCGGTTTTTAGTTTCTGGCGGCCGGGCGGGCCTCTGAAAACATTGTACAGCTCAGAATCCGGTTCGTTGACGTTCATGTTGATCTGCTGCAGCACATCACCGGCATAGGATTCAAGAAAATAGCGGGTAATCTGGGTGTAGTCACTGAGTGTCAGCAGCTGAGTGTGCCCGGTCATGCGCTTTGACAGCGCCATTACCATCAGCAGCATGACGCTGATCAGGCCGAGCAGAATGATCGTGATATTTCCCTTTTTCGGGTGCAGCTGAAGCCTCATAACATCTGATTATACCACACCCTTCTCAGTGTGTACGAACAAGAAAGCAAAGTTCGCGGGCAGGTTGATTTTGCAGGGCTGATACTCTACAATCGGGCTATGAAGAAGCATATCAGGTTTAAATACGAGATCGAAACAGCCTCGAAGTCTTTTCCGTGGCTGCGCTGGCTGTTCGAATCGGCACGTTTCAACCTGACGCTGATGTTTCTGATTCTGGTTTCGGTCGTTCTTATTCTGGTCGAAACTTTCGTTGCAATGCCGGTCGCGCAGCTCGAAATGATTCAGACGATCAACGATTTTCTGACTCTGGTTTTTATTTTCGAGCTCAGCCTGCGCTGGCTGATCAGCACTTCGACCGGCGCATTTCTGCGTGAATTCTGGATCGATATTCTTTCGGTAATGCCGATGCTGCGAATTTTCAGAGTTGGGCGCGTTCTGCGACTGCTGCGCCTGTTTCGCATCTTCTCGCTTGGCACTAATATTCACAGGCGCTTTGCTTTTTTTCAGAAAATCTTTGCCGGCCGGCTGCTTGAATATTGCGTTATTTCGAGTTTTGCCATTTTTGCGGTAATCTTCGGGGCCGTAGGCTTTTCGCAATTTGAAGCCGGTCTCACCGATCGGATTTCCACGCCTGTCGATGCCTTCTGGAAATCGCTGTTTTCGCTGATGGCAGGTGAATACGCAGATTACCCCGTTTCGTTCGGTGGCAAGATCGTGTTTCTGGTTCTGTTGATTTTTGAAATGGGCGTATTCGCAATGCTGACCGGTACTTTTTCGGCAATCATGTATGATAAACTCAAGGAGAGCGCCATGCACAAACCCGCAAACCCTGACGACCTCAACAAACACATTATCATCTGCGGTTTCAGCGCCAAGGCTGCCATTCTTGCCTCTGAATTTCTTATGGACCCGGCGTTTAAACATTCTGAGATTCTGCTTGTTTCTGAAAAAGCCAGTCTTGAAGAACTGCAGGTCCGCAATGTCAAAACTCATCGTATCAGCATTCTTAAAGAAGATTTTACCCGCATGGAAACCCTTAAAAAAGCAGGTGTTGAGCGTGCCGTAGCCGCCGTAATTCTCTCAGAAGACGGCGAAAACCGCACCACCCAGGACATCGATGCCCGCACGATTCTCGCGGCTCTGACCATCGAAAAGCTTAATCCGAAGATCCACACCTCAGCCGAAATCTATAACGAGGAATACGCCTCGCACCTGAAAATGGGTGGCGTCGAAGACGTGGTAATTCAGGGCGAAGTTTCTGGCAAACTGCTGGCACGTGTGGCGATGCACGAAGGTCTGCTGGCTTTCTTTAAAGATCTGCTGTCGCGCGAGTCTGGCAACACTCTGACTTTTATCGACCCGCCAAATGAGGTGGTCGGCAAGACCAGCGAAGAGGCGATCGGCATTCTGAACCGCGAACTCGGTTTTACCATGGTTGGCATCAAGCCGAAAGGCAAACCGGTTATCGTTAACCCTCATAATCACAAGATCGACGCCACCGATGAAATTCTAGTGATCAACCCGGTTACCGACTGAACATGAACCAGGAAACAAAGAAGCCCTCGATTGCCCGCTCGGCGGCGGTAATGGGCGTTGCCACCTTTTTCAGCCGCATCGCCGGACTGGTGCGTGAGCAGACCTTCGCTTACCTCTTCGGTGCCGGCATCTGGACCGACGCTTTCAATGTGGCTTTTCGTATTCCGAATCTGCTGCGTGACCTGTTTGCCGAAGGGGCGATGAGCGCTGCTTTTGTGCCGACTTTTAACGGCATTCTCGAAAAAGAGGGTCAGCAGAAAGCTTTCAGGCTGACCAACCTTACTTTCTGCGCCATTCTCGTTGTGGTTGGAGCCCTGACTCTCTTCGGTATCATTGCCAGCCCTTTACTGGTCAGCACTCTGGCACCGGAATTCACTTCGAACCCTGAAAAGTTTGAAGTGACCGTAACCATGACCCGTATCATGTTTCCGTTTCTGCTGGCGGTATCGTGGGCAGCGATTTCGATGGGTATTCTCAACTCACTTGGTGATTTCTTCATTCCGGCAATTGCCCCTGTTTTTCTCAATCTGTCGATGATTCTGTCGGGCTGGCTGATCTGCCCGTTCGCCAAAGAATTCGACATGCCGGCCATTACCGGCATGGCTATCGGCGCCATGCTCGGCGGCCTGTTGCAGTTTGTTGTGCAGCTGCCGACACTTTATCGCTACGGTTACCGTTTCAGGTGGCATTTGAACTTTAAGGACCCCGGTATTCAGAGAATAATCAAACTTATAATTCCGGGCACGGTCGGGCTTGCCGCCACCCAGATCAATATCGCCATCAGCACCATTCTTGCCACCTCGCAGGGTGAGGGTGCGGTCAGCTGGCTTGGCTACGCGTTCAGGGTCATGCAGTTGCCGCTTGGGCTTTTTGGCGTCGCAGTTGCGCAGGCGACCCTGCCGGTCATCTCGCGGCAGATAGCTGCCGGCGACCGCGATGGCATGGGTCAAACGCTGGCCGGTTCGATCAGACTCTCTTCATTCATCAATCTTTACGCCTGTTTTGCGATCATGGCTCTGGCAGAGCCGGTGGTCAGAATCATCTTTCAGCACGGGCGCTTCACCGCTGCCGACACGACCGCAACTGCCATAGCTCTGCAGGCTTACGCGGTCGGTCTGCTTTTCTATTCGCTGATCAAGATTCTTGGTCCGGCTTTTTACACGCTCGATGAGACAAAAGTGCCGGTCATGGCCAGTATTACCGCTGTTGTCGTCAATATCGTTCTCAACCTGGTTCTGGTTCACCCGTTCGGTTACTGGGGCCTGGCTCTCAGCACCGGCATCGGCGCCATGTTCAACGCCGGCATTCTTTATTTCATGCTGGAAAAGCGCATCGGCAGTTTCAGCCGCTTCGCACTTATGCCGGCAATGGCACGTATTTTTACCGCTACTGCCGCTTCAGGCATTGTTTCGGCACTGGTTTACCGCTTTACATCACCATTGCTTGGAGCAAATATCAGCATGCTGCCGGCGGGCGGCTTTTTTAACGCTCTGACTGCGATGTTCGTTGCCGTAATTGCGGGGCTGGCAGCGCTTTATCTCGTGTCGCGCCTGCTGAAAATCGAAGAGGCCGACAAGGCCGCCGAAATGGTTATGCGCCGCCTGAAACGCCGAAAACCCCAGCCCGCCTCCTGATCAGTTAAATAAAAAACTCCCGCAGTGTTGAGCATTGCGGGAGTTTTCAGTTATTCTTCTCGTCATCCCTGCGGAGGCAGGGATCTAAGCTCTTATCGACAAGGGGTTGTGCTTATGAGCCGGCGTAACCACCGAAACTGCTGAGATACTGGGCGCGTTCGTAGAGGGCGGGGTTGGCTGCTTTTGTAAGGCTGAGGCGGCCTTTGAAGTCGCCGATGCTTTCGTAGCCTTTTTTATCCATCCAGGTTTCGAGACCTTTGAGGATTTCGCCAATGTAGGCAGGGCCTTTCTTGTAGAAGACCGAGGCCATCTGTACGGCACTGGCGCCGGCCAGCAGCATCTTGATCACATGTTTTGCTTCGTGCACGCCGGTTGAGGCAGCGATCGGGCATTTGAGGCGCGGGCTGAGAATGCCTACCCAGCGAAGTGGCAGCAGGTATTCGTTTTCGCTGCTCAGGGTGCCGGCTTCGATGACTTTTTCTTTTTCGATGTCGATGTCTGGGCTGGTGAAACGGTTGAACATGGTGATGCCGGCGAGTTTTTCGCCGTCGAGTTCGTGGCAGACCGCTGCGAGATCAGAAAAATAGCTGCTGATCTTTACGGCAACCGGAATTTTTACCCGGCGGGTAATTTCTTTGACCGTATCGATGTAGAAGCGGCGGGTGTCTTCGGCTTTGCGCGTCGGGTCGAATGGCATGACGAAGAGATTCAGTTCGATGGCGTCGGCGCCGGCATCCTGCACCTGTGAGGCGAACTGCAGCCAGTCGCCGGCCGAGACGCAGTTGATGCTGGCAACAACCGGGGTTTTGCTGACTTCTTTGGCTGCCTTGATCAGGCGGCCGTAGCTGGCGAGAACCTGATCGCGGATCTTGTAGTCGAAATAGTCCATGAATTCATCAAAATGCGAAGCCGATTTGCTTTCGCCGATCTGGTTGTATTCATTGATGATTTCTTCTTCGAAGACCGATTTAAGAACGATGGCCCCGGCGCCGTTGTCGGCGAAGGCTTTGATTTTATCTGCATCGGCAGTCAGGCTGCTGCTGGCGACGATCAGCGGATTTTTGAGTTCGAGACCGAAGAATCTGGTTTTCAGGTTGATCATGGTTTTTCCCCGTTCACAGATTGTATCTGTTTTTCAGATAGTCGTGCATGGAGGCTGCAGCCCTGCGGCCGTCGCCCATTGCCAGAATGACCGTGGCGCCGCCTCTGACGATATCACCGCCGGCAAAAACTTCGGGAATCGACGACTGCATGGTCTGTTCGTTGACTTCGATGGTTCCCCATTTTGACATTTTCAGACCAGCCAGGCAGGCCGGAATCAGCGGATTCGGAGAAACACCGATTGCCACGATCGCGAGGTCGATATCTATTTCGACGATGTCGCCTTCGATTGGCACCGGTTTGCGGCGACCGGAAGCATCGGGTTCACCGAGTTTCATGCGCTGCAGACGAACTTTGGCTACCCGACCTTCGGCGTTGGGCAGGTATTCGATCGGGTTTGCCAGATTCATGAATTCGATGCCCTCTTCTTCGGCATGCTTGATTTCTTCGAGGCGTGCCGGCATTTCGTCGCGTGAGCGGCGATAAATGATGATCGATCGTTCGGCGCCGAGGCGCTTAGAGGTGCGCACGGCATCCATGGCGGTGTTGCCGCCCCCGACAACTGCGACGCATTTGCCGCGCAGAACCGGGGTGTCAGAGTCGCTCTGATTGGCATACATGAGGTTGACGCGGGTCAGATACTCGTTTGACGACATGACGCCGTTGAGGTTCTCACCAGGAATATTCATGAAATTGGGCAGACCGGCGCCGCTGCCGATGAAAAA
>CAZFUG010000096.1:0-9012 GCA_964522035.1 uncultured bacterium
TCACTTTGAACAGAATACACGAAAAAAGAGCCAGAATAATCAGCCAGAACAGCCCCTGCCGGGGAAGATTTATTCTGGAAATGGCGCCTGGAGAAACTGAAAACAGGAAGCACTTTTTAAATTTATCGAACCTTGTTCTGGAAAAAGTATGGCCTGCCATTTTGCCGTTTGTTTTAAAGCCTTTTTTGACTTCATTTAATACAAGATTTTTCAACAATGGCCGCCCGGAAAAATAATCGGTAAAACAGACTTCTCCCGTATCAGGGAAATAGGCTCCAAGACCGTAATCTCTGGGAGGAAACCGGTTGATTTTCCATTCAAGCGTTTTTTTGAGAGAAAAGTCGGAAAGATCTGCCAGAGCCAGAATATATGAATCCTCGAAAAGCTTTTCTCCTGACAGTGCCAGGCAGACTCCGGGTTCTCTGATGACAATTTTCGTGTTGTTGTTGAGAAGTATCTCATTGAGCATGTTTTTATAAAAGGATTGCCATGGAAATAACTCGGTTGTGGATTTTCCCATAAATCCGGTAATTGTCTTTAAGCCGATTTCAGAGCCGGCATGGAATAATTCATGGTGATTCTGCGCATCGGTAATGCCCATATAGATTTCGCATGGCGCTCCGGCTCTCTGTGTTATGTTCAGCAGTTGATCACGAACCTGTTTTCTAAATTCGGGCCTTACTGCCTTCTGCTTGAAGTCTTTTTCGCCCATCATGCGGAATTCTTTGCAAAGCCTCGTCTGCTCTCTGATCAGGTAGTTTGATTCATCAGACAGACGGTCTATCTGAAGAAGGTCGGCTTCGATTCTGTTTTCTCTGGCTGTCTGAAGTTCACTGTTTCGCAGCTCAACTGTTGACCGCATCGCAAAATAGACGCTTAAAGGCGGAAAAACAAGTATCATTGAAATCAGAACCAGAAGAATACGCTTTCTCATGTTTTCTTCAGTTCCTTAAGTTCAAATAGATCCTGTGAGTGCCTTATCAGTTCTGCTCCATGTTTTTGGGCACATTCTGCCACATCGCCCGTCATCATTATTCTGGTTGCCACGCCACTTTTACTGGCAGATTCGCAGGCTTCTGCCCGACTTCTTGCCGGGCCGATTACCGAGAATTCTGACCTTTTCCCTGACCTCAATACTCCGGCCATGACGGGTCCGAAATCAAGGCCAATTCCGATTGCATAGGTCGGTTGCGCCGCCCTTTTCCTTTTGCTTTGAATTCTATGGTGCTGAGCCATCATTGAATCTGCAGCATTCAAGGCTTTTATGAAGGATATCTCCATTTCGCCCGGAAAAAACGCTACGATTGCATCACCTATGAACTGCTCTACTCTTCCTGAATGCTGGTGAATTATCTCTACCATTTCACGCAGGTGTGTGTTCAGAAGGCCGGCTATTTCCTCAGGCGGGTAGCTCTCTGAAATGGTGGTAAAGCTTCTTATATCCGAGAACAGTACGGTTCCGGAAATTGTCTGAGCCAGCTCGTTCTGATTGCGGTCTTTCAGGTCTGAATCAAAGGTGGTCGAGACGAATTTGCCGAGCAGTTTTCTTTCTTTAAGACCCCGGATCATCTGGGTTGTGCCTCTGGAAAGCTCTCCGAGTTCATTCTCGTAAGGATAACTGAAGTTGCTGGAGAGATCGCCTGATGCTATGCGGTTGAAGACCAGATTCAGTTCTCCGGTTGGTTGAATCAGCAGCCTTGATACAGCTGCTGCGAGCAGATAAATTGAAGCGGCAAGTATCACAACGGTCAGGACAAGAACGATAAATTTGAAATCTGCTGTCCTGGCGGTTCTGGAAAGATCTATGATTGCACCGCCAAGGTAACGTTTAACCTTGTTCATCGGTTCATAGATGAACAAAGACTTGCCGAATTCCTGTTTTATCCTGAATTGATGATGCATGGACGATTGAAGAAATCTGATGAAATTTCTGCCGGTTTCGCCAGATGTTATTCTTGATTCCGGGCCAACGCTGTTGAAGCCGGAGGAAAGGTTGCGCCCATAACAGAAAAAGCTGGTTTCCGGGTCTGAATTTAGTATCTGAAGCTCTGTTTGTATTACCTTTCTTACCGTTTCATCGATACTCATCGCCAGAACGAGATAACAACCGATCTGGTCACGATTTCCAAGAATTGTCGTGAAAAAAACATGCCTGGCAACGGTTCCGGACTGAAAACTGTTGATACGCTCAAGAGACGAAAGAAAAACATCCTTGATTGACGGGTTGTCTTCGCCGCCAAGTGAATTGACAAGAGTTTTCTGGGTCTTGTTGAGGCTGATTTGAGGAAATTTTACGTTTTTGGCAGTTAAAGCCCTGTTAAGATCACGGGCCGAGACAATATAATAATCGAGGTGATATCTGGCATAAGGCAGATCTGATGGCGAAGAAACATGAAATGTCGCCTGCCTGCCCGGGGGAATGATTAAAACGTAATTCAGAAAGAACGAACGCCTGCGAAGGTCCTGTTTCAGTTTTTCAAAGCCTGAGCGTTGAACTGCCGGGTCGTCACTGGTAAAAGTTCTCTGGAAAAAAGGGTCTGAGAGTTTTTCTTTAATCAGAATGCCTGCGAGACCGATGCTTTCTTCTGACTTTTCATCGAGAAGCTCGATGCTTGAATAGGCTCTTTTGAGTTTCTGTTTGATTTCTGCTTCTTTAGACTGTTCGATAAGACTGTCGCCGAGATAGAAAAACAGACAGACCGGAAGCATGCCGGTCATGAAAAAAAGAATTCTGAACGCCAGAGCCATTGTAAAGCTCTGATGCCGCAGTCTCAGAAAAAATATGGCAGACCAGGCCAGAACAAATACTGCTATATCGCGCAGAATGCCTTTTCCAAATCTTTGCGGCTCGTTTTCTCTGAATGAAATGGCTGAAAAAAAATGGGTATCCTGGCTGATAAGGTCGATATAATGCGTCCAGCCATCATTTTTTACAAACTGACGTCGCGGAAAATTGTTATCGGTGAAAAGTTGCGCCATGGAGCGGAGTGAAGCTTTCGTATTTTCTGCTGCTGGGTAACTGGCGGTTAATGGCTTGAATTCACGGGAAACGAGAGGTGATTCAGGGAAGCTTATAAACAAACCGTCAACTGAGAGATGGGCGAGTTCGTTCGCCAGTCTGATAAGACTTGAGCGGGTATCTTCTATAAAAGCACCAGGAAAAACAACGATGAGCCCGCCGGCGGGTTCCATCTTTCCAGTTATTTTCTGCCAGTAAATGTAACACGGTCTGCCTTCAAACTGCACCGGGGTAAGGATTCCCTGACGCTGCGCAGAAAGATATTCAGGCGCTGAATTTGCGCCAAAGAGCCCGGCGATGAATTTTTCGCTGCGTTTTCTGCCAGAGTCGTCGGAATGCTTTTCCTGAAGATTCAGAAGTGCTAAAAACGCCAGTTCCATGGCCTTTCTCTTTGAGTTTTCAAGGCCAGGGGCATTTATGAGCCTGAACTCCTTCGCCTCTTTTTTGAATGCCCATAGCCGGCATTTTTGCAGGATTTCCGGGTGAAAATTTTGTTTGAGCAGCTCCGGGAGATACTTCTCAAAAGCTGTTTCATCTTGGGAACTCATGGCTGAAATGGTTTTCAGCAGTTCCCTGAAGGAGTTTTCAATCTGCAGCGATGCGGAATATTCTGCTTTAATGCGTGTCGAAATGATTTCTGCCTGCTCTTTGCGTTTTTCGCGAACTGCGGCCTGAGAATTCTGAAGACGGTCAAAGCTTATCAGGTGGGCGCCAACTATATAAAGGCAGCCAAGAAAGAGGGGAAAAGCCCAGGCGAAGGCCGATCGCACCCTGCCATAGGAAATCATGAGGTCTTGTCTCCCCGAAATGAGTCTGCTGTGATTCTACTGCAGAGGCTGAGTTTTTTCCAGCAGAGGTTGTTTCAGGCACTTCGCATGCAGGGCTGAACGGGTTTCATTGCAGATCGTCTCAGGCTTTTGAGAAGTCTGCCAGCAAAGCTTCGACTGCATGTGTCTTACCTTTGACTTTGTTTATCGGCAGCTTTTTAAACGCACCATGATCACTGGCAAGTTTGGCTGAAGCGCCCGAAACAACGACTCCGCCATGTTCCAGATCAGCCGCCGCCGATGCCAGGCGCGCCGCCAGATTCACCGTATCACCGACTACCGTTCGGGCAAGCCTGACACTGGCGGCGCCCATAATTCCCGATACAACCTCGCCAGAATTTATACCGATGGCAACAGGAAGCTTATGTGATAACAATAACTGTTGTTGAATGTGGCGAGCGCAGTTTAACGCCGCCATAGCGGTCTCTTCAGCAGTTTTTCCTTTGTTGTGCGGGAAAACGATCATTACCTTGTCTTCAATCATTTTGTCTATTTCTCCGCCAGTCTGGGTTGCCATTTCCACAGCAGCTGACAGATGCGCCTGCATGATCGAAAAAAGTTCTGCCGGCGCAAGCTGGCCTTGCATGCCTGCGAAACCTCTAATGCTTGAAAACAGCACGGTTGCATCGATCAATCTTGCCTGTTCGTCATCGCTGTCTGAGGCGGTTATTTCGCGCACGCTTTCAGAGACAAAATTCTTGAGCAGCTCACCCTCGGCCAGGCCACCGGCCATTTTGTTGAAAGCTCTTGCAGCAGCAGCAAATTCGTCAGGGTGCCGTTCGTTTATACGCACCGAATAGTCTTCAGCAATAATTTTTTGTGTCGCCTCGGTCAACTGCCTGATTGGTATGGTGAAATACAGCGAGGACAGAAGAGCCAGCAACAGAGCGATTACAAACATGATCGTAAAATATCTGATCGCGGTGGCGGTTAATTCCTGACTGATGCTGCCAAGGCTTCTTGTGTTTCTCTGCCCGCAGAAGACAAGATCGGAATATCTTGCCGGGAGGGTCTCGAATACGGGAGAACCGCTGGCATTAACATCCTGCATGACAAACCTTGAGCCGGTCAGCATCGATTGCCGGGCGAGGCCGATCAGAGTCGGAAAACTTGCAGACAGGGTGTGCAGGCTTCCCGGGTAAGCATTAAGAAATTCGTTGTTGCCATATAATGCCGCCAGCACCGGTTTGCCAGGTTCAGCCCTGAGGCGCTCTATCGGAAAATGCCTGCGCAGCGAAAGCGAAGAGAAGATATACGTGAAAATATATCTGATCCTGCTGTTCATTTTTATTGGCAGGCTCACCAGAGCATTGCTGTCGAAGAATGATTCAAGCTTGAGAAGTGTACCGAGGTCTTCCTGAAGATTAAAATAGGTCTGTTCTCCGAACAGGTTGAGCAATATGCTGTCGAGTATTTCTGCCTTGACCTCGTCAAATTCGATTTCATTTTTATTACTGCCCGTGTATGCGGCGAAACCGGCGTTGTTTTCGTTGAGAAGGCGCTGGAACCTTGGAGCAAAGACTTCGTTGATAAAGGCGTCTTCAGTTGGCCTGATCTGGAATGTCGTCAGGTCGCCATACAGCTTGGCCGAGATAAGTCTGCTGTCGGTTGCCGTGACCCAGACCTCAGAAAGACGGTCTTGACCGGATTTTTTTGTGATTTTCATCAGCATTGCTTTCAGCAGATCCTGGTAGTGAGTATCTGGAGAAAGCCCGGTATAAGAGGCAATTGCTTCAATAGAGTTCAGGCCTTTTACCTGATTGATTGACTCCCGAAAGTTCGAGTAGGTTGTCAGATCGAGGTCTTCAAGCTCTGATGAAAGTTCCTGCGCCACTTTATTTTTCTGGACTTTGAAGTTTGCAATTACGTATTCATTCGTCAGATAAAGCCCTGAAGTGAATGGCATCATGCTGGCCAGGGTGAAGACAAGGATAATAAAGCTTCTTAACGAGAGTTTGATTGCGCGGCCAAATATCACCTGGTCGACGATAAGCTTCCAGATGGCGCAGCCAATGATTGAAAATGCACAGAGAAGCATTGTCAGGCCAGGTCGGGCGGCTTTTTTCGGAACAGGGGTGACAATGCCCGCTCGCCATGGAACTTTGGGGTCGAGAGGAGTGAACAGAACGAGAAATGATTCAAACTCGAGGCGGCTTGTTCCGTGCTTTTCCTGGCTTATTCTTCTGAGGATTTTTTGCCCAAGGCCGGGAAATTGATCGAACCAGGCAGAGAACACCGGCTGAATTGATGTTCCGCCACCGAAAAAAAAGATTCCGGAATCTTTTTTCCTCCATGTGCGTGCCGCTTTTCTGGCGCTTGTTTTTATGCCGGCTCTGGTAAGGTCGATAAGAACATTCATCAGATAGTCACTTTTTGATCGAAGAGTCAGCAGCAATTTTGTTGAACCTGGCGATCTGATCACCAGTTGATTGGCCCTGGCGCGGTCGCCGGCCGATTTTAGAAAGCTAAGGTTGAAAAAAAGACCGGCATCTTCAAGGTATTTCTGCAGCAGTTCGAATTGCCCCTCAGGAGGGTTGTTGTAATATGCCATATCGACAAATTTAAGCATCTGTGAGGTCAAAACGGAGATTTCATTGTTTGCTACCCGTTTTGGACCATCAAAATTCATTCGGCAGGTTTTTCTATCCCTGTTGTAATGAATGGAAGTCACCATGGGCACCATATAATCAAGGGCTGTTGAAACAACAAATTTTTCGAATTCCCTGTCTGCAAAGGCAGAAAATGCCTTCCAGGTAATATTTTCATACAACTGCTCGGTCTGCATAAGAAAGAAGGAAAAAATCTTGAAAAGTTCCTGAGAAATCAGCGAAATCTGGCTTTGTGAGCGCAATTCATGGCCAAGCCTCGTTTCTATCTGATTTTTGTATTCTTCAAGAAGAAGTGAAGCTGATGAATTCATCGAAAAAGCTGTCATAAACGCAGGCAAAGACAGCAGAACGGCTGCAAGCAGCAGGAACATGGTTTTTCTCATGCTTCCGATGACCCTTCCACCAGCTCATAAACTCCAGTGCTTTTCAGCGGCCTGAAAGCGGCAATTTTTTCGCTGTTCAAAGTGTCTATAAAGCCTTCAGAGACAATGATTCTCGTGTGAGCGCCAAGCTTGCTCAGCGCCTCAAATTCTTCGGCCTGATGCCGCGCCTTGCCGATGATTGAAAATTCATAACGTCCGGGAGTGACCAGCGACCCGGCGATCACAACTCCATGCTGCAGGCCAATTCCGATTGCATAGGTGAATCGGCCTTCGCCATGCCGCTTCTGATTGAGACGGCAGTGAGTCTGATGCACGGCCAGCGCTGCTCTCAATGCCGCAGAACGACTGTCGCCCGGCTCCACGTCAGGGAAAAAGGCGACGATGGCATCGCCGATAAATTGTTCAACCTGTCCACCCGCCGCCTGAATCTCTTTCGACATGCTTTCGAGATGTGAATTCAGCATTTCCGCTATTTCCGCCGGCGGAAAACTTTCTGAAAGGGTCGTAAAACTGCGAATATCTGAAAATAAAACCGTTCCGGCAATTTCTCTGGCCTTTTTGATTTCTTCAAAACTTGAACCTTCAGACAGGCTTTTATCTAGAGTGGTTGAGACGTATTTGCCCAGTCTCTGTCTTTCTTTGAAACCGTTCTGCATGAGGCTCACCGCATTTGCAAGCTGCCCCAGTTCGTCCTGGCGGTCGATATTCAGGCTGGTTTCAAGATTACCCAGACTGATGTTGTGCAGAACAAGGTTGATTTTTTCGAGAGGCTTCATAAGATGCGCGGTTGCAACGGCAGAAACGGTATACATAGCGCAGCTGAGCAGAACTGCTGCTGTTAAAAGCAGCAGAGTTTTCGTCTGCCTGCGAAGATTCGGCCCCGACAGCGGTATGATGCAACCTCCGGCATATTTCGGCATTTTGCTCATCGGGTAAAAAAGGTAAAGGTGGTCGCTGTCGGTGATGAATTTCTCAAAAGTCGAGCTTTGGCAGCTTTTAATCAGCGAGAATGCCTTTTTTCCTGCCCGGCTTTGCAATACCTGCATTTTTTTGCATGAAAAAACTGAAAAATCCGAGTTGTTTTGTTGCTCGGCCGCAAGAAAAACGCTGGCTCCCGAAGAATTGTGTACATCGAGTTCTCTAGCCAGATAGCGGCGAAAAACATTTTCTGAGCTGGCTCCGAAAATAAGGTAAGAGGCTATTTTCCCGTTTCTGGTCAGTATGGTGGTAAAATAATAATCTTTTCCGCTATTGCCATAGTTCACGAAACCTGCCTTCTCGTATGAAATAAAAAATGTTGAAGCGAGGAACTCATTGGGCAGCCCGGAAAGAATCTGATAAAAGTTTTTCTGACCTGGGTCCATTACCGTGTCAGGCAATGGCGCAGTTTTTGCAAGAATCTGATTCATCTGAAAGATGCCTGAGCCAAAAAGGTTCCAGGCTGTTTTTACAGCTGGCTTTTGCCGCTGGTCTGCAACGAGCATCTCTGAAGAGATACCAGGGTAGGCGGCAAAGAGAAAGTCAAGGGTAAGCTCCATGCTGAGCATTTTATTTCTTATGGCCGTAAAAGCCTTTTCGGTATCAGACCTTCTGCCTGAATTAAACAGGTTTTGAATTCTCTGGTTTTTAAGAATCTCTGAAATGTGATACCCGAAAAGGTGCAGAAGGTTGTCACTCCTTTCATTTATGCCGCTGATTACCTGGCTGCTTTCGCGGCGTAACTCGACGATTTCATTATGATATGATTCTTCAATGAGAGAGTAGCCCGCAGAAAGCATTGTCAGAATCGGAATCAGCCCGGCGAGAAAGAAAAGAACCCTGAAAGAAACAGCCAGGGGAAGTCCGGCCCTCCCGTAACGCTGGAAAAAAAAGGCAAAAACCGCAGCCCAGATAAGAATAGTCACAACAGTGGCATGAAAAAAAACAGGCTCCTTGAATTCAAGCACCCCTGGCTTTGGAGCAAAAACTACCGCATCGTATGGAAGGTCGGCAGTCAAAAAGCCTCGAAGAAAGAAATGCCCTGCTGCTTCATAAACCTGTCTGCCTTTGTCGTCTATTTCGTTCGTTACTTGTTCAAGCGTTGCTTCAAGCTCAGAGCGGTAAATGCTGCCGGGTTGAATTTTTGCGGGAAGAATGGTGCTCAACTGATTTCTCAGTCCTTTTATCGGAACGAA
>CAZFUG010000096.1:9022-14584 GCA_964522035.1 uncultured bacterium
GAAGGCTATGGCCAGATGTCGTTTCGTTGACTCAAGTGTCCTGTCCGCTATGATCTGCAGCACCTGCTGGATATCTGCACTTTTTTCTGCAGGAAAAAGTATTGCCGAAACCGCTTTCGTGTCGTTTTCTTTTTTGTACTGGCGCCAGTAAAGGTAAGATTTTCTGCCTTCAAAGATTACCGGCGTCAGTTTTCCTTCGCGTCGTTTTCCGACCGAAAGGGGTGAAGAATGCGGTCCAAAGACACCTCTGATAAACTTCTCTCTTGAGCTGATTTCGTTCTGGTTCATTAAAGGGTTG
This sequence comes from uncultured bacterium, assembly GCA_964522035.1. Lineage (GTDB taxonomy): Bacteria > Muiribacteriota > Ozemobacteria > Ozemobacterales > Ozemobacteraceae > Rifleibacterium. The sequence goes on from CAZFUG010000096.1 coordinate 9,321, forward strand.
TTTGAAAACTCAAGAAACCCTTGGATAACTCTCTGCATGACCCTCTGATGAGTGGTGGCCAGCCCCGGACAGTTTGCCGGGATGATTTTATTGTCACTGGCAGAAAAAAACCAGATGAGGGTCTTATCATCAATAAAACCAAGATCAAAATGCTTGTTTAGAAGTCTAAGAAACTCTTCTGGCGAAAAATTGCCGCCGGTCTCCAATTCTCCAGCCAGCCGGTTACCGGCTTCAGATATCAGATCGGAAAACGTATGTCTGGATCTTACCGATGCAAGTATGATCTGGGCTTTTTCGCTCCAGAGATTGCGTTTTCTGGCAATTTCATCTCTGCACAGGGTCGAATAAAACTCTGTTCCGGCAAAAACAATCCCCAAGGTGATAAGCACCGGAAAGACCAGACCAAAAATGTTCCGGAAATAGCCAGCAAACAGGTCTAAAATTTTCTTCACGCAGTCTCTTACCCAACCCAAAGGTGATTCTCAGATTATACCTTTGCTTCGTTCACGGTGCAGCAAATTTTTGCTTTTTTAACCTTCTGAACGTGTTGTGCAATTGTTGTGTAAATTTGCAAAAAAATTGCTTATATGAAAGGACTTTGCGATATAATTTAACCGCCATGTTTCATACCAATTTTGTTCATCTGCATGTACATAGCCATTACAGTCTGCTTGATGGTGCCGCACCGGTAAAAGCCATTGTTGATGCGGCCCGGCGCTTTCGCATGCCGGCCATTGCCCTCACTGACCATGGCAACATGTTCGGCGCCATCGAACTGTACCAGTATGCCATCAAAAAGGGCGTTAAGCCGATAATTGGTTTTGAGGCCTATTTAACTGCCGGGTCTCATACTGACAACAAACGCGACCTGCCTCTCTATCATCTGGTACTGCTGGCCCGCAATATCGAAGGCTATCGTAATCTGGTCAAACTTTCGACAATCGCCTTTACCAAAGGCTTTTACTACAAGCCGAGAATTGACTTCGCCCTGCTGGAGCAACATAAAGAGGGCTTGATAGGTCTCGGTGCCTGCCTCGCCGGCGAAATACCCAAAGAATTGCTAGAAGAAGACCGCGAAGGCGCCATGGCCGCCATCAAACGCTATCAGCAGATTCTCGGTAAAGAAAACTTTTATGTCGAAATCCAGAATCATGGCCTGACCGATCAGATAAAGATTCTGCGCTCTCTCGTTGAAGTTGCGCGTGCCTGCGACTGCCCGATCGTCGCCACCAACGACAGCCACTACGTCAAACCCGACGACTGGGAAGCCCAGGACGCTCTGCTCTGCCTCAACACCAACTCGAAGATCGATGATGTCAACAGAATGCGCTTTGGCTCACGCGAATTCTACCTCAAATCACCACAGGAAATGACCGAGCTGTTCGCTGAATGGCCAGATGCAATAACCAACACCCTGCGAATTGCCGAACGCTGTAACGTTCAGCTGACCCTTGGTAAATCAATTCTGCCTGAATTTAAACTTCCAGAGGGTAAAACATCTGAAAGCTATCTGACTGAACTCTGTATCGGCGGATATACCTGGCGCTATGGTTCTCAGAATCCCGGTGAAGTTGTCGAAAAACGCCTCGAATATGAGCTTTCGGTTGTTAAGCGCATGGGGTTCTGCGATTACTTTCTCATCGTCTGGGATTTCATAAGAGCCGCACGCGAAATGGGAGTTCCGGTTGGCCCGGGCCGAGGTTCGGCCGCCGGTTCGATTATCGCTTACCTGCTCGGCATCACCGATATCGATCCGCTGAAGTATGGTCTGCTTTTTGAGCGCTTTCTCAATCCCGAACGCATCAGCATGCCCGATATCGACGTCGACTTCAGTGACGATGGCCGCCAGAAAGTCATCGACTACGTCAAGGAAAAATACGGTTACGACAGGGTTTCGCAAATCATCACCTTCAATTTCATTCTTGCCAAAATGGCCATTCGCGACATTGGTCGTGTCATGGGCATGGAACTGCCCGAAGTCGACAGAATCGCCAAGATGATCCCCGAAAAGCCTGGTATTCACCTTAAAGCCGTTGTTAACGATGTGCCGGAGCTGAAAGAAATCGTCGAACATGGCACCGAACAGCAGAAACGCTTGTTGAAAATCGCCGGTACCGTCGACGGCCTGGTCAGGCATACCGGCGTGCATGCCTGCGGCATCGTTATCTCAGCCATCGATCTGATGGATATCGTGCCGCTCTGCATCGATAAAGACAAAAACATCATGACCCAGTATGAGAAGAACGCGATCGAGTCGATCGGCCTTCTCAAAATGGACTTCCTTGGCCTCAAAACCCTCACGATCCTGCAGAGGGCTCTCGAAAACATCAAAGAGAGCCGCGGTATCGAAGTCGATCTCGAAAAAGCGCCGATCGACGATCCAAAAGTTTATCAGCTGCTGCAGCAGGCCCTGACCCTCGGAATATTCCAGCTCGAATCTGCTGGCATGCGCAACCTGATTGCCCGCCTCAAGCCCTCGGTTTTCGAAGACATCATCGCGCTTCTCGCCATGTATCGCCCGGGTCCGCTCAGCTCTGGCATGGTCGACGATTTTGTCGAACGCAAGCATGGTCGCAAAGAAATGGCCTATCCGCACCCTGACCTGGAGCCGGTTCTTAAAGATACTTACGGCGTTTTTCTCTATCAGGAACAGGTCATGCAGACCGCCAACGTTCTCGCCGGCTTTACAATGGCTCAAGCAGATGCTCTTCGTAAGGCGATGGGCAAAAAAATTGCCGAAGTCATGGAAAAGATGGGCAAACTCTTCGTTAAGGGCTCGATTGAAAGAGGCATTGACGGTGAACTGGCGCAGTCGATTTTCGACCTCATGGCAGGCTTTGCCGAATACGGTTTCAATAAGTCACATTCTGCCGCTTACGCTGTTGTTACCTTCAGAACCGCTTACCTGAAGGCGCATTATCCGGTAGAATTCATGGCGGCCGTTCTTTCGTCAGAAATCAACGACACCGACAAGATTGCCGAATACGTCGATGAATGCCGCACCCTCGGCATGGAAATTCTGCCCCCCGATATCAATGCTTCTGTTGGCCTGTTCAAGGTCGACGGCGGCAATATCCGTTATGGCCTCAGCGCCATCAAAGGGGTAGGGCAGGGGGCCGTCGATTCTATCGTCGAGCAACGCAGCAAGGGTGGCCCCTTCAAGTCGCTCGCAGACCTGACCCGCCGTGTCGATACCCGTCAGGTAAACGCGCGGGTAATCGATGCGCTTATTAAAGCCGGCGCTCTCGATGGTTTTGGCCTCAAAAAAAGCCAGCTGCTGCAGATGTCGACCGAGGCGCTCAAGGCCGGTCAGTCGGCGATGAAAGATCGCCTTGCCGGTCAGGCAACCTTTTTCGACCTTCTTGGCGGCGAAGAAAGCGGTATGTCCGAAGCCGAAATCAAGCCGCCCGATATCCCGGAGCTGCCCGAAAAAGAGTTGCTGCAGTCAGAAAAAGAAGTTTTCGGTTACTATCTGACCGGCGATCCGTTCGCTTCGGTTGCGCCTCTCGGCAAAGTATTTTCGACGCATTCGCTTCCTTCTCTGGCAGATGCCCAGGACGGTCAAACCTGCCGTATTGCCGGCATTCTCACCGGCTATAAACGCCATCTCACCAAAAAGGGCGATACGATGGCTTTTCTTACTCTTGAAGCCGATAATGCCGCAGTCGATGTCACTATTTTCCCAAAGGCCTACGAAGAATACCATCACCTGCTCAAAATCGATGAACCTCTGTTCATGATCGTTCAGACGCAGTTGATTGAGGGTACCATCAAAGCCAATATCGAAAAAATTCTCGTGCTCGACGATTTCAACGCTGAGGGCTTTTCAAAAATCACTCTGGCGATTCCCGCAGCTTTTGCCGAAAAACAGACATACGGCAAACTTCTGGCTCTTCTGCAGACAAGTCCGGGCCAGTTGCCGTTCACAGTTCGCATTCAGGTGCCTGAAGGTGGCAGGGTTACTCTTAAGCCGCCGGCAAGGTTCAGAATCAGTTTGACTCCTGCCCTGATAAAGGGCTGGGAGAAAATTTGTGGTAAAAATACGATCAAAATTGAATTTCCTCAGCTTGAGATATTGACCCGCAAGAGCTTCCGGCCGCGCCGGAACTTCAAGGTCGCCGAAGGCTGAAAAGAGGGGAAAATGTCATTTAAAAAGATATATCTGCTGGTTCTTCTTATGGTTGGCTGGTTTGGTGCTGCTGCTTCGGCTGTAGAGCTGAACGATGTTTATCGCCAGCTTGGTGACTACAGAATTATTGCTTCTTCCGGCATCCGCCTTTATTTCCCGGAGACAGCCGAAAAGGCGATTCCGCGAATTTTAACCGCCTTCACCCAGGTGCGCGAACGTCTTATAGAATTTTTCCCCGATCAGAAGAAATACGAGGCAACGGTCATTCTCAATGATCACGACGATCGTATCAGCAGCTCTGCCGACTCAGACTTCGACTGGATCAACCTCAGCATGTTCGAAGAAATCGGCGTTCTTTCGACCCGTGCCTATTCTCTCGAAAAACGCTTTGCCATGCGGCTAGCTAACATTCTGGTGTTGAGAACCCTCGCAGCCTCAAGCAATTCGTGGCGGCGTCAGCTCGCAATGCTCGCTGTGCCTCAGTGGTTCATGGACGGCATGGCACTCAGCTACGCCTTTCCCCTTGACTCGATTCATTACAGCCGTCTGCTCGACATGGCCCGCCACAATCGCCTTTATTCTCTCGATCAGCTCAATACAATTCTCAGCCAGTCGACTCTGGTGCGTGAAGAAATGACTTTTCAGGCGCACAGCATGTTCGAATACTGGGAAAAAACCTACAAAAAGGGCGCAGCGCTCGACCTCATGAAGAGCATTTTCCGTAAGCCCGCCGGTTTTGAAAAGCTCTTCAAGGCGCATTTTGGCGTGAGTCTCAAAGACGCCTACAAAAGTTATCGCGAATATGTCTGCGAAAGATGCAGCGAACTGAAAGATAAAGCCTCGGCCCAGGAATTCGAAATCGAAGATCGAGATGCCGGCGGCCAGTTTTTCCGGTCTCTGCGGCAACTCGGCCCTGATGAAAAGGTATGGGTATCTTCGCGCCGTTACAGCACCGAAACCTACGATCTTTTCTATCAGAAGGCTGACAAGAAGCCCAAAGTTCTGCTGAAAAACGTGCACCCGCTGCTGATGGTCGACGATACATCGCGCGAAATCATTATCGGCCGCTACTGGATCAACGCCCAGAGACAGCGTCGGCTCGGGCTCTGGCTGGTAACCCCTGAAGGTAAAGAGA
>CAZFUG010000097.1:0-14464 GCA_964522035.1 uncultured bacterium
CAGGATTACCTCGCAAAAGTCCTTGGTATCTGAATAAGGTTTGCGTTTGCCCTGGGCGCTGGTTCGTTTCTGCTATGATTTTTTCAGAAATATGATACTTTTTAAAGAGGAATAAAAAAAGGGGGCGGCTATGGTTGAAAAGATCCAACTTGCACCAGGTTCGGTGACGAACCCCGGCAAAGCATCTGGTAAAGGCGTAAACACCGATAAGGTCTCTGGTGGCGGCACTCTTAAAAATCTGAATGTCGATGAATTTGGCCTTTCTGGTGATGCCAGAAACAAAGTGATCTGGGCCAGATCTCAGTTTGAACTGAACTATCAGGTTTTGCGCTCGGTTAACTCTGCCAATGGCTTTGAAACCTCGCAGGAAACCTTTTCTTTCCGGTCTGCCTATGAATTTATGCAGCGTGCCTCGGGTGAAGATACGACCACGCCGCTTCAGGAAGGCGGCGGCGAAACTCCGCCAGCCGAAGAAACTGGCGACGAAGACCAGCTTACTGCCCTGCAGGAATACTTTTCCCCGGAAAATACCGCCAGCCGCATTCTCGACGTGGCAACCAGCTTCTTTTCTCTGAGTGAAGTTTTCAAGGCAGAAGGTGAAAGTGAAGGTTCCCGCCGGAAGTTCGCCGATTTCATCGGTGGCGCTATCAGTGAAGGTTTTCGTCAGGCAAGGGCAATTCTCGGCGAACTGCCGGAAGATGTCGAAGCCGGTATCGATAAAACGAATTCACTTGTCTTTGCTGGTCTCGACGACTTTGTAAAAAACGGCATCGACCCAGAAAAGGCACGGCCGGGCGGTGTTTTTGAGAAAATTGCAGCCTATCGCAGCGAGTCTGCGGCACAGCTTGCCCGAAGCCTGAAGCAGAAGAACGCGGTTTCTTACAACGCCAGCGGCGAAATACAGACTCCGGCTGACCCGAAAGTTTCGACAAAAGGCTGAGCCTGAGTATCATTCGCGCGAAAGCTGGGATTTATTGATAACTGCAAATCAAAAGCAACCAGACTGATAGACCGGGCCAACGGACCAGTTCAACTTTGTTTCTGCAGTAATCAATAAACGTTTCTTGTAAGTTTCCGGCAGATTTGCCCCTGCGGTGTAAATCCGCCGGAATCACAGAGAACCACACAACTCAGATGCGACAGCCGACTCAATGTGACCACTAATTGCGCTTTTTGGCAGGCAGGTTTTTGCTTGCCGCTGCTTTTGCGGCGGTTTCTGTCAGTTGCCACTTTTTGCTTTCCGCCGATAATTCTAGACGGGCCGGAATGCCTTTAAATTCAGCTTTTTCGTTCATTGTGACTTTGGCAAAGGTGGCTGCGGTTTCTGATTCCCACTTGAAATTTTCGGGACCCCAGTTTTCGGGTTCAAGCTCAAATTCGAGTTGCAGCCCGTCTTTTTCGACTTTGAAAATTCTCAGGCCGTTAAAATCGTAGGCGGCAGTAATATCAAGGCCGGCAACTGCTACCCGGCTGCGTTGTGGCGAAAAGATCGGGCGATCGCCGAGGTTGAAGGTTTTACCGGTGGCTTCGCTGACGAAAAATTGGTCAGAACCTTCGTAAAGCTGGGCATAGATCAGAAACAGGCCTTCCGGTTGCACATAATCGATGCAGTAATACATGACGTGCGATTCACCACCACTGTCATCGCTGGTTAATTCGACTTTGCGGTCGCCGGCGCAGTTCAGGCGCAGGGTTTTGCCTTTTCTGCTCACCTTAGCCGGAAACCGGCGCAAAACGGTTTTTTCATCTGTTTCGGCCTCATTGTCGACAAAATCTGGGTCAGCAGGAGGATTATCAGCGTCAATGGCTGTTTCATTGTCTGTTTCTGCCATTTTCTCTCCGGCAGGGCGCTTAGCGGCAGTTTCAGGCTTGCTGGTTATTGGCCTGGCCTGATTTTCCTGAAGAAAACCGCCGAATACCCAGCCGGTTTGCCCGGATGAATTTACTTTAAACCAGTTACTGCGCTTGCCTTCGATCTGCTCGGCCGGGCCATTTTTGTCTATTATCTCGACTTTAGTCCCCTGTCGCAGTTTTACAATCAATTTCGCGGTACGCGCCGGTTTTTCGCGCATGCTCAGACCACTTGCAGCAGTGATTATCGCTGGCTCGCCTGCAAACGCACACCCGCTTCCGAAAAATATCATTGCGGCAACCAACAGCGAATTAATTCTGTTGTACATGCTGAACCTCTCCTGATTAATCGTCAGATAATTAAATCACACATTTTCAGAATGATAAACCTGCGAAAGGTAAAATTTATCTGGCATCGATCGCCTCAAGTTTGTGAAAAATTTCTGTTGCCGGACAGGTATATATTTGCAATCAGTCGCAGTTTTAAGAATTTTGCATTGCAGAATATTTTACTGATACGTTAGTATGCCATTATAAAGATTTATGAAGCTGTTGAGGAGTTGTAAGAAATGGCGATGTTTGAAAAGCTTCGTGATAACCCGTTTTTTGCCGGTTTTGCTGAAGAGGAACTCAGGGTGCTGGCGGATTTTACTGAAGAGCAGAATTTTAAAGAGGGCGAAATAATTTTTAATGAGCAGTCCCCGACCACCGCAGTTTATTTCATTCTGCATGGCCGGGTCACAATTTACCGCTCATTGATGGGCTGCTCGAATTTTATTACCATTCTCGAAAAGAACGATATCTTTGGCGAAGTGGCGTTTGTCGATCAGCAGGCAAGATCGGCTGCGGCAAATGCCCTCGACGATACTCAGGTAGCAAAATTCAATTACGATCATTTCGATGTCATTCAGAAGCAGAACCCGGTAATCGGCATGAAGCTTCTGAAGGCCCTGATGAAAGAACTGACCCAGAAATTCAGGGCCGTAAATGCCGGTATCGATCTTAAATCCTCTGAACAGACAATCAGCGAGCTGATATCTTCGAAACAGAAGGTTAAAATTTCTACCGAAAATACCGAATATATCTGCGCCATAATGTATGCCGACAAAACCGGTGTCAATCCTTTCGTCAAAATAGATCTAAATGGCCAGACGATTCTGATACCGTTCTCACAGATTCGCTCGATTGCACTGCCCAACAAATACGGCAAATTCTGACCGCTTTTGTACCTTTTTCTGCCATTGTGCACGGATTAAGCCTGCATGCAGGTTTAACATGGATATTGTTGTTCGCTAAACCATAGAGGGCATAATAAAAGCCCCAGGAGGAATCAATGTTTCACGAACCTGCCGCGCAAAGCGGCAAAGACCCGGCTGCCTCGTTCAAGACCCTGCTCGGGGTCAAAATGTTTGTCGTTTACGCGATTGTTTATGCCGGCTTTATCGGTATTAACATCATCAGCCCGCTGGCCATGGAAAAAGAAATGTTCTGGGGGCTTAATCTGGCCGTAGCCTACGGCTTTGGCCTGATTTTTCTGGCCCTGATCATGGCTCTGATCTACAATCAGGCCTGCAATGCCAAAGAAGCTGCATTGATGGCTTCCGGCAGTGAAAAGGCGGGTGGATGAACATGGAAATAATGCCCGTAGTCTTATTTGCTGCTTTTGTTGGCCTGGTTCTCGGCCTTTCGTTCTATTTTGCCCGTCAGGCAAAGTCGGCCGCCGGTTATTATGCCGCCGGCGGCAGTATTCACTGGTTTGTCAACGGCATCGCCTTCGCCGGTGACTATCTTTCTGCCGCTTCTTTCCTTGGTATCTGCGGCATGATCGCCACGGCCGGTTACGATGGTTTTCTCTACTCGATAGGCTATCTGGCAGGCTGGATTGTCGCACTGTTTGTCGTGGCCGAGCCGATGAAGCGCCTCGGCAAATACACATTCACCGACGCTCTCGATGCCAAGTTCAATTCGAAGGGTATTCAACTTGCAGCTGCAATCAGCACCATTATCGTGTCGCTGTTTTACCTGATTCCGCAGATGGTCGGTGCCGGCGTTCTCATTACACCATTGCTTGGCTTTCCGCACTATATCGGGGTAATTCTTGTCGGGATCATCGTCATCACCATCGTTGCCACTGCCGGCATGACTTCGACGACCTATGTTCAGTTCCTTAAAGGCGGCTTGCTGATCATTTTTTCGCTGATTCTGGTAGTTGTGACTCTGAAACAGGGACTGACGACCACGCCAGATCAGGGCGGGAAAAAGCCTTTCTATCAATACCGGTCGCTCGATGCCTCTGAAGCGAACGGCAGTCTGCAGCTCAGCGATACTTCATTTCAGATTGCCGGTCAGCGCGAAGTTGACGGTCTGACCCTGGTTAAGCTGCTGAAAGATGGCAAAATCAGCTGGTGGAACCGTGAGGCCGGCTCGACACCAGGTCAGTTTACGCTCAGAGAAACCCAATGGGTTGTCCAGAAAGCGGATGGCACCAAAGTCATCAACGGCGAAGCCGCCTCGGCCGAAAACACTCTCAGGCCGATCGGCAACCTCGAAGTAATCAGAGGTAAAACCGGTGAAGAAGCCAGAATACCCGCGGTCGGTCCGGCCGAATTTCTTGCGGTGATAGGTCACCCCGAGTCGAAAGTCAAAACCTGGAAATCGGTCAAATTTGCCGAAGACCTTGATTCGGTAACGGTTCACGTTTCATCTCTGATACCCGGCAATCGCATTTTGCGACCTGGCCTTAAATTCAAGGTTGACGGGAGTTTTCTGCAGAAACTCGACTTCGTTTCGCTGATGCTCGCTCTGTTCCTTGGTACTGCCTCGCTGCCCCATATTCTCATTCGCTACTATACAGTTCCGAGCCCGGCGGCTGCGCGCAAATCGACGATTATCGCCATTGCCGCCATCGGTGCTTTTTACGTTCTGACCCTGTATATGGGCCTTGGCGCCATGGTCAACGGCACCATCAATCTGGCAGACAACAACATGTCGGCGCCGCTTCTGGCTAAGGCGTTCGGCACTTTCCTGTTCGCGATGATTTCGGCGATAGCTTTCGCAACCGTTCTCGGTACCGTCAGCGGTCTGATTGTCGCTGCTTCAGGTGCAGTTGCTCATGACCTGATGGACAGATACCTCGGCATGAATCTTTCAGAAGAACGCAAAGTCAGGGCCGGAAAGATTTCGGCTTTTGCGATCGGTATCGTCAGCATTTTCCTGGGCATCATCTTTGAAGGCATGAACGTTTCGTTTCTCGTCGGCTGGGCCTTTTCGGTCGCGGCCTCGGCCAATCTGCCATCGATCATCATGCTGCTGTTCTGGAAACGCACAACCGCTGAAGGCATTATCGCCTCGATCGTGACCGGCGTCATTTCAGCCATGGGTCTGATTCTGCTTTCACCAAGCATGTACAAACTCTACGGCCTCGATGCCGCCACTGCACCGGTTCCGATTGATAATCCTGGTGTGTTCTCGATTCCGTTGAGCTTTGTAGCTCTTGTCGTGGTTTCGCTGCTTACCGGCAGCAAAAAGGAAACTGCGGCTGCAGCCTGACACCACCGGCAGTAACCCTGGCAACAGGGTTACTGCCTTTTCACAGGACGTGATAATGAAGAATTTTATCTTTCGCAGCATTCTGCCGACTTTTCTGACGATTCTTCTGTTTGTCTGGGCTATCTTCTTTTTTACGCTTCCGGCGCTTGAAAAGAGCGTTCTCGACCAGAAGCGCGAGATGATCAGAGAGTTGACCAATTCGGCCTGGAACGTTATCGCCAACTTTGAACACGACGAACGCACCGGCGTGATGACCCGTGAACAGGCCCAGAAACTGGCGATCGAGTCGGTCAGAAATCTGCATTACGGGCAGGGAATGAAAGATTACTTCTGGATCAACGACATGCAGCCGCGCATGATCATTCACCCTTACCGCACCGATCTCAACGGCAAAGACCTTTCTGCAATCGAGGATTCATCGGGAAACCGCATTTTTGTTAAATTTGTCGATCTGGTGAAGCGCAGCGGCGCTGGTTATGTCGAATATCTCTGGCAGTGGAAAGACGACGCCACGCGGATTTCGCCGAAGCTGTCGTATGTTAAGGGTTTCGAACCCTGGGGCTGGATCATCGGTACCGGTGTCTACCTAAACGATGTGCGCCAGGAAATCGCTTCGATCAGAAACTATCTTCTCGTTATTTCGACGCTGATTCTCGCGCTGGCCTCGTTATTGCTGACTTTTCTCGTTGCCGGCAGTTATCAGGCCGAAAAACAGAGAGAAAGGGCCGAAGCCAGTCTGCGGGCGAGCGAAGAGAAATACCGCCTGCTTGTCGAGTCTGCTGGCGAATACATGATCATGTCACTTGGCGCCCAGAAGCTTTTTGCCAACTGCAGCATGCTTGGTCTTCTTGGTTACAGCGCCGAAGAATTTGCCCGCCTCGATATTTCGCAGGTGGTCGAGATGTCTGCCGCAGAAATCGAGAAGGGGCGCTCTTTTCCGGTTGCAATGATGAGTGGCGAACTGAGTCCGATTCAGTATGAATCTTATCTGGTCGGTAAAAACGGGGTCAGGCACCATGTGATGATCTCTTTGTCGAGTATTCCGCAGGGCGAAATGCCCGGCTTTCTCATGATCGCTTCTGAACTTACCTCGCAGCAGGAGAGAGTGATCAGGCAGGACCGCCTTCTTGAAGAACTGCAGCAGAGTCTGCTGTATTTTCACCAGCGGGTAACCGACATGGACACATTGCCGGCGGTTATCTGCCCTGAAAATGCTTCTCTCGAAGAAATCGGCCGGCATTTTGAAAACGATGCGGTCACCGCCGTGTTGATTGGCAACGATGCCGGTTCGGTCAAGGGCGTGCTGATGCTTTCAGCATTTCTCAGGCAGCTTTTCAGTGCCGGAGCAGCAGTATCGACAACCGCTCTGGCCGGGCAGCTCGAGCCTGCCATAATCGTCGACGAAGATTGTCTGCTTTTTGATGTTTTTCTGCAGTATGAAAAGAACGGTTATCGGCCGGTATTCTTTCGCAACGCCCATGGTGAGCTGAGAATGATGAATTACCGCAGCTTCATTTCTTTGCAGCGGTATTCGCCAACGGTGGCGCTGCGACAGATTCAGGCCGCCCCGGATAACGACAATCTGGCGAGAAGCGCCGGCATTCTGCCGGAACTGGCGCGTATTCTCATCAATAATAAAACCGCCGTCAGTCAGGTCAATCGCCTGATTACCGATTTTGCCGACATGACGATGATACGGGCAATAGAACTTGCTGTTGGCAAACTTGGTCGGCCGCCGGTCGAATTCTGTTTTCTCGTTCTCGGCAGTCAGGGGCGGCGTGAGCAGACCCTGTGCACCGACCAGGACAACGCCATTCTTTACGCCGACCCGGCGTCTGGCGAAGAAGAGCGCGCCGCCACGTATTTCAGGGCCCTGGGCGAAGAAGTCTGCAATCTTCTCAATCGCTGCGGTTACGCCTATTGTGAAGGCAAAATAATGGCCATGAACCCGACCTGGTGCCAGCCCCTGAAAAAATGGCAGGAACTGTTTTCGGGCTGGATAACGGCTCTCGAAGCCGAAGACCTGTTGCAGACAAAGATTTTTTTCGATTTTCGCCCGGTAGTCACGCCTTCTGCAAGGTCTGAAGGTTATGCTGCGCTTATCGACCAGCTGCAGCGGCACCTCGAAGCTGAACTGGCTGCCAACCCGCGATTTTTTTTCCTGCTGGCGCGGAATATTCTGCAGTATGAGCCTCCGATAGGCGTTTTTGGCAACTTCATTGTCGAAAACAAAAGACATAAAACCGATGTGCTCGATATCAAGTCGGTCATGAATCTGATTGTCGATTTTGCCAGAATATATGCCCTGAAACATGTTCTGAAGGAACGCAACACGCATGAGCGCCTTAAGGCCCTGCGTGATGCGGGCGTTTTTTCTGATCAGAGCTATTATGAGCTGAAAATTGCGCTGAGCTATCTGATGCGCATCAGACTCGACAAACAGGCTGTCTCGATCGATCAGGGCCTGTCGCCCGATAATTTTGTCAGCCCTGATCTGTTGACCTCGATCGATCAGAAAATTCTCAAGGAAATCTTCGTGCAGATCAAGAATTTTCAGGTGCGTCTCAGCTACGATTTTACCGGCATGATGAGCAATTGACAGGAGTAATGATGCTGCTGATAATTGGTGATGTGCATGGGCGGTTTCAGGTGGTTAACGAGCAGATCGTGCACGCCGAAACTCACTGCGGTTGTCATGTCGATGCGGTAATTGTGCTGGGCGACATGGGCATTTTCGTCGATACGCTGCGGCGTTTTTTTGTTGATGCGCAGCAGCGGTTTATGCGTCCGGTATATTTTGTCGACGGCAATCACGAGGAATTTTCGTGCTTTGAATCGCTGATCGAAGAATACCGCGAGTTTTTTACCTGGCTGCCGCGCGGCCGGGTGACCGAAATCTATGGCCGGCGATTTCTGTCGCTTGGCGGCGCCTGTTATATGGATGCGCTTAATTCGCCCTGCGGCTCCGAAATTCTTGACAACGAAATTGACGAGTGTCTTCGCCACGCCGCAGACAAAGTTGACATGATCGTTACTCACGACTGCCCATCTGGCATTGGCGTTCCTGGTACTCCCGGGTTTGAGTTTTACGGAACTCCTGGATTTGCCCGCAGTCAGGAACTTGTGGAGCATTTCAGGCCCCGTCGCTGGTTTTTTGGGCATCATCACCGCTGGTTTCACGCATCGATTACCGGAACCGATTTTCACGGTCTGCCGGAAAGCTGGAAAGGCTTTGGTCTGCTCGACGAAAATATGAATTATCATGTGGTCGAAAACAGCATAAATCTCAAGCCAGAGGGCTGGCTGCACAGATTGCTGAAGCTTTTTACCGGCTGACGCTCTACTGGTTGCATCAGGCAAAAATACGGTTCAGCAGGCAACTGAGTTCTCGCAGGCTGTATGGCTTATGAATAAAGCCGCACAGGCCTTTTTCCTTCATCAGTTCGATGTCTTCTTCTTTTGAAAAGCCTGAGGCAAGGATGACCTTAGCGTCGGGGCAGATGCTTTTGAGTCGCTCAAAACATTCTCTACCGTTGATTTTGGGCATGATCATGTCGAGCAGCACCAGCCTGATTTTCTGACTGTTGGCATTGAAAATCTCTATGCCTTCAGTGGCTGATGCTGCGGTTATGACCTCATAGCCAAAGTGTTTGAGAATATCTGCTGCGGTTTCTCTGATGATTTTTTCATCATCGATGACGAGGACGCAGCCGCTACCGCAGTGAACACTTTCGGTGGGGCTTTCTTCATGGCATTGAAGGTTTGACAGTGGCAGCAGAATATTGAATACCGCACCATTGCCTGGTTCGCTGTATACGGAAATAGCGCCGAGATGCTGTCTGATTATGCCGAAGCTTACTGCCAGCCCAAGCCCGGTGCCTTTGCCTGATGGTTTGGTTGTAAAGAAAGGCTCGAAAATGCGCGAAATATTTTCCGGGCTGATGCCGATGCCGGTGTCGCGTACCTGAATTTTAATGTATGGGCCGGGGTCGAGCTCATGAGCATGTGCGGCGATCTCGTCGAGCTGAACGCATGAACTGCTGAATGAGAGCAACCCGCCTTCGGGCATTGCATGACTGGAATTTATGCCGAGATTGATAAAGACCGTCTGCAGCTGCGAAAGATCGCCATTGACCACCGAATTTTGTGCCTGCAGATTTCTTTCGATCGTGACTTTCTTGTCGATGCTGCATTCAAGAAGGGCCACAGCTTCGTGAATGGCAGTGTGGACATTTACCGGAACGGTATTGAGTGGCTTCTGCCGGCCAAAGGCAAGCAGCTTCTTGATCAGCTCAGTGGCTCGCTGCGAAGAATCGAGAATGATACTCAAAAACTTTTTCTGTTTTGGGTTGTCGCCGATTTCGAGACTAAGAAGCTCGGCCGCACCAATGATTCCGCCCAGAACATTGTTGAAATCGTGGGCGATACCGCCGGCAAGCTGGCCGATGGCGTCCATTTTCTGCGCCTGCTGCAGTTGCTGCTCGAGCTTGCGCTGTTCGGTAATTTCGAAAAAGGCGGCGACAAAATGGTCGGGCTTGTATTGAAATGCAAGCCCTTCATACCAGCGGTTGTTTAGCGGAAGATGCTGCCTGAATCTGAATGTCTGGCCAGTTCTGACAACCCTTCCGAAGTTGCCGATCCAGTCGAAAGGATCTTTCTCTATGCCGGGAAATGCTTCTTTAACAGTCTTGCCGCGCGGGTCAACACCGGTCAGATTCAGATAATTTCTGTTTGCGTCGATGAAATAGTAATCAGCCGGATTGCCCTGTTCGTCGTAAAGCATGCGGTGATAGGCCACTCCAAGTGGCCCGTTTTCAAAGAGAGCGTTAAACTTCCACTCCGCTTCCCTCAATTTCTGCTGAATCAGGTATTCTTCGGTGATGTTTCTGAAAACCACAACCATGCCTGTCAGATTGCCATTTTCATCGTGAATCAGCGAGGCCTGCTCGGAAATGTGGTGCTCTTCACCATTTTTATTAATAAGAATAATGTCTTCTGAAGTGCGAAAATGTCTGGTGTTGTGCGCCGCTTTTTGCACTGCCGATTTGCATCTTTCAAGGGTCGAGCCCGGGTTGACCTGATAAACTTCGCTTATATCAAGGTTTAAAGCCTCTTCAGATTTCCAGCCGGTGATTTCTTCGGCGGCATGGTTCATGCCTTTGATCGAGCCATTCGTATCGGTGGAAATTACCGCATCGGCAATAGAATTCAGTGTCGTACGATGCTTCTCTTCTTCGCTTTTTATTTCTTCAAACAGCAGGTCACGATCTTCAATTGCGCATTTGATGGAAGTCACCATCGAATTCAGGCAGCGCCCGAGCTTGTTTATTTCTTTAATCCCGCTCTGGGGAAGCTCGATCGCGCCGATTCCTTCTGATTCGATGCGTGCTGCCGCGGTCGCGAGTTCCTGCAATGGCCGGCTCAGACTTTTGGCCAGCGCCGATGCAAGCAGTAATGACAGCGAGAGAAGCAGAGCGAGGATCAGCAGGATTTTCCAGCGCAGGCGATACAGAGGTTGCATCAGTTCGTCGCTGTAAACAGATGCAACCACATACCAGTTGAGTGGTTTGAAGTGAAAAGCATATGCCTTTTTTTCATAAAGCTTGTTTTTGTCGCTGCCGGGCTTTTGCCATCTGTATGAGAGAAATTCACCCGGCTGGCTGGCGATTTGCATCAGCTGATTGAGAATCGCTTTTTCCTGCTCCGGGTTTTGAAAGCTTTCCGGGCCTTTGCCTTCATAATTCGGGTGTACAAGCATGTTGAAATTTGTATCGAAAATGAAGAGGTAACTGTTTTCAGAAATTTTGACTTTGCTGAAAGTTTTTTTCAGCTCTTTGATTATTGCTTGAATGCGCCGCTGACTGTCTATCTCGATGTCATCCATGTAGATGCCGGCACCGAAAATCCAGTTCCATGGCTTGAACAATTTAACAAACGACAATTTACTTTTTGCTTCGGTGGTTCCTGAGGCAGTTGGCTTGGGCCACAGGTAGTCGACAAAACCTTCACCATTCTTTTCGCAGGTCTGGACGATGGCGGTGAAAAGGTTTTCTTTGCGACCCAGAGCATTGTTGAGCAGGGGGTCGTTATTGTCCATTCTCTGGCCTTCAAGCTCTGGCATTGCCGGGTGGGCGATGATTCTCGGGTGTGGGCTTTCCGCTGTGTTTACCCAGATATATCCAGTGCTGCCGGCATACCGGAATTGTCTTATTCTGCGGAGAAAATTTTGCTGGGAAGTTTTTTCATCGAGTTGTCCGCTCAGGATCTGCTGTTGATAGCTGTCTGCCATTCTGCAGGTAATCTCGATGATGTTCTGCAGATGCTGCTTGCGTTCGCTTATAAGCGCCTCGCGGTGAAAAATATAGCTGTCATACTGATTTTCGATCTGCGCTGCAGCGAGATTCAACATGTTTCTTGCATTAAAAAGTTCTATTTCGACGGTGTGTTGTTCGATCTGGATCTGCTGGAATACAGAAATTGACAGCGCAGTAATTAAAACCAGCGCCGTTGTCAGAAAAAATACCCGTGCCTTGAATGATTCCAGGATTTTCATTGTACCTTGTCTGGTTGAAGTTCTATCTGCAGATGAGGTAAATCGCTTTGATCCATGAGTCCTCGACTAAAAATCTATTGATTCTGATCTTAATTATAAGGTTTTTATCATGGTTTCACCACAGCTTAATTAATAAGACAGTAAATGTCATATTGACAGATGTCGAAAAAATGTTTATATTCTGGTTATGGAAGAAAAAAAAATAAATATCGGGCAGCTGGCCGAGTTGAGCGGTGTCAGTCGCCGAACTATCAGATTCTACGTTCAGAATGGTTTGCTGAAGCCGCCGCTTGGCGCCGGGCGCGGCCATTATTACACTGAAGAGCATCTGCGCGACCTTTTACGCATAAAAACTCTCAAAGAAAACAATCTCAGTCTCGAAGAAGTGGCCGGCCGGCTGCATGGTCAGAATGATTCTGGGGCAGCAGTTTATCCATTGCCGACCACCTGGGTGCGTCTCGATATCTGCCCGGGTATCGAATTGAATGTTCAGGGTGGTATGTACCCTGTTACCCCGGCCAGAGTCAGAAAGCTGCAGAAATTCATTCATCAGTTGTTTGGCACAAATTCACCACAAGGAGAGGATTCAGATGAGTAATGTTCATTGTTCGCTGCACGACAGAACCAACGACAGGCTTGTGCCGCTGCAGGCCGTAGCTGTAAAGGGCGTGGCAAGCGGTCTTTCAGTAAGCTGGCAGATGATTCAGCGCTTTACCAATAATGAAAAAAAAGCGATTGAAGCGGTTTTTTCCTTTCCGTTGCCCGCCGGGGCTACGTTAAGTTCTCTCAGAATACTTACCGGCGATCGGGTTATTACTGCGGTTGCTGAAGAACGTGAGAAGGCGTTCGAAAAGTACGACGAAGCTATAGGCGAGGGCGACGGCGCCTTTCTTCTCGATCAGGAGCGCCCCGACCTTTTCGTCATGAGTCTTGGCAATCTTCTGCCCGGGCAGCAGGTCGAAATTCAGATTGGCATGTTTCAACTGCTCGAGGCGCAGGCTGACGGGGCAAGGGTCTCCTTTCCGGTGGCGATTGTGCCTAAGTATTTTCCGGCAGCGAGTGCCGCCGAAATCTCAGAATGGGAGAGAATCACTCCTGATTATGCCGCGCGGGTTCCCTATGGTTTCAGCTTTAATCTTAAGATCATGCAGAATACAGCACTGCGCACGGTCGAGTCGCCGAGTCATCCGATAAGAGTCGAATTTGGCCAGAATGAGGCCGATGTCCATCTTTCTCAGACTTCAGTAATGCCGGATAAAGATATTGTCGTCAATTTTTCACTTGCCGAAAAAATGCAGCCGGGCATTACGCACTGTGTTTTCAATGGTCGTGAGCATTTTCTTGTCGAAATGTTTCCCGAAATCGAGGCTGAAGAATCGTCGGCACCGAAAGAAGTGGTTTTTGTCGTTGACTGCTCCGGTTCGATGCAGGGTGACTCGATCCGGGAGGCGGTCAATGCGCTGCAGCTTTGTGTCAGATCGCTGAATGAGGGCGATTATTTTCAGATCGTCTGTTTTGGCAGCAGTTTCAGGCGTCTTTTCAAGAAGCCGCAGATTTTGAATGATCAGACTCTTGAAGAGGCCACCCGTCTTATTTCCGGTATCGGGGCTGATATGGGCGGCACTGAGATTCTGCCGGCCATGCAGGCTGCGGTTCAGGGGCTGCAAACCGAATTTGCCAGTCTGGTGCTGTTCACCGACGGCGAAGTCGGCAACGAAAAAGAAGTCATCGATTTTGCTGTCAGCAGCAGGGGGCGTTGTCGGGTATTTTCGTTCGGTATCGGTAACGGCGCCAGTGAGTCACTGGTGCGCGGGGTTGCCGATCGCAGTGGTGGTGCTGCCGAATTTGTTTTTCCGGGCGAGCGCATCGAACCGAAGGTTTTGCGCCAGTTCAAGCGTCTTTCGGCAACGATTCTTTCAGAAGTCGAAGTCGATTGGGGTTGCAGCGGTCTCGAAGTTGTACCTTCAGTTTTTAACCGGCTGTTTTCTGGCGAAGTGCTGCGTTTTGCTGCAAGAGCTGAGTCTGGCAAGCCCTTGCCTGATGGGCTTAAGGTGACATTGTCGGCGATGTGTGGTGCAAAGAAGCTGGCCTTTACCGCCGAAACTCCCCGTCTGTCGGCCAGCAGTGTTCCTGCTCTCTGGTGGGCGCAGAAGCGCATCGAAATGCTTGAAAATGGCGAGGAAAAAGCTGTTTCAGGGAGTCATCAGAAGCGCAAAAAGACAAAAAATCCCGGTTCTGAAATGATCGGGCTCTCGAAAGAATACGGCATCATCTGCTCAAAAACCAGCTTTGTCGGAGTAGAAGAGCGCACTGCCAGCGAAAAGAACGATGGCCGGGTTGAATTGCGGCGTATTCCGGTTATGGTTCCGGCCGGCCGCGACTTTATGAGCGGCGCGGCTGTTGGCAGCGGTATCTTTGCGAAATGCCTTAATCTTTTCAGTAGGTCGGCTCCCGTCCGTTCTGCCGCTCCGGTTTCTAAAATTCTCTACAATGTTTCTGAGGATATATGTT
>CAZFUG010000098.1:0-14442 GCA_964522035.1 uncultured bacterium
CAAGAACCAAGAACCAAGAATCACGAATCACGAATCAAGAATCAAGAATCAAGACAAATTACAAAAAGCCGAACAGAGGGCCGGCGAAAAAAGTTGAATCTGCAGGCCGGCCCGTTCGTTGTATTCAGGGCGAAGTGCGCTCCATGGTTTTAATATTGGTGTCGATTCGGGTTGATTGTGGTAGATTAACCGGTAGCTGCATTGCAGGAAAACAAAATGCGAATTGATTATTTGAGCTGGATAGTCTGTCTGCTGCTTGGTGCCATTATCTACGGTGCCGGCCCCGGACTGATCGACGATGCCGAAAACCGGGTTCTCGACCTGCAGTTCCGCCGCCGCGGTATCGCAGAAGTCGACTCGCGCATCGTAATTGCCGGTATCAACCAGGAAACGCTCGCCTGGGCCGGGCGCCCGATGTTTGCCTGGGGGCCTGTCTATGCCGAACTGGTGCAGGCAGTAAAAAATGCTTCTGCTTCGGCTCTGCTGCTGGATCTGGTTTTCGCTCCAGGTTCAGAAAGCATCATCAGAGAGCATGTCAAAGAAACTGCCGGGCGCCTGCAGGTAGATCTGCCGCCGAAATTTCTGCGTGAAATTGGCTTTGACAAACCATTCAGAAGCGCTCTGCTTGAATTGATAGCTTCCGGCGCTTCACTGATCGCCGGCTTCGCCTGGGAAAACGGCCAGCCGGTATTTTCTGACCAGGCTCTGCTGCATATCGCTAAAAAAGACAATACCGGCTACTTTAATCTGGCAACTTCGCATGACGGCGTGATCAGGCATGTCGAGCTGTTCGGACAGGGTCCGGCCGGGCCGGTGTTCGCTGTTTCAATGGTGGCGGCCATGCGCAGCGGGGGGGCTCAGATTGCAACACCAGCGCAGGCGCTGCAGCAGATCAACTTTCGCGGGCCACGTGGCACCGTCAGAACAGTGCCGGTGCACAAAATAATCGAAGCTTACCGCACCGGTCAGCCGCAGCCGGTTGATCTGGCCGGCAAAATAGTGCTGCTTGGCTTCACCGACATTACCGATTTCAAGGCCACGCCTTTCGGTTACATGCCTGGGGTCGAAGTGCATGCCAGCATTCTCGACAACATTCTCGGCAATCGATTTCTGAAGCCGATGGCATTAGATCAGGAACTCTGGGGAGTCATCGCCATGATTGCCGGGCTTCTTCTGATTGCCAGATTGAGCAGATCACATGCAATTATCATCGGTTCTTTGATTTTCGTTGCCTGGCTTGGTATAGCGGTTTTCTGGTTTGATCCGCTGGTGATACCGGTGGTCAGACCGATGCTGCTGTTGCTGGCACTTCTCGCCTGCGAGCGTTTTATTGCCTACCGTGCTATCTATCTTGACCGGCGGCGGGTTCGCGAGGTTTTTGGCCGCTACGTCAGCGACTCGGTGGTTAAAGAGATTCTTGCCTCGAACGACCGCGATTTTCTGCAGGGAAAACGCCGGCGGTTGTGCATACTGATCGCCGATATCCGCGGCTTCACGACTTTCAGTGAACAGCATGATGCGCACGCGGTGGTGCAGTTTCTCAATGCCTACTTTGCCAGGCTGACAGAAATCATCATGAACAACCGCGGGGTCGTCGACAAATTTCTCGGTGATGGTCTGCTGGCGTTTTTCAACGCTCCGGTCGAGCATGCCGATTTTGCTGATGATGCCATCAAGGCGGCGATACAGATTGTCAGATACACAGAATCTCCAGAATTCAAGGCTATCTGCCATGGTGCTGATTTGAAGGTCGGCCTGGCAGTGCATGCGGGCAATGTCGTTTTTGGAAATGTCGGATCAGAGCGAAAGGCTGAATTCACCGTTATCGGTGACACGGTGAACGCCTGTTCGCGCATGGAAAACCTCAACAAGGAATATAAGACGTCTATACTGGCGAGCGGTGAAGTTGTGGGACTGGTTAAGATGCCGGTGAAATGGAAATTCGTTGAAAAAACAAGTCTGCGTGGAAAAGCCAACGAAGTTGAGCTTTTTACAATCGATAACCTGGAGGAAAAAAATGTTTAACAGGTTTGCTGTAATTCTTGCGGTCTGTTGTTGTCTGATATGGCCGGCAGTGTCCAGAGCTGCCGACGTGGCGCTGGTAACCGAAAAAACCGGCACGGTGCAGGCCTCGCTGGCCGGCGATGCATGGAATGTCGAACTGGCAGAAATGCTGCCCGATGGTGTTGAAATCAAGGTTTCAGAAGATGGTTCACTCGTTCTTGTTCATCTGCCAACCAACCAGGAATATCGTTTTGAACCGCAGGCAACCGCAAAACTTACTCTGGCTGCAGTTACCGGTGAAAAATTCACCGCCTCTGCCGTCGAACTCGTTTCGGCGGATCTTAATCTCAGCCAGTCGATGAGCAATCAGACCGGAGCTGTTGAACCGGGCCGTGTCAATGTCGCGACTCCGGCCCCGCCACCGCCACCGGCCGCAGTTACTGCTGCGCCTGCTCCGGCCCCGGCTCAATCCGATGAGGTTATGGAAGAACGAAAAGCAGGCACAAGAGGATCGATGATTCCTCAGGAAGAATCCAAAGACTCTTCTTCAATTGACAACTATGCGGAACCCGCAAGAGAAATGTCTGGTTTCAGTGCTCGGATAAAGGCCAGAGAACCGCAAAAGCCGATGAAGGAAGAATTTGATTCGGCAGCACCCGTTGTGACTCCCGAAATCGACGCTTCTGCCGACCAGGAAACCGTACTCGGCGGCAGCAATGAAAGTGAAGAGTCTCTGGCTGGTGCCATGCCCGCAGAAAAATTCGTCAGTCTGGCTTTCCCGGCTGAGGTTTTTGCGAAATTCTGCTCTGACGAGACTGGTTTGAAAGTCAAGACCGATAAAGACCTTGTCAGTCGCGTTAATTACCCTGTTGACGGCTGGGTGGCAGTCGAAATCTCAGGTGCCGAAAACTTTGCCGGAACTGTCAGCCTCGAAGGCAATCTTGCCTCATTCAGCGTCGATGTCGTCGTTGCCGGAACTGCATCGATCATTGAAGCCTGGAAACTTGAAAAGAGCGGCAAACTTTATCAGGCCACCGCCATGTGGCTGGCTCTGCAGAAGAACGGTCTGGCACCCGAAAAGGCTGCCCCGCATCTTAAACGTCTGAAAGCCGCGATTCTCGAAGCGAATAAATAATAAGTTAAAGCTGGTTAAATGGGCAGCCCGGCGCTTTTTAGCAGGGCTGCCTTTTCTTCTGCGTTTAATGGCCTGAGTTCGCCGGCTTTGAGATTGCCGATACTCAGCGGGCCGAATCTGATGCGGTGCAGGCTGACTACCTGGCGGCCAAGGTGAGCGAACATGCGGCGCACCTGGCGTTTGCGGCCTTCGCGAATAACAACCGTGTAACTGTCTGGTTCTGCATTCTTTTTTATGCGGCAGGGAGCGGTCAGGCCGTCGTCGAGTTCGAGGCCGCTGCTGAATTTTTCGCTTTCTTCAGCTGACAACGGCGCACCCGAAATCCTCACCCGGTATTCCTTGTCGACTTTAAAAGAAGGGTGCAGCAGGCGGTTGGTCAGTTCGCCGTGATTGGTGATCAAAAGCAGGCCGGTTGAGTCGTAGTCGAGGCGCCCGACAGGGTATAGGCGTCGACCGGCCGGCAGATAATCGGCGATGGTTGGGCGGCCGCGCTCATCTTTCAATGTGGTAACGACGCGTAAAGGTTTGTTGAATACAAAAATCTGGTAATCTTCGGCTGGTGGCGAGACAATTCTGCCGTTAACTCTTATAACTGGCGGCTTGTCAGCGTCAACCGAAAAGCCCTGGCCTTCAACGGTCTGCCCGTTAACCGAAACGGCGCCTGCATCGATGAGCTTTTCGACGGCACGGCGTGAGGCGACGCCCCAGTTGGCAAGCAGTTTCTGCAGTCTTACCAGTTGCATTTAACGGTAAAATTCATCACCCTTCCGGCCTCAGTGTCGGAGTAACTGCCTCGTTCAAAAAATGGCGCAGTAATACCTGGGACACGCTCGATCATCGGGAAAAGATGCGTAAAAATCAGGCCGCTTTTCAGTGTTTCGCCTTTAATGACGACCTTTTCTGAAAAATCGGTTTCAACGGCGGTGACGCCAGGAACAGTGTCTTTAAGTTCGGCGGTTTTCCAGGGCAGCATGCCGGGCGAGACCAGCTGTTGCAGCAGGTTGAATCTTTTTGCCGATTCATTTTTAGCGGGTGCGGCTCTGAGAATCAGGGCGGCTTTTTCGTCAGGGCGGGCGCTGACCGAAACCCATGTCGGGTACCATTCCTGGGCGATAATAAGGTTCAGGGCAGTTTCAATCTCGTTGAACGGCAGCGAAAGGGTGAATTCCTGCTGTTTTTCGAGATCGCTGATCATGACATGACCAAATCGTGGCTGCAGAGCTGAAACCACCGGGTTATCATTCTGGGCGCCGGCCGGAACAGCCATAAAAAAGGTCGCGAATACGATAGTGGCTGCAAAAGCCTGGAAAAATCTGGAGTTTCTCATGCAAAACCTCTCTTGGTGGAGATCTGCAGCGACCGGCTCAGAGGAGTCAGGCTGCGGCTGGCAGTTCGACTGTTACCAGGGTGCTGGTATCAGGGGTGCTTTTGATGGTAATATCGCCGTTCAGGTGTCTGGCCAGTTTCTGGGCAACCGCAAGTCCGAGCCCGAGTGACTTTTTGCCGGCGGCGGTAAAAGGCTTGAACAGGTTGCTCTGCTGGTCGGCCGGTATGCCCGAACCGCTGTCGAAAATGATGAATTCGATGCGATCGGTGGTTTTAGGTTTGAGGCGAGTGACCACTTTTATTTCGCCGCCTTTGGTGCCGAGACCGATCAGAGCGTTGATAAAAATATTCGAGGCGATGGTTGAGAAAGCTTCGGGGTCGATTTTTACATTGGGCAGGTTTTCGGGAAGATTTTTCGAGACCTTAAGGTTCTTGCCAATGTCTTTGTTGCCAGAAAGCAGTCTCGCAGTAACCACATGATTTTTCAGGGCGGCAAAAATCTCTTTTTCGACGAGCTGATTCAGCGGCAGCTGGCCGATTTTGGGCTGAAAATCAGAAAAATGTGAGATCAGGTTTCTGACGTTGTGTTCCATTTTCTGGCCCTGGGCCTGAATTATCGGCAGAACCTTTTCGGCCTGGTCGGTTTTGGCGGCCTGCGCCTTGATGGCTTCGAGCGGCGCAGCAATATTGTTCTTGAGGATTTCGCCGCTGATACTGGCATGAGCCGCAGCGGCGCTGCCGCCGCCTGAGACTTTGGCAAGAATGCTGTTGAATTCATGCAGTTCGCGGGCGAGATCGCCAATATTGCCGCCACCGATGGTGGTTGTGACTTCAACCGGTTTGTGAGCGGCAGCAGAATGTGCCGGTGCGGTTGCCGGTTTTGCCTTGGCCGCTTCGCCTTCTTCTCCCTGACCACCTGCATCGATGGTGGTGCCGAATACTTCTTCGACGTTGGTGCTGCCGGTGATGAGTTTATACAGAGCCGATTCGCGCAACGACAGCATGCCGTCTGACAGCGCCTGCCGGCGCATGTCTTCAGTGGTGGCTTTGTTCTCGATCATTTCGCGCATGCCCTGGGTCATGGTGAGAACTTCGTAAATACCCTGGCGACCCTTGAGGCCGGTGTTGTCGCAGTCTGGGCAGCCGGCGCCGCGTTTGAACATCAGGTTGTCAAGGTTGAAACGATCGGTGAGCTGCAGTTTGCGAAGCAGTCTGTCGTTGATGCCAAGAGACTGCAGCAGGTCTTTATCAGGTTTGAAATCATTGGCGCAGGTTTTGCAGACCTTCTTGACGAGACGCTGAGCCTGCACAACGCGCAGCGAAGTCGAGAGACTGAAAGGTTCGATGCCCATATTCAGCAGACGTGCGACCGTGGCCGGGGCGTCGTTGGTGTGCAGGGTCGAAATGACCAGGTGGCCGGTAAGCGCCGCTTTGATGGCGATACTGGCGGTTTCGTAGTCGCGGATTTCGCCGAGCATGATGACATCAGGGTCCTGGCGCAGGAATGAGCGCAGCGCAGCCCCGAAGTCGAGGCCGATATCGGCGTGGCACTGAACCTGGTTGATACCCATCAGGTTGTATTCAACCGGGTCTTCGGCGGTC
Source organism: uncultured bacterium (assembly GCA_964522035.1). Lineage (GTDB taxonomy): Bacteria > Muiribacteriota > Ozemobacteria > Ozemobacterales > Ozemobacteraceae > Rifleibacterium. The sequence goes on from CAZFUG010000098.1 coordinate 6,068, forward strand.
ATGATGTTGATTGACGGCTTGTTGAGCAGAAACAGCGATGAATAAAGGGTCGTGGTTTTGCCTGAACCGGTAGGGCCGGTGACCAGAACGATACCGTTTGCGCTTTCGACGCCTTCCATGTATTTTTCGAGAACGAAAGGTTCGAAACCCAGGTCTTTGAGGTCGACTTTAAGGTTGCCCTGGTCGCAGATGCGCATTACCACTTTTTCGCCCCAGACGCAGGGTATACATGAGACGCGCAGGTCGATCTTGCGGTTCTGCATGTTCAGCTTGATGCGGCCATCCTGAGGGCGGCGGGTTTCTGCGATGTCAAGGTTGGCCATAACCTTGATGCGGCTGATAACGCCTGCGTGTGCGGCCTTGGCCGGGGTCATGAACAGCTTCATGGTGCCGTCCTGGCGGAATCTGATGCGCAGTTCGTTTTCGTAGATTTCGATGTGAATGTCGGACACGTTCAGAACGACGGCCTGAGTGAGAATCAGGTTGACGAGCTTGATGATCGGGGCGTCGTTTTCATCCATGCCGCCGAGCTCATCGAGTTCTTCGCCACCGGCTGTCTGACCGCCGATGCCTTCGGCAAGCGAGTCGATATTTTCGCCGTAGAGATTACCAAGGGCGGCGATGATCGAAAGTTCAGAGCTGACGACAGGCGAAACGCGCATGCCGGTCATCATTTCGATATGATCGATGGTGATAATGTCGGTCGGATCGGTCATGGCGAGAACCAGTTTGTTGTTTTCGCGTTTGACCGGACAGAGAATCTGTTCGTGGCAGAGTTTTTTCGGCAGCAGGGTCGCCAGAACCGGGTCGACAAGGCTTTCGTCGAGATCGATAAACGGAATGTTGAACTGTTTTGACAGGGCGATGGAAAGCTGCTTGTTTGAAAGGATGCCGTGCTTGACCAGATAGGCGCCCATGCGCAATTTCTCTTCTTTGGCGCCTTTAAGGGCCTTGTCGAGCTGTTCGGCAGTGCAGAATTTTGATTCGATAAGAATGTCGCCGAGGCGTTTCTTCTGGCCTTTAGCGGCTTTAGCCGAGGTCTTTTCGCCAAGCATCTGCGAGATTTTGTTGTCAAGAGCATCACCGAGTACCTTGGCCGGTTTGAGAGCCATGGTCAGGTGAGCGCCGGTCAGAAGTGAGGTGTCGGCCGGGGCAACGGTGCCGACGATAAGTTCAGGGCCGTTGATTCTGATCGGGATGATGCGTTTTTCTTTAATGATCTTCTTGTCGATCAGTTTGAACGCATCCTGGGTGATTTCGACTTCATCGATTTTGATGAAGGGAACATTCAACATTTCGGCTTCTTTTCGAGCAAGAAGCTCGGGAGTGACTTTTTCGGCGGCAGCAATTGCCTGAATGAAAGCGGCAGGGTCGGCATTTTTGCTGCGGGTTTCTTCCCAGAGCTGGGGGGTGACGATACCCTCGTTCATCAGCAGTCTGCCGAGTTTTTCGATAGACTCGCCATCGGCCGGGAAAGCCGGAAACGAAAGTTTAAAGGCCGCTTGATCCATAAAAATTTACACCCCGGGCAGAATCATTTCTGCTCATTGAGAATTCTTTCAGCTATTCTAGCAAATGATGGTCGCAGGTTCAATGATAAAGCCTTCTCAAAACTTGCGCGAGCTTTTTTCTTTGCTTTTGCGCGCAACAGAAGTCCAAGCTGAAAATGGGCATCGGCGTAGTCAGGGTTGAGTTCGATGGCCTTTTCAAGACATTCACGGGCAGCGGTTGGTTTGTTGAGCTGAATTTTCGCCAGCGCGACCCAATAAAAGGCGTCTGGGTAGGTGTCGTTTATTTGAACAGCCTCTTCGAAGTGACGCAGGGCGTTTTCCCACTGGCATTCTTCGAAATATTTTATGCCAAGATTGATGCGGCTCGAGGCGAGATCGAGTTCGAGAATGGCGATTTTTTTCAGTTCGGCAAGCGCTTCGGCAAAGAATTCCTGCTTCATCAGGCTTTCAAAATTGACGAATTCGGGAGCGTCGGTTTTGCCGCTGCGAACAACCATTTCGCGGAAACTGTCAATGGCCATTTCGGTGTCGTCAGTAATTTCGTAGATAGTAGCGAGATAAAACCATGCTGCCAGCAGGTTCGGATTTTTCTTGAGGATACCGCGCAGGGTGCTGCGGGCTTCAGAATAATAACCTCTGAAAAAGAGGGTTTTACCCAGCGCCAGGCCGATGTCGAGATAGCCTGGGTGAGCGCTGAATTCGGCTCGCAGTTTTTCGATTTCTTCTTCAAGGGCCTGCATGCGGCGCTGCAGATTCTGCAGGTTTCTTGCCAGAACCGCCCATTTGGGCCTTATTTTCAGGGCTTTGCGAAACAGCCGCTCGGCATCGTCGAGATTATTCGTCTGCATACGCAGGGCGCCGAGGTTGTTGAGAATGCGTGGGTCTTCGGGGGCGAGACGCAATGCGGTTCTGAAGGCATCTTCTGCGTCCTGGTAGAGGCTCATGGCCAGGTAGACGTTACCAAGGTTGTTGAGAATTTCCGCATCGTCGGGGAAGGCGTGCATGGCGCGCTGCATTGCCTTCTCGGCTTCGCTGAGCATGCCCAGGCGGCGCAGCGTGTTTCCAAGGAGAAGCAGCAGCGGCCTGGAATCTGGTATGATCATCTCGGCCTGACGCAGCTTTTTTAGAGCTTCGTTGAAGTTGCCGCGTTTAAGAAGTGCCTGAACTTCGGGCCCGAGATAAGACGAATTTTCGACAGTCAGTTCATCAGAAAGCTCTTTGATTTCGTCATCGAAACTTTCTTCGATAAAATTACTCAGCTGCCCGGCGACTTCGTTGTTTTTTTTATGGGCGGCTTCAATGATGAAGTCAATATTGGGGTAGTCAGGTGCAATATTTTTTACCTGATTGAATTCATTCAGTGCGGCAGAAAAAAATCCGGCTCTGAAATAATTAATTCCTCTGTCAAAAAGTTCTTCAGCCTCTTTAGACCTTATAAACATTTTACGGGTATTGCCTTGAGGTTGGGTTAGTGATACAATAGCTATACTCCATTGTGCACTCGCTTGTCAATGGGAAAAACGTACCCTCAGGAGGGTTCTCATGGATTCCACGCCCGGAATCAAGATGAAGTTCTGTGAATCTTTAGACCGCTTTGTTGCCATACGATCATTCACGCCAGAGCAGAAACAGCAGCTTTTCAAGAACATCAAGATAACCGACAAGAAATCTTACAAGCGGTTGATAATCAACGCTTCAGTCGTCAACTATCTCGATGAGATTGCCCCTCTGGTCTTTGGAAACAACGAATACCCCCTGCTCGGTGAGATCATCGAACAGGAACTTTATAATCTCTGCGTCAAGGTCAACCCGACGCTCGATATTAAAGAAGTTACTATTCAGGTCGACGAACAGGCTGCCAAGGGTGGCGCCATCACCATGCTCGGTTCTGAAACCGATGAAACCAAGTCTTCGCAGCAGCGCTACATGGAGATCGAAAATCACCTGCGCAAGCGCATTATCGGCCAGGACGAAGCGGTAACCGCTGTGGCTCAGGCCATCAGAAAAGCCCGCGTCGGTCTCAAGAACCCGAAACGCCCGGTCGGCAGCTTTATCTTCGTCGGTCAGACCGGCGTTGGTAAAACCGAACTCGCCAAAGCTCTCTGTGAATTCATGACCGGCAGCGAAAACGATCTGGTGCGCATCGACTGTTCAGAATTCGCCATGAGCCATGAATACGCCAAGCTGATCGGCGCACCTCCCGGCTATATCGGGCATAACGAAGGCGGCTATCTGACTGAATCGGTTAAGAACAAGCCAAATGGCGTTGTCGTTTTCGATGAAATCGAAAAGGCGCATGAAAAAGTTCACAACCTGCTGCTGCAGCTGCTTGACGAAGGTATCCTTACTGACAGCAAGGGCGAAACCGTCAGTTTCAGAGAATGTGTCATTATTCTGACTACCAACGTCGGGGTTTCTGACATTACCACCGAAGAAAGCAAGCCCGGCTTCAGAGTCGACGAATCGTCAGCGAAAGTCACCCAGAAACTCGACGATCTCTCGCACGACAAAAAGGTCAAGATTACCCGCAAGAGTCTTGAAAAGAAGTTCCCACCCGAATTTCTCAACCGCATCGACGATGTGATCGTTTTCAGGGCTCTCGATAAAAACGACAATCTGCAGATTCTCAAGATCCTGCTCCAGGAAGTATCAGACCGCGTTTCAGGCCTGAACATGCGCCTGAATTTCACCGATGAACTCAAGACCTTCCTGGTTGACAAGGGCACTGACCTTAAGTATGGCGCCCGTCCGCTGCGCCGCACCATTCAGCGCTATATCGAAAACCCACTGGCAGAGCAGATTCTTAAAGGCTCTTTCAACAAGGGCGACGATATCTCTGCCGAAACCGGTATTGATGAAGATAAAGAGCCATGTGCCAACTTCAAAGTTGTCGGTAAGGTCGAAATCAAAGAGATCGAGCCGCCAAAAATGCCGGCTCCGGTGCTTCCGAAGTTTGTAGACCCGCCTACCAAACTCGAAGAAGAAGAATAATCGATAAAAAAATACCCCGGTCAGGCCGGGGTATTTTTTTTTACTTATCTATCTTGCTCAGCGGCGACTGCGCCGCGTCTTTTTGGCAACTGCCGCCGGGTCTTTGCCCTGACGTTTCATATAGAGTTCATAGGCAATCTGGCCGGCAATCGAAGAGGCTTTCGTGCCAGAGTGATTGGGCTGGCCCGACAGGGTGACAATGCAGAGGTCGCGGCCGGTTGCCTTGGTGAAGCCGCCGAACCAGGTGAACAGATAATTGGGCGAAGCACCGGTAAGCGTGCCGGTTTTGCCACCACAGATGGTTGCCAGGTCGGGACAGCTGCTGTAGCCGCCAAACCCTTTTTTGCCGGTGCCGACCGAAGTGGTGCCATACATCATTTTGTAGATTTCACGGGCAGTGTTCGGTTTGATGGGCTGTGCGAGCTGAAATGGCTTGCGTCTGAAAATGACTTTGTTCTTGCGCACCACATAGTCGACCAGATATGGTTTCATGGTTTTACCGCGGTTAAGGACGGTTGAAATGATGCTGGCAACATGCATCGGGCTTACAAGAAAGTCGCGATTGAGACCGGCGGCGGCCTGACCCAGTTTGATCTGATCATTTGGCAGGTCTGCAAGCGATTTGCCAACCGGCAGATCAAAGAAGAATGGCTTGTTGAAGCCGAAAGCAGCAGTGTATTTTTCTAGCACGTCCCGGCCGATTTTTTTGGCAATGCGGCCGAAAACACCGTTGTGTGAATTGGCAAAGGCTTTCCAGACGGTCATGTAGGTTTTGCCCCAGGCAAGGAAAGTGCTTTCTGAGTTGATTTTACCTGTGTCGATAGCCGCTGCGCCGGTGACGATCTTGAAAATCGAGGCGACGGGAAAAGTCGGTTTGAGAGCCCAGTTGTCGGTTTTGAATTCTTCAGTTTCGATCGGAGTGACAATGCCGCGGTGACTCGACGACATCGCCAGAATTTCGCCGGTGGTCGGGTCCTGAACGATGGCAACGCCGATGCGGTTCGAATAGCGTTCGAGAATATTTTCGAGCATCTTCTGAAGTGCCGGTCTGACGGTCAGAACAATATAGGTTTCGCTGTCATATCTGACAATATAGCGGTCGAGAAGGGTGGCGAATTCCCATTTGTTTTTGCTGACTGCGTCGATGTAGGTTAGAGCAGAGGCAGAACCGGCATTGTTTGCCTGCATGTTCCCCGGGAGACCAGGAGCGGTTCTCGATGCTCTGAGTGGCAGGGCCTGAACCTGTGATGGTTCGCGGCGTGCCATGGCTTCGGCAGCGGCCGATTTATAGGCCACTTCAAAACTTTCGTTTTCAGACCTGGCGGAAGCGGCTTCGGTTGTCTGCATGTCAATCGAGGCAGTTGACATTTCTTTGGCAGCAACGTCTTCTGCTGCCGGCATTTCGCTCACGGGCTTCATTGCTGTCGCGGTTTCGCTCACAGGTGCAGTTTCGGGAGCTGTCGGCGCCGGTGCTGCGAGAGCAAGGTCAAGCCCGGCAGTTTCACTGCCTGAAGACAGCTGGGTTTCTGTGGCAGGACTGGGGTTGCTGTAACGGATAGTGACAATTGGAGCAGTTGGAGTTGTCGGAACAGTCGGCGCGACTAATGCAGCTGCAGGTGCCGCATTTTCGGCCACTGTCTGCTGTTTTTTTGCATCTCTGGCGGTCTCAGCTACATAGCGCGGTTTTTCGCCACGGTCGGCAATTTTGAGAACCAGTGCCTCAACTACCTGAGAATCGAGTGCAATACCCATGAAAGCTATGTAGAGAACAATGCAGAGTATGTTCAGGGGTTTGAAGTAGTTTGAAACCATTATAAGCGCTGCTTTCTAGTTGATTCTGGTTTTGTCGACAAGGCCGGCGCGGGGAACCTTGAGGCTGGCGCCAAGTTTAAGACCGCGTTCATCTTTGATGCGATTGATACGGATCAGAGACTGAACCATATGCTGGTTGCCGTAAAGTCTGCGGGCAATCTTGTCGAGAGTATCGCCGGCCTGAATTGTGTATTCGACAAAGCGGTCGCTTTCGACCTCACGCAGACTGTTATCTTCGTTACTTTTGTTTTTATCGGTGTCGATTCGGGCCATCGGCATAGGTTTTTCGACAAAATCACGGGTTGCCGGAGCAAATGCGCCTTCAGGAGAAACTTTGATTGGGGTTTTGAGGCGGTGTTCGCTTACCAGGCTGTCGATACGGCCAACAAGCACAGGTGAGGCCGGTCTTTCGATGCCGGGAATGACGCTTGTGTGTGGCCCGATGTCTCCGTGAATGGTGAAGGCGAATGCAACCTGCAACAGGAAAAGCCCGCCTAAAAAGAAAAGAAATAGCCCAAACTGGGTCCTGGATCTGCCTGGAGTTTTCTGTTTTTTCATGCCGACCTCCTGTGGTTCTAAAAAGCTATCGGCATGTTTTTTGACAAAACTTAGGAGGTGGGTGGCGTTGAATTCTCTGAAAATTCACTTTCGCTTTTCTGCAGCTCTGCAAACTTGAGATTTTCGATGGTCAGAATAGTAAAGCCAGCTATCAGAACGTAGAAATAACCGAACGAGTGCGAGACCAGACCGTAGGCAGCAGCCAGTTCGGGCGATTTCCCGAGCATGCCGTTCAGAACAAGCACGCAGCAGAATTCATAGACTCCGATCATGCCAGGACTGGCGGGTATCATCGAGCCGACCGAAAGGACCGAGATCAGTAAAACTGCACCTTTGATGCCGAGGTCAAGGCTGAACATCTTCAGACAGAGCAGCAGGGTCAGCAGCGACAGGCTCCAGCAGACGAATGAAAGCAGAGTGGCTTTTGCAAAAATTGCCGGCTGACTGATCAGACTGAGGCCATTGATGAATGAATCACGGATGCGTGTGAAAAGGTGGTTGACGCGCTCGGGGAATATTCCGAAGATGGCCCCGGTGATCTTTTCGAAGAGGGCGCGCTTGAATTGCATCATGGCGATGGCGATCAGCACTGTGAAATAAAAGATGATCGCCGAAAAGCTGGCTTTACGGATCAGCGGAGTCGCTGTGAAAAGGTTAAGCGAGGCGACGATAAGGCTGACAATGACTATGCCATCGAGGAAACGCTCGATAACCACAGAACCGAAAGCCTCGCCGGCGGGGGCGATGTTCTTTTTTTTCAGATACCAGGCGCGCAGGAACTCGCCAGCGCGTGCTGGCAGCAGATTGTTGAACAGGTAGCCCATTAACAGTCCGAAATATGAGTGTTTCAGGTCTAGAGGGCGGTTGGCCAGTATCATCTGCCAGCGCCAGGCGCGGGTGACGTGTTCCAGGGTCAGTGATATGCACATCAGCAGAAGGTATTCAAATCTGAGAGCGCCGACGATCGTCGGAATCTGCCTTAGATCGACCTTTTGCAGCGCAAGCCAGAGGAAAAAAAAACTTGCGGCAATTCCCCAGAATTTCTTGGATTTTAACATAGCGGGCATGGTACCATGTGGCCGGAACATTCACAAGATTGTTTATTGGCATATCTTGCGGCATGATTCAACGATCGCAGCAAATTTTTGAGGTAGCTTCAGATGTGGGTGGCATTACAGATCAGTATTTGTGTGATTTTTCTGCTGCTTGCGGCTTTCTGGGCCGGTAAAAAACTTGGCCAGAGAAAATTCTTCAAGATCGAGCAGGAAATGAAAGCTCTGGAGCTGTCGTTCAAACATCTGACCGATGATATTGAAATGGTCGCCAGTCACAATATCAAGGCTCTTGAAGGCCAGTGCAATGTGCTTAAAGAATTGCTGACAGTCGCCGACAAAAAGTGTCTTTACGCCAACGATCTTCTCAAAGAGATCGATGATGGCGTGGAAGCCCTGCGTAAGCGCAACCTGAACCCGGCCAACGCCTTGTCGAGTATCGATCAGGGCC
>CAZFUG010000099.1:0-14265 GCA_964522035.1 uncultured bacterium
AGGCTCTCTGCATGAAAGTTGAATAAATGGCAACAAAAGGCTTCAGACCGCCTCTTGCCATGCCTGCCGCCATGGTCACCGCGTGCTGCTCGGCGATACCGACGTCGAAAAAGCGCGCCGGGTGTTCGTTGGCAAAGCGGTTTAGACCGGTGCCTTCTTTCATGGCTGCGGTAATTGCCACAATTTTGCGGTTGGCTTCACCGAGTTCGCAGAGAGTTTCACCGAATACTTCAGTAAAGGTTGGCCTGGCTTCGCCTGATTTTTTTACCTTGCCGGTTTCAATTTCGAAAGGCCCGATACCATGAAATTTGGGGCGCTGTTCCTGTGCGGGCTGATAGCCTCGGCCCTTCTCGGTCAAGACATGAACTAGAACCGGCCCTTTGCGGTCTCTGGCTCTTACCAGAGCCCTTTCAAGGGTTTCAAAATCGTAGCCATCGACCGGACCGAAATATTTAAAACCAAATTCTTCAAAAAGCATGCCTGGAGTAAGCAGATATTTAAGGCTGCCCTCAAGCCGGCTTATCACGTTATACAGCCTTGAACCGAAACCAGGTATCTGCTTGAGAATGTGGGCAAGGTAATCTTTCGGGGTGGTATATGCCGGTTCGAGTCTGAGCCGGTGCAGATACATAGAAAGAGCCCCGACATTCGGGGAAATCGACATTTCGTTATCATTGAGAATTACCACCACATCGTTCTTTTCGTGGCCGGTAAAATTGAGTGCTTCGAATGCCATGCCGGCAGTCAGGGCGCCATCCCCTATTACGGCAATGGTTTTGCCGCCCATCTGCAGCTGTTCTTTGGCGATTGCAAGGCCTTGAGCCGCAGAAATCGACGTCGAACTGTGCCCGGTATTGAAAACGTCATGCCGGCTTTCACAGATTTTTGGGAAACCGCTCAGGCCGCCAAAGGTTCTCAGGGTTGTAAACTGTTCCGCCCGGCCGGTTATTAACTTGTGGGTGTATGACTGATGCCCGACATCCCAGACGATCTGGTCGTGGGGGGAATGAAAAACGCGATGAATGGCCAGTGTCAGTTCGACAATACCGAGATTGCTCGCCAGATGCCCACCATTTTGACTGACAACACTGATTATGCGCTCACGGATTTCGCCACTGAGCTGCTTCAGTTCGTCGATTGAAAGGCTTTCCAGGTCTCTGGGTTCGCGAATTCGGTTTAAAATCATCGGTTTGATTGTGGCAACAAATTTGCAGAAGTATACCACAGTTTACGGACTATGCCAAATACAGGTAAAAGGAATGCTGTGCTGCCAGAATCATCGCTCAGCCTCGTGTAAAGAGGCGTGATAAAACTGTCGGGTCAATTCTCTTTCTGCAGTGCCCGCAGAAGTTCTTCCAGATTGACTTCATGCGCTCTGGCCGCACCTTCAAGCGTTTCGCCGGCAGCTACTGCACAACCAATACAGTGCATGCCAAATTGCTGCAGAATGCTGGCCGCGTCTGGCCTGGCTTTAAGTATCTCGGCGATTGTCATTTTTTCGTTAATTGCCATTGCTTTCTCCTGACTGGCCTTCTTCCGGGGGCGGTTTCATTCTGTCGAGCTCGTGGTGTTGATCCTGCAGAGCTTTGTTAGATTTGAAAAGAAGTACCCAGACGGTCTGGAAAATAATTTTGATATCGAGAACGAAACTGTAGTTGTCGAGATAGTAATAGTCGTAGGTAACTTTGTCGACAAGCCTCAGATAATAGCGGGCGTTTACTGCTGCCAGGCCTGTAACACCGGGTTTGACGGCCAGGCGTCGCCCCTGAAATTCATAGTAATCTTTGACAAAAAACGGTCTTTCCGGGCGCGGCCCCACTACCGACATTTCACCGGTCAGAACGAGAAAAAACTGTGGAAGTTCGTCGATGCCGAAGATGCGCAGAAACTTGCCAAGCGGTGAAACACGAGGGTCGTCTGCATTTGAAACTGTTGGCCCCGACTTTGCTTCTGAGCCAACTCGCATCGACCTGAACTTGAGCACATCGAACTCTTTGCCGAACCGGCCTACCCTTTTCTGTTTGTAAAAAATCGGGCCAGGTGAATCTATTCTGACAAGAATTGCGGTGGTGATCATCACTGGCATGCTTATAAGAAGAGCGAATACCGAAAATAAAATGTCAAAAACTCTTTTTACAAAGCGCTCCAGTGAAGTCAGGGGTCTTGAGGTAATTGTTATGAGAGGAACATCTTCAAGGCTTTGCAAGCCCACAGTGCCGGCAGCTTTGCGCGGGTCGATCGAAATGCGCACCTTGAAGTCATGGGGCTCCTCTTTGCGGCTGTAGTATATCTGTGCCCAGAAACTGTCGAGATTCAGGTTCGGGTCGGTGACAAATACTTCGTGAGCATGACGGAAAACGACTTCAGAGGCCAGGTCTGGCAGCTGGTCAGAAGTCATGGTGTGAACGATTCTGAACCTGACGCCGCCGCGACGGTGAAAGTGCTTGATAATGCGCCGGCCCTCTGACTGATCGCCGATAATAATCGCTCTTAGCAATCGTGGGTGTGGCTTTAGAAACATCGTCAGCAGCACCCTCAGAGCAAAGACCGCGAAGATGCTCAAACCGGTTGCCAGCAGAAAGATAGGACGTGGGACCGTGTAGGCGTAATAGGCAACGGCACGCGAAAAGAAGGCAAGCAAATTGAAGCCGATAAATGAAGCGATCAGGGCGCTGGAAGTGTGCGAAAAGATATCTGATGCGGCTGTCAGCTTTCTGATATTGAAGATGCCTGAAAGCATGCCGAAACAGACATAAAGAGCCAGCATTATCCAGCGCACATGCAGATAAGAATCGAGATAAAGCTGTATCTGCGGATCGGATCGCAACCAGAGGGTGAAGGTCAGGGTGAATACCTGATTAAGCAGCAGGGCATCAAACAGCAGCAGAAATACTGAGACCAGGGTTTCTGCACCCTGAGGCAGTCTCAGGCCCAGCCATCTTTTGCGGCTTCTGATTCCGGGCATGGTTTATTTTATATTGCCAAGCAGTGTGTAAAGTCTGGCGATATGGATTTTTTCCTGGCGGATCAATTCTTCAACCAGACCTTTGTTCTGATCAGATGGGCCAAGAATGCTGAGAATTTCCTGAAAAAACAGAACCGTATCTTTTTCAAAACCGATGGCGTGATAAATCGCCTGTTCATCGGTATTGATTTCGTTGGCTATTTCAGCATGTGAGCGCAGGTTTGGAAAAACCCGGCCATCGAACATGGCATTGAGATAACCAAACATTTCGGGGGTATTATACTCATCTGCAATTTCAAACTCGTTCTCAGCCTGACTTTTGGCAAGTCTTTCACGGATTTTGACAAAATTTTCGAGATGACTCTGTTCTTCGCGGCCAAGATACTCAAAAACCTGCTTAACTTCAGGGTTTTTCGATTTCTCGGTCATCAGGCCATAATATTCTTTGCCATTTTTTTCGATCTGAATGGCCATTTCCATGAGTTCGTCTGTATTGAAAGTCACAAGAGTTCTCCTGAGTGTTTTTAAAGTTTGACCGAAAGCTCGATCTCGCGGGCGATCTCTTCGAGATTGAGAATGCGCACGGCAGCTTCCTGTTCGAGGGCGGCTCTCGGCATGCCATAAACGACCGAAGAGTTGCGGTCCTGGGCAATGGTGAGCCCACCCATAAGCTTGATATTCTTCATGCCGCGCACACCATCTTCACCCATGCCGGTAAGGATGACGCCAATGCATTTGTGGGCAAATTCTTTGGCGGCAGAAAAAAACAGGGTGTTTATGCAGGGGGCAAATCTGTCCTGTTCGACTGAATTCGGGGTGACCGAAAAACAGCAGCGGCCGTCAAGGGAACGGCTGACCCGTGTCTGATGGTCACCCGGGCAGATGTAGGCAATCGAGTTCTGCAATGTTTCGCCGTCACAGGCTTCTTTAACCCTGATGCCGCAAAGCATGTTCAGCCTTGAGGCAAAAGCGGTGGTAAAGGCCTTGGGCATGTGCTGAGCTATAATAATGGGTGCCGGCAGTGCCGGATCTATCAGAGTCAGAATCTTCTGAACCGCCGGTGGGCCGCCGGTAGATGACCCGATAAAGATGGCACGATTGATGACTTCGTCTGTGTTGGTAGTATTTTTCTTGGGCCCGCGGCGCGCCTGAGAATATTCAAGCTTGATCGCCTGCGGTTTGCAGCTGGCCGCCGCATGAATTTTGTGAAGCAGATCGTCTTTTAGGGTAAGAATGGTCGCAGAAAGAGTTGAACCTGGTTTCGGCACGTAATCTACGGCGCCAAGTTCAAAAGCATCGAGAGTCACCTTGGCTCCCTCTTTGGTAAGAGAACTTACCATGAGAACCGGAGTCGGGCATATTCTCATTATTTCTTTCAGAGCCTGCAGGCCATCCATGATCGGCATTTCAACGTCCATGGTCACGACATCAGGCTTGAGCCTCGTAACCTTTTCGACGGCTTCACGACCATTGGCGGCTGAACCGGCAATCTCGATGCCGGGATCGGTCTGAAGCATGCGCTCGATTGCGGTGCGCATGAAGGCAGAGTCATCAACAATCAGAACCTTGATTTTTCGTGTTTCAGTCATGTCTTCTGCTTTGATAATAAGGGTTTCGGGTAAGCATAGCTGTTTTTATGGCTTACCATCGTGAAGCCGCCAATACCGGTCGGCATGCACTCGGTTTCGCCCAGGAAAACCACGCCTCCAGGGTTAAGATACTTGAAAAACTCTTCGAAAAGACGATTTCTCAGATTCTCATCAAAATAAATCAGAACATTTCTGCAGAAAATGATATCTGACCCTGTTAGGCATTGCAAGCTCTGCAGGTTTTTTAAATTCAACCGCTGAAATTCTACCATATTCCGCAGGTCTTCAGAAACTCTGCAATTTCCGTCTGAGTCAGATTTGCCCAGTTTCATGCCAAATCGTTCTTCAAACTCCGGCAGTTTATCGCGCAACGAGCGGCTTTTGAAAAAGCCTTCACGTGCCAGCTGCAGATTTCTGGAATTTATATCTCCGGCATTGATCGAGAATCTCGCTTCGGGGAACCGGCTCTGAAAGTATCTGGCAAGCATCGCCACCGAGTAGGCTTCTTCGCCGCGTGAGCAACCTGCGCTCCAGATACGGAACGGAAACTGGTAGCCGTGCAGGGTGAAAAACTCTGGCAGCAGCACTTCAAGCATGAAATTGAACTGGGCCGGGTTACGAAAAAAGAAGCTTTCGCTTACCGTCAGGTCGGCAATCAGATCATCCATCGCCAGCGGGTTATGGTTGCAGGTTTCAAGAATGCGTATGTAATCGTCGATCGAGTTGACCTTGTAGCGTGCCATCTGGTCGAGAATCTTTTTCTCAGCCTGTCTGGAAGTGACACGTTCGATCATGATGCCTGAGTATTCATGCACCAGATGACTGATTTTCGCAATTTTTTTTGGGTCCAGGCTGGTCATGCTTTATGATAAGGCTCCCCGAACATTATTGAAACGGCGCGATAAAGCTGCTCGGCTATTACCAGAAGTGCCAGTTGATGGTTTAATGTAAGCGGCGAAAGAGATATGAATTCGGTAGCGGCTGCTCTTACCCGAGGATCGTGCCCGTCTGCCGCGCCAAGGCAGAAAGTCATGCGATTTACCCCTGAGTTTATTTTTGCTTCAAGCCATTGGCAGAAACCGCTGGTATTATGGCACTTCGCATGCTCATCAAGAGCAACAATGCATTCGCGGCCTGATAAACGCCGCAGCAGTTCATCTTCATTGCGGCAATTGACTATCTCAACCGGCAATCTTCTTGAACAACGCTCGAGATAAAGCTCTATCAGTTTCTGATAGGGCTTGTCAGCGATCTTACCGGGCATGAGAATTTCAACCTTCATCTGGCGGCAGCTCTTTTTCTTTCTGCGGTAGGCTCTGACCTGTTTATAAGATGTTTTTTCAGACCTGCCGGCAAAGGCGAGCCCACTGTAAGTCTCTCGCCAGCCTCATCCTGGGTGGCGATGCTCAGATGTGCACTTCTGAATCTGGCCCCTGAGTTTGAAAAAAAGGTTTCAAGGGCATCTCTGGCAAGTTCCGGAGTGTTCGATTCCTGGCTGATGTGCATAAGAACCAGAACTTCGGGAACCTTGCTCATGCGCGAAAGAATGCCACGAACCCCCTCGTTGGGAAGATGCCCCATTGGGCTTCTGATGCGACGCTTCAGCCAGGCAGGGTAAGAACTGGTCCGCAGCATGTCTTCGTCATAATTGCTTTCGACGCAGACCAGATCAGCATCTTTCATATGTTCGAGAACTTCAGGTGTGACGTGCCCGAGGTCGGTGGCAAGGGTCATTATCTTGCTGGAACTCTCAAATCTGAGCCCGACAGGCTCGGTAGCATCGTGTGGCACTTTGAACGGCAGGCAGCGGCAGCCGCTCAATTCAAGCTGGCGACCGTATAGAAGTTCGACGTGGTTTTTTATTTCAAGCCCTTTAGAGGCGAGGGCACACAAAGTGCCCCGGGTTGTGTAAACTGGAATTTCACCGGTGCGGCTCAATAGAACGCGCAGGCCCTTGATGTGGTCATCGTGTTCGTGCGTGACGAAGATCCCTGAGATATCAGAAAAATCAAGCTGCCGTTGATCGAGAAAATCTTTGATTCTTTTGCACGACAGACCGGCGTCCAGAAGATAATTGCGCCCTTCAAGCTCAAGCAGTGCCGCGTTGCCTTTGCTCCCCGAACCGATAAATGTTATTCCTATCAAGTGTTATACCTGCTTTATGGGTTTGTTTGCTGTGTTAATTATGCACTGTGCCCCGAAAAAATTCCATAGTTTTTGCTATTTTCATGGCAAAATCTGATCAGCGCGATTCACCGGCATTTTCGCCACGCAGACTGCGGAATGCTTTCGGAATAAACGAAGCAACTTCAGAAATTGACATGGCATCGGCTCCAAGCTCGGCCCGGGTAAGATCTGCCGCTTCAGCAAGCAGAAAAACGCCGGCAATGGCAGCATGCAACTCAGGAATTCCGGTGGCAGCAAGGCCTGCAATAATACCAGAAAGCAGGTCGCCGGAACCGCCCCTTGCAAGACCGCTGTTTGGTCGGCTGCAGATATAACTGACACCACGGTGGTCTGCAATTACGGTTATTGCCGATTTAAGCACCACGGTTACACGATTTTTGCCGGCAAATTTGCGGGCGATTTCGACCTGATTCTCGGCGACGTCGGCGACCGTTGTCTGGCAGAGTCTCGCCATTTCAGCGAGATGCGGAGTGATGATGATGCGGGCCTGCGATTTTGCCAGAAGGTCGGTGTCGGCAAGCATGTTGAGAGCATCGGCATCGAGCACCATAACGCCAGTCCAGCTTTCAAGAAGATTGGCGAGGCTGGCCGAGCGCGTGGCACCCCGGCCCCAGCCAGGGCCAGCAAGAATAGTTCTGAAACGTCCGGCAAGCTCTGAACATTTTTCAGCCGAAAGCGACAGGCCGCCATCGAATGAAGGCAGATAGTTCAGAATAGTTTCGGGCAGAACCTGGCAGTTGAGTCTGCCCTGCAGACAATCTGGCAGAGCCAGGGTGACGATGCCGGTGCCGGAGCGGTGTGCGCCAAACGAAGCCATGACGCCAGCCCCCTGGTATTCTTCAGAGCCAGCCATAATAAGCAGTTTGCCGGCATCGCCCTTGTGGATGCAGTCATCGCGCTGTGGCAACAGAGCCGAAACCAGCCCGGAAGTAACGAGAAAATGGGTTGAACCCGGGCTGGCCGCTGAAATTGCCGGCAGCCCGATGTCGGCGATCCATATTTCGCCGGCAGCCCGTTTGCCGGGCAGCACAAACAGCCCGACCTTTGGAACCCCGAGGGTGACGGTATAGTTGGCGTTGAAGCTTGGGTTTGAAAGTCTGCCGGTGGTAGCGCACAGGCCAGATGGCAGATCGATGCTGATGCGGGTGGCGCGGGTGTCGTTCATAGCTCTGATCACATCGGCATGAAATCCCTGAATGTCGCCTTTGATGCCGGTGCCATAGAGACAGTCGATCAGACATTCTGAGAATTCCATCGCAATGCGCAGTCGGTCTATATCCTGTGGTTCTTTAAGCAGAACCGGCGTAATCCCGGTTCTGAGAAGAATTTCGCAGTTCAGGCGGGCGTCTGGTGTCATTTCTTCGGGGGTGGCGGTGATAAAAACATGGGCGGGGATATCGTTGTTGAAAAGATGCCTGGCGATTACCAGCCCGTCACCGCCGTTGTTGCCGCGGCCGCAGACTATGGTGAATCTCTTGCCCTTGAGCCCGCCGAGAATCTTTTCGATCGTCAGCAGCGACTTGATGCCGGCATTTTCCATCAGAACCGTGCCCGGAATGCCTACTTTTTCAATGGCATGCCGGTCGGCGGCACGCATTTCCTCTGCGGTAAAAAGCCTCATCTTGCCATCCTCCTGATCAGGAATGGCAAATTATATCAGGATTCAGACGATGGCAGCAAATTTTAGAAATTGGCACCCAGACCCACGATAAGTGGCCGGTAATCGTAAAACTGGTCGTAACTGCTGGGACTGTGGACCGCGATGTCAAGCCAGAAACCTCGGTGTGAACTGTAGCGCCAGCCGGCAGAAACGACATCGCCATTATAGTCGAGAAGATACTGGCTTTTGTAACCGCGCTCACCAGGTTTGCGCCCGGGAAATTCAGCGCCGATGAGCAGACATAATGATTCAGGCTCCTTCTTGCCGCGGTTGTAACGACCGAAATTGGCCATGCCGCTGCCGGGGTTGCCGCCGAAGTTCCAGCCAAGGCCAAAACCGCCGATCGAAAAATACATCGTGTGATAGTTGTTGGGATTTGTGTCAAACACAGCCCCGACAGCTACTTCAGAAAACTCCCCTTCACCGATTGACGGCAGTCTTACTTTGAAATTCAGTGTGGGATCTGGGTCGAGGGCACTGTTTCTTGAGTCTACGGCCTTTTGCAGGCCGAGTTCGAGGTCGCGAAACGGTGAAAAAGCGAACGCCATGTGGGTAAGATAACCTTCGGTATTGGTTCCGGGAACCTGATACAGGCGGTTATGCATCGCCAGCTCGACACCTTTGGCCTCGACGGTTTTGTGAGAAGGGACCTGAATAAAACCAGATGGCCCCTGGAGTGACAGGCCGGCGGCGTTGGTTGTGCCGGTCAGGCAGACAAAGCCTGCAATCATCGCAGGCAGTAAAAATCTGTTGTAAAAACTGCGGATTTCAGAGCTGATTGTCATGGTCGGGCGGCGTGTCGACCCGTTTCAGATTTCCGGAAGTTCCTGACTTACTTTGTTGTCGGCGCAGAATTTCTTGTGGCAGTCCCAGAAGTTCTGGCAGTAAGTGCAGCAGTTGCGCATGGCCATGTTGCGCTCGCCGCGATACCAGTTGATTTTGCAGTTCTGGTAGTATTGGCAGCGCCAGCAGCAGTGCCAGCTGATTTTTAGAAAGTTTCGCCGTTTGATTTCTTCAATGATGAGTGCCATCGACATCAGGTTTTTTTCAACCTGCGTCGCTTTCATCAGTTCATTGAATTCCTCGATTTCTTCATCGGTACCGTAAAGGTTGACGATGAAGATTTCTTCAGCAAATACCGGCAGATATTCCTTGGTCATAGGTTGTTCAGTAATTCCGGGTGAGGGTCAGACCCTGTAATTATCGGCAGCTTTTTCTTTTCACAGGAGCAATTTTACTTTTAAAATTCATTGTCGTCCAGCCAGTGTCTTTACCCCGGAACCGGTAAATACAAGAATCGATTTGCTGTCAGCAACCGGGAAGGCCCCAAGAATTTTGTCTGTGGCTCTAAAGGGAGTTGGCACAAAACTGTTGTTTTCAAGAAAGAACAGGGTTTCCCGGGTTGCGATCCACAGCAGCCCCGAAAAATTCATCGATACTGGCTGATCGGTGATGACTCCTATAAAGTCGAGCTTTTCGTTTTTGAATTCAAAAATTCTGCCATCGTTCAGGGCGATATAAAGGTTGTCATGGTCGCCGGGTTCAACCGCCGCGATTCTGGCCGCGTCAATATTGCCTTTAAAAAATACCAGATTCCACTGGCGCTCTGATTCATGTATCATCACACCTTTGTCAACGACGACCAGATAACGTCCGTTGATTTTCCAGACCGAGTTGAAATCGCCTTTGAATTCCCCGGGAATCCCGAACAGTTCGCGAATTTCGCCAAAAGCCAGAGTTTTTATCGAACCGTCAGCAAAAAGCAGCAGCAGTGTTTCGTCGGTGTCGGCAAAGATATGCACCAGCTGTCTGGTTTTTTCGGGGCCGGCGAGCTGAACGCCTTTGCCATTTTCTATTTTGAAAATGCCGGCTTCTGGCCCCCAGGCATAGCAGGTCTGCTGGTTTTTAACAAGATTGGCAACTCCGATCTGGCTTACACCATCTATTTGCGACCAGTTGCTGCCATCATAAGACCATATTCCGCGGTTTTCTGTAGACAGCAGATAGCGTCCTCCATACTGCACTGTATCAGAGAATATTGGCTTCTGCAGCTCGGCCGGCAGAGCGACGAATGGCTTTTGATCAGGTGCCCAGGATTCTGTTGCTGCCTGGCTCTGTGTCAGAGGCAGTTTGTCGTCGGTTTCGAGAAGCCCGAAATCCGGCAGGCGACCGTATTGCAGCCTGGTCGCCGGCAATACCGGAACCATCGGGAATGAAGGCGTGTAAGTTCCGATTTCTGGTATGGGGCCAAAAAGCCTGGCATTTGCATCGCCGGGTGCCGGTGAAAAATAGAACAGCATGATCGAGTCGGCGTTCACGGCCGCCAGAAAATTCAGACCGATGCTGAGTGCCTGACAGGGGATCGCTGAAAGCCTTTCCATGCGTCCTTTGTTGAAGCGAAAGACTCCTTCGTCCGAGCCGACAAAAAGAACGTCGCCAGACACGGCTATATCGTTGATGTAACCAGGTTTGCCGGCAGAAAGTATTGTCCAGACCCAGTTGCGCGAGTTGCGATAACCGGCGATTACACCCTGATCGGTGCCGATAAAGACGTTTCGGTCGGTGGTAACCATACAGCGCAGGTGCCGCCCCGCGAGAACCTGCAGATTGAGAGGTTCGAAACTGTCGGCCCGGCCTGTAAGAATTCCATCTTCATGCAGAAGCCATAGCTCGTTGCCCTGACGGCCAAAGTCCTTGATGGTGCGGTTCTGGGTGCCAAGCACAAAGACTGCTGCGTCGCTGCTGCCTCGTAACATGCCGCGACCGACGGTTCCGATAAGCAGATTTTCAGGGCCGGAAACCGCAACCGAGTTGATCAGCTTTGCCGGTAGCTGATTCTGATGGTAATATGGCTTCATGATCGTGTTTTCAAGCACGTAGATACCCGAAAAGCCGGCAACGAACATGCGGTTTTCGTCAATTTCGATGTCGCGCACAAAGAAGTCTTCGGGCAGTTCAGAGGCGGGCGAGGCTGTTCCGGTAAGCGGGTCGACCGAAGTCAACCCACCGTCGCCGCCAATAAAAAGGCGATCATTGAACCATCTGGCGCAGGTTACGACTGTATGGCCAGTGAATGGCAGATCTCTGACGCGACTTACCTGGCCGCTGAAAATGCCGGGTTCTGAAACCTTGCGTGGCAAAAATGTTCGACCAGGATTCAGCCCGATCAGACCGTAAAGAAACAGGCAGAAAAGGCTGAGAAAAAGCAACTCAGGCGTCATTGCCCAGCAACGGCTGCGCAAAAACTCTTCGCGACCTGCCAGTCGGTTCTGTTCTTCAGTTACGCCTATCAGCGCCTGTTTCTGCTCGGTAACTGTTTCGCGCCCTGCGGCTTCGTCGGCTTCTATGGCGGCCAGAATGCCGGCACGCCGTCTTCTCAGCGTTTTGAGCTGAATCGACAGTTTGCCGATTTCCCACCAGCGCACCGATTCGTCGACTATCCAGAACATGGCGTCGATTAGGTGGTGTATCCACTTTATCATCAGGGTCTGATTGGTATTTTTCGGTTGCCCGTGCAACGATTCACCGCAATGGCGGCAGAATTCCACCATCGGGTAGTTCATTTCGCGACAGCGCGGGCACTGAAAAGTTTTCTGTTCCATTTTGCTATTTTCAACCACAGGGGCTGCCAAGTCAACAAAAGAGCGCGAAGCTAAAAATCATTCTGCCACGAGTGAGTGATGCAGTCCCCTGAAAGGGGCCGACCAAGAAAGTCAGAAGCAATGGCAGCGAAACTCTCCGGGCTGTCTGTGACAAAAAACTGTTCTTTTCCCCGTTTAACTTCTTCGATCGAGATGCGACGTGCCGCCAGCATTTCTTTAACTTCACGCGCCGTTTCGCAGGCTGAATCAACCAGAGTGACCTTCTCGCCGAGAAAGTCGCTGATATGCTTCTTCAGCAGCGGGTAATGGGTGCAGGCCAGAATCATGGCACTGATATCGATTTTTTTGAAATCGCCCAGATACATTTCAAGAGTCAGCCGGGCAATTTCTGAATTCATCAGATTTTCTTCAACTACCGGAACAAGCAGTGGGCATGCACGGGCAACGACTTTGATGTTGCTGCGCAGCCGGCTGAGCCTTTCCTGATAAGCACCTGAGTTAATTGTCGCTCTGGTGCCGATAACACCGACGGTTCCGGTGCCGGCAGCTTTTATCGCTGCCCTGACCCCCGGGTCGATAACCCCGATTACTGGTAAAGTAGTTTCAGATCTGAGTTTGTGCAGGGCGATCGCTGAAACGGTATTGCAGGCAACCACGATCATTTTCACGTTCTGCATTTCAAGAAAATGAGCGATTTCCGAGGCAAACTTCTGAATCACCTGCACCGACTTGCCGCCATACGGAACCCTGGCAGTATCGCCGAAATAGATCAGATTCTCGGCCGGCAGCAGTTCACGTATTTCCTTGAACACCGTCAGCCCGCCAACGCCAGAGTCGAATATGCCTATTGGTCGGTTGTCCATATAATCAGTTTTCTTTCACGCCGGTTTTGATTTTGCCTTCGATGATGCCACGGCGCAGCTCATTCAATTCCTGAATCAGGTTTTCGCCAACAACTTTAAAACTTAACTGAAAATCAGTCAACCCGATGGCGTTATCGGCGAGCCCGTAAGAGCGCCTGATGTAGTCGGGTTTGCGCCCGGCACAGATATTGGCAACTATGGTTTCAACCACAAGGTCAACCCTTTTCAGCATGCTTGTAAGTACCAGGCCTGGTGCCAGCGAATCCTGGTTCATATCGACACCGATTGCATAAGATCTGGCCTTTACTGCCGAAGAGATGACTCCGAGTCCAGAAGCCCCGGCTGCAGGGAAAATGACATCACAGCCGGTGCGGTAAAGGTTGTCGGCAATGCTGCCGGCCGCCTCTGGATTGTTGAACCCGGAAAAATCAGTTGCGACATATTCTTCGACAACCTGGGTCGAACTGGCTGCGTCTGCGGCTCCAGTGCGGTAACCAACCGCAAATCTTTCGATAACCGGTATTTTTACGCCACCGATAAAACCGATTTTGCCGGTTTTGCTGACTCTGGCAGCGAGATAGCCGCACAGATAGGCACCCTCTTCTTCACGAAAAGAAATGCCCCTGATATTTTTCTCGTCCAGATCTGAATCGATGATGAAAAATGGCAGATCAGGCCTTTCTGCCGCTATTTTTCGAATAGCGTCAACGAAAGCACCGCCGACCGCGATGATGGCATCGAATTTCTGCCCGGCGAAAAAGCGCAGCGAAGCTTCCGGGTCCTGCATGGTAGCGGGTTCTATGATGACCGACTCGATGTTGTGCTTTTTCTCTGCCTCTTTGAGTCCATCGAGGGCGTAATCATTGAATCCCTTGTCATTCAATCCCCGTGGCGTGATCATCAGGCCGATTCTCTTCGGCGGATTTTCAGATTCCGGCGTGTTTCTGCTGCAGCAGCCTGACAGCAGCAGAACCGCCGCCAGAATTGTTATCAGAATTCCAGTGCGGAAAACTGATTGCGCGCAAATAGCTGATTTTCGCGACATTCCTGTGCCTCCCGTGCATAAATCTCTGCCAGTTCTGGCCCAACGCGCGACAGATATGCCTGCCGCATCGCTTCCTGCGGGCTTTCGAAAGAGACTTTCATAGAACCCGGCAGCCGGTTCAACTGCTCTTTGAGATATTTCATGGTCTTTTTTATTTCATAACTGCCTGGGGCCTGCAATTCTGCCCAGGGGGTGTGATTTTTGGGAACAAATATTGAAAAAGCGGCAGAAACTGATGCCGTGCCCGAGGCCTGGCGCGTGACTTTCTCGATCAGATTAACGGTTGCGTCTAGATCATCCTGTTCCTCGTCCGGCAGACAGGCGACAAAATACATTTTGAGATGTTCGAAGCCC
>CAZFUG010000100.1:0-2376 GCA_964522035.1 uncultured bacterium
GGTTTTCGACAAGCTGTCGGTTAACATCATTAAGATTCTCTGCAATCAGGCAGGTGCTGACATAAGCACTGTTGATATTCGGGTCAGATGCCCAGTCGAGCACGCGAATAAGTGTTTCGACAGATTCGGCGCTGGTATAGGCGATTTCGGCACGCGGCAGCAGATACTGTGCGTAGTCGATAATGACGGCAATACGCATCGGGTTGGCAACCGCTTTGCCGCTTTTATCAGAGGTCATACGCACCAGACCATGTCTGATAAAACGGTCAATCAGTGCCAGCGCCTTTTTAGGCTCTTTGGGCAATGAGTTGGCCGAATCGGCAGTTATGTCACCGCCGGCGCTGGTGGCGAAACCGGTTCGGTGAAAGCTGTCGTATGCCTTGAGAAAATTGAAAAACAGTTCGCCGCCTTTACTGGCTCTGATTCCGTGCCCACGGTCGTAGGTGAGAACGACTTCAAATGGTGCAAACATGATGCGTGTGAGAAAGTCTTTTAAAGAAAGGCACTGCAGGGCCTGATTGCCCTCTCCGGCGTAAGTTACCCAGTCATCGATGTTTCCGTAGAGCAAAAACTGGCTGATTGAACCGCTTTTGAAAATTTCGGACATTTCGCTGGCCCACTGGGGGTAACTTGCCATGATGTTTTTCCTTTACTCGGTTTCTCTTGTCGGTGGCGGTGTAACCGGTTCGCTGTCGCTTTCGAAGACGGGGTCTTCAAGCGGTGGCCCGCTGAGTTTGCGCAGGAAGTCGGTATGGGTGTTGATCCAGTTCTGGGTTTCGTCGAGAGTATTGTTGATATGGTCGATGTTGGAACTGAAAGATTCGGGACTGCTGTCGAGGGCGATGCCTTCACGCACCATCTGCAGCTGACTTTCGATGCGTTGCAGCTCCATTTCCACGAGCATTTCGTTTTCTTTGGCGGCCGAGAGATTGTCGAGGCGTTTTTTGTGAATTTCGATGTTGCCCTGCAGAGACTTGGCAAGAGCCTGGCTGATATCGGGGGTTATCTGCTGCTCGAGTTTTTTGATTTCACTTTTGATTTCGTTGGCTTTGGTGCGGTGCAGGCTCTCTTCGATAAGCTGCTTCGTTTTCAGAAGCTTGAGAAAAATCGACGGCAGCTGGTTAAGCGTGGCCTGTTTGCTGGTATTCATGAATCCTGAACCATCGTCGGTGTTCCAGTTCATCAGCTTGTTGATTTCGGCAAGGCTTGCATTTAACCTTTTAAGGCGAGAATGATTGTCTGGGGTCAGACTGGCGATAACCTCATTCATCTTGCTGGAGCGTGACTGCTGGATCTCTGCGAGTTGCTTGCCTTCGACGTATCTCTGAAATCGCGGGTTTGAAGAAAGATACCAGAGATACACGAATTCAAGAGCCAGGCCGAGAAACCAGAAACCCGGGTTGCTGAACCCGAGAATGAATGAGCCGAGAATGAAGAGTTTGTTGACCGGTATCTCGCCCATGCCTTTGATGACAAGGCCGGCGTTGAAGGCCTCGCTGAGATAGTCAGAATAACCGGGCTTGCGATAAGGTGCCATTATGCTGAACCACCAATTCTAATGAATTCGTCGGTAATTTCTTTAAGAAAATTATTGAATTTCGGGCTTTCCTGAACTTCAAGCGGCGTCATGCCGTCGTATTTGCCGATCATATCGCGGGTTATGGCGATCTGACTGGCCAGACGGCCGGGGTTGGCCTGAAACATGAAAATGCGGTCGCTGAGATATACTGCTTCTGCCAGCGAATGGGTGACGATGAAAACCGTTGCTTCGACCTCGTGCCAGAGCGAGGTTATCAATTCCTGCATCTCGATACGTGTCGGTTCGTCAAGAGCTGAAAACGGTTCGTCCATCAGAATGATGCGCGGCTTGAGAACAAGAGTGCGGGCAATGGCGACACGCTGCTGCTGACCACCCGAAAGCTGGTATGGAAATTTGTTTTCGTGCCCCTTCATGCCGACCTTGGCGATCATTTCGCGTGACAGTTTTTCCATGACCTGCTCAGAGTAGCCGAGACTTTCGCGGTTGAGCTGCAGACCGAACATTACGTTCTGCAATACTGTCAGATGCGGAAAAGAGCTGTATTTCTGAAAAATCATGCCGCGGTCACGGCCCGGGCCGGTAACCGGTTTGTTGCGCACCAGAACTTCGCCGAGG
Organism: uncultured bacterium; assembly: GCA_964522035.1. Classification (GTDB taxonomy): domain Bacteria; phylum Muiribacteriota; class Ozemobacteria; order Ozemobacterales; family Ozemobacteraceae; genus Rifleibacterium. The sequence goes on from CAZFUG010000100.1 coordinate 2,156, forward strand.
GTCGGCGGGCCGACTTCCTGAAAACCCTGAATCAGGTTGAGAACGGTAGACTTGCCGCAGCCAGATGGGCCGACCAGGGCAATAAATTCGCCGATGTCCGGCAGGTCCTCGATCTCGAAGGAAATATTTTTCAGGGCCATGAATTCATTACGAGTTCCAGGGTTGAAAACTTTGGTCACGTTGCGGAAAGTGACAATCGGCGGGTATTTTGGCTTGTGCAG
>CAZFUG010000100.1:2386-14211 GCA_964522035.1 uncultured bacterium
CGGCATCAGCAGGTTCTCCCCCTGAAATATGGGGCTCTGCTGAAACAGCTGGTTTTGTCGGCCTGTCTGCAGATTCGACCGCTGCTGGTTTTTCTTGTTCGCTTACAGGTGCCATTGCACCAGGGAAAGGAAAATCTTCAGTCTTTTCTGTGCCGATAGGCCTTACTGGCGAAGTGGCGGGTTTTTCATGCTGTTCGTCTGCTTCGGTTTTGCCGATTTTTGCAGGTACCTGATTCTGAGCTTTGGTACGGTCTGGAATCTGAGGTGCAACCGGTTCATCACCAAAGCGCACAAAATAGCCGGCGATTTTTCTGAACAATGAAGGTTTTTGCTGCTGATCGCTCATCTTTTCTGACTCCTGTAAGGGAACAGCTGCTGCCCGACCTTGTCCCATATTTTGTCGGTGATGAATGCCATCAGAACGATGGCGATGAGTACCAGATAAATATCTTCGCGTGGCCCTCGTCTCTGACTCGTAAGAATCAGGGTGCCGACGCCGAAACTGCCCATGTCTACCATTTCTGCAAGAATGATATAGCCCCAGCCAATGCCGAAGCCGAGTCGCATCGCATCAAAAATGTTGGGCAGGGCGATTGGGAGGAGGATATTGTTGAGAACCTGAAATTTATTGGCACCCAGAGTGTAGCCGGTCTGAAGATAGACGTTGTCGACTTCTTCAAGCGATTTAACAAAAAGTGGCAGCAGATAAATAGCGAAGCCGAAAGCCAGAAACATGACTTTCTGCAGCTCATTGGTGCCGAACAGAATCATAAAGAGTGGCACGAGAGCAGGAATTGGCAGGTAGCCACCAAACAGCATCAGTGGTGCAACAATAGCTTTGCATTTACTGAAAGTGCCCATCAGCAGTGCCATCGGGAAAACAACGATGAATGCGACAATAAACCCGGCACCGACACGCAGAAAGCTGTAAAGAATGTTTTTGGGAAGATAACGGTTTGACCAGAGAGACGGAAAAGAGCGTGAAACTTCGCCCGGGCTTGGCAGCACCGATGGGCTGATAATTCTGGTTTCGACTACTTCGTAGCGGTAAATGAATTTTGGAGTTGCCGGCACAGCTTTTGTATCTGCAGTGTTTGTGTCTGGTGAACTCTTCGGGGCGACCGATACCGGGGGCTGAGCTTCGCCTTCACCCGAGGTCTTTGTGTGGCCAATATTCGGGGTAGTTTCTGAAACCGGCTGTGAAATATTTTCAGACAAAGAAGAACTGGCAGGCATCTGGCTGTCTATAGCCTTCGTCTGATCCGGTTTTTTTTCAGCCGCCGCCGGTGGCGGTGCAACTTTTTCGCGGCCGACGATTTTGCCTGGCGGCAGAGTGATTCTGACGCCTTTGCCAAAAATTCTGGCGGGCATATTGCCCAGTTTGAAGCTTTCACCAGCTTTGATCAACTTCGTCTGCTGGTCTTCATCTTTTTCGCCGGCGTATTCGAGGCGGCTCTGATCTATAAAAAGCGTAACTCTTTCAGAAAATCTTGTTCCGTCAGCGGGCGGAGCTTTTTCAAAGCCTTCGAAAGTTCCTTCTGGGAGCGTAACTGTAATGGCCTTGCCGGATGTGGCCAGCACCCAGATCAGAAATATGAGAAAAATGGGAATAATGCCGAGCAGAATCTGATCGACAAGCTTTACGCCGGTTCTTATTCCGAAAAAATTCTCATGCAGAGTGAATTTCATGCTTCTTCCTCGGGCAGACCGGGTGGGATGAACCCACCCGGCCAGTATTTATCAGTTGCTTTCGGGCGGGAACACAGAGACTTCGACTCTGCGGTTCAGCGCCTGATTCATCGGATTGTCGGTATCGGCGGGTTTGTTCCAGCCTTCGCCTTCAACGACGAATTTTTTCGGGTCGAATTTATATTTGTCGACCAGAGCTTTTTTAACCGCTTCAGCACGGTTCAGGCTGAGATCTTTAACGATCTGCTCAGGAATCTTGCCCTTCATAGAACTGTCGGTATGACCAACGATGGCAACTACAGCGCGATCATAGGCGCCGACGAGGCGGGCGACCTTGTCGAGGGTGGCTTCGACGTTGGGATCATAAAGGGTGTTCTGAATGGCATTGCCGGTCAGATCATGGGCCGGTTCATAGATATTCGAAGAGTTCGGGTAGAAGTTGATTCTGACCGTCTGAGTGATGATCGGGGCTTCAGCGTTGACCTTGTTGTAGGTGGTCGGCACGAACTTGCTGACGTAGTTATCCTGGTGGTGCTTGAAGGTGCCGGCTTTTTCGAGGTCCTGAACGATCGAGAAGTCCATGATCTGATTGAACGGAACGGCTTCTTTTACGAGGCCGGCCTGGTTGTAAACATAGGCGATGCTTTTCCAGGTGCGTTCAAAGTTGGTCGGATTATTGGCGTTGAGGAAGAATTCGCGGTTTTCGGCAAAGTTGGTCGAGTGGGCGTCGGCTTCCATGGCTTTGACGTCTTCGACCTTCATACCATAACCGTCGGCCATCCACTGGAAAGCCTGGGCTTTGGTGGTAGCGTTTTCGAGCATGTCCATGCCTTCGAAGATACCGGCAACCAGACCTTTGACGATTTCTGGTTTGTCACGGGCGAAGTCGGCGCGTACGGCCCAGACGTCGGCAATGAGCTTGTTGGCTTCGGCAGTGGTGGTCAGAATACGGGTTCCGGCAACTTTTTCGGGGATGGTGTAGATATCCGGAGCCCAGCTGACGCAGGCGTCGATGCTCGGATCAGATACAAAAGCTGCGGCGGCTTCGAATGCGGTCGAAGTATACTTGTGGGTAACTTCGCTGAGGCCGATACCAGCGTTGATCAGCAGGTTGCTGATGAAATACTGTGAGGGGCTGTTCTGGGCATAAACGATGGTTTTGCCTTTGAGATCGGCCACAGAGCGTATTTTTGAGCGGGTGACGATACCGTCGCCGCCGCTTGACCAGTCAATCTGCTGGTAAATGCGGGGAGCAGTGCGGCTGTCTTTCATCAGTTCGGGAGCAAACAGCACCATCATGTCGAGGGTGCCCCAGAGAATATGGCTTTCGCCGCTGGCAAATGCATCGCGGGCAACGACCGGGTCGTCGATCAGTTTGAGGTTGACTTTGAAGCCGTATTTCTTGAAGAAAACGCTGTCTTCGTTCGGGGCAAAGCCGTTGTTGGCGGCAATGATCGGCAGCCAGCCGGCCCAGACGTTGATCGGGAAAACGACGACTTTTTCTTTGTCATCCCATTTGTAGCCGGAAGCGCCGGTTACCGGGGGCAGGGTTTCGCGGGGTACGAATTTGTATTCTTTAACCGTGGTGACCGATTCGGTATCGGGTGCTTCTACGACCGCGGCTTCCTGTGCCTGAACAACGCCAAAACAGATGGCCAGCATGGCCATGAGAACCAGAAACAGCTTTCCTCTGAAATTCATCTCTTGCTCCTTATTGAATATTGAATTACTTCAACACTTATCAGTTTTTCTGCATCGGGCCCATGCCGCGCTGCGGAACATCATCACTGGAATCGGTTTCGGCAAGCGGTTGTGCTGAGCCGGGCATTGAAATGCCGTTCATGGCGGCGAATTCTGCCAGAGCGGCGTCGCCGAGCGCTTCCATTTCGGCTTCTTTCATCGTGACGTTTGAGTTGTCATAAGAGCCGGCGGCAACGCGTGAGCGGCCCACGGCCTTGTCACGTCTTTCTTCGAGCAGTTCGGTAACGCGATTGATCGTGTCGCCGCTTGAGCCAATACCAGCGATCATGCCTTTTGCCATTTCCTGGAGTTCGGCCTGAGCTTCGTGCATCTGGGTTTCGCTGACGAGGTTCTGCAGCTTTTCTATTTTCATCTGGGCTTCGCGAACGGCCACGTCTCTGGATTTTTCAAGATCCTTGAAGGTCTTGTCGGCAATTTCAAGCTGCGACTGGTTTTCTTCTAGCTGCTGTTTAACGGTCTGCAGCTGCAGGGCCAGCTGACCGGCAACCTTGTTGTTGCCTGCCTTGAGGTTGGCGGTGATTTTAGCAGTCAGTTCCTTGTCTTTGGCAGACAGGGTTTTGACCTGGCGCATCAGGCGCTCGGTGAAGGCTGCGTGATTGGCCAGGCTTTCGTTGAACCGCGAAATCTGGTTTCTCAGGTTTTCCTTTTCGGCTTCGATGAGGGCTTCAGGATTGCTTGACTCAAGCCCTTTGATAAAGAGACTGAAGAAACCTCTAATTAAATTCATCAACCGTTTAAACATTTTCCAGCTCCTTTGGAAGTTTTATTTTTCCGGGGTAAAAACCTGAATTTCGACGCGCCGGTTCAATGCCTGATTCATCGGGTCAGCAGGGTCTGCTGGTTCGTCCCAGCCCTTGCCTTCGACGATGAATTTTTCTCGGGGGAATTTGTATTTTCTGACAAGCGCGCTGCGAACCGAGTTGGCACGATCGCTCGACAGATCTTTAACAGCTTTTTCCGGAACCTTGCCCTTCATCGAACTGTCGGTGTGCCCGACGATGGCAACCTGGGCGCGATCATACTGACCGACCATGCGGGCGATCTTTTCGAGAGTCGCATCGACAGTCGGGTCATACAGAGTGTTTGCAATTGCCTGGCCGAATTCATCGTGTTCAGGTTCATAGACGTTGTCTGAGTTCGGGTAAAAATTGATTCTGACGGTCTGGGTAAGCACCGGGGCTTCGGCTGAAACCTTCTTGTAGCTTGTAGAAACGAAACGGGCGACCTGAATCTCTTTCTGCTCAGGAAACATGCCCTTTTCGACAAATTTTTTGATGACCGAGAAATCGACGACTTCGTCGAAGCGAACCGGTGTGCCAATCTGGCCAAGTTCGCGATAGACGTAGATGATGTTTTTCCAGGTGCGTTCAAAGTTCGTCGCGCTGTTCTTGTTGAGAAAGAAATTCTGATTTTCGGCGAAGTTGGTGATGTAGGCATCCTGCTCCATGGATTTGATGTCTTCGAGCTTCATGCCGTAACCTTCTGCCATGTGTGAAAAGGCGCGGGTTTTGGTGGTTTCGTTCTTCAGCATCGTCATGCCTTCGAAGATGCCGGCTACCAAGCCTTCGATAACTTCGGGGTGGTCTTTGGCAAAATCGGCTCTGGCAGCCCAGACGTCGGTGATCAGACGGTTGGCGTCAGCGGTAGTGGTAAGAATCTGGGTGCCGGCGATCTTTTCGGGGATGGTGTAAATGTCGGGGGCCCAGCTGACACAGGCGTGAATGCTTTTGTCGGCAACAAAAGCTGCAGCAGCTTCGAAAGCCGTCGAGGTGTATTTGTGGGTTACCTTGTTCAGCGGAATGCCGGCATTGATCAGCAGGTTGGTAATAAAATACTGTGACGGGCTGTTCTGGGCATAAACAATGGTTTTGCCCTCAAGATCTTTAATAGAGCGAATATTGCCGCGCACGACGATACCGTCGCCGCCGCTCGACCAGTCGATCTGCTGAAAAATTCGCGGTGCAGTGCGGCTGTCTTTCATCAGGCCGGGGGCGAAGAGAGCGATCATATCGAGAGTGCCCCAGAGAATGTGCGATTCGCCTGCCGCAAAAGCATCGCGGGCGACGATCGGGTCGTCGATCAGCTTGAGATTGACTTTGAAACCGTATTTTTTGAAGAAGACACTCTCTTCGTTAGGTTCAAAACCATTGTTGGCAGCTATAATCGGCAGCCAGCCAAACCAGACGTTGATCGGAAACACGACCACCTTGTTAGCTTCATCCCATTTGTAGGATGAGACGCCGGTGACGGCTGGCAGAGACTCGTTCGGAACATAGGTATATTCCTGAACCGTAGTTACGCCTGCGGTGTCAGGGGCTTCAACTTTTACTTTCTCGGTTATCGGCTGACTGTCACTGCCGCTGCTGGAGGTCTGCCCGGCGGTACCGCTGTTATCTGACGGGAAAAGGCGGTTTTTCAGGTCTGGCGAAAACGAAACGGCTGCGGCAAAAATACAGCCGATTACGAACATGAACATTACGAACTTCCCAAGGGGGGTTGGGCCTACGTCGTTACTCACTCTATCCTCCTGAGGCAGATTAACTGATACATCGAGTGCAGCCTTGCCTGTTATTCAGAATGATAATATACCGACTTTTGCGCAATCAAAGCAACCTTTTTAAACCTCGCAGGCGAAACTTGTGTACGGCCCTGAAAAAAAAGTTTCATTCTGTCGATAAGGCGAGCATGCGCAAGTTAAAACTGTTTTTCGGCATTTTTTTCTGTCTTTTCGTCAGTCAGGCGGCTTTCTGTCTGACCGGTCCGACGCTGCTCATGGATTCTCAGCCGAAAAGTACTGAATACGTCTACGGTATTGGTCCGGTAGCCAAATACAAACGGGTAGCTGCGCCGCAGAATTTTGGCGGTGATATGAATGTCTGGGGCGTTCGCGCCTTTGCCGGCAAGCTTTATGACCCCGAAATCGGGGTCGTGTTTTATACCGGCACCCTGAACGGCGAAAGTCTCAAGTTCAATCTCGAAATGGCGGGCCTGACTCTCGAAGACTCATTCAGAGAAGATGCCCGCGTCAAATGGCGCGCCTCGTTCGGGGTCGGAACCTACCGCCTGCGCAGCAAAGCATCAGGGTTTGAATTCAACAAAGGCTCGTTTACTTTTCTCGAACCAATGATCGTCGGAGTTTTGCCGATGACCAGACATATCGTTCTTGAATTTGGTGCCGGCTACACCTTTGCCGGCGCCACCGGCGTCAGGGTCGAAGGTCTCGCCCTCAATGCCGAGCTGCTGATGGGCAAATTTTAACCGGCCTTCTTGCGGCTGTAAATTTTATCTGAGCGGTCGAAGGCGTCTTTAAAGTTGATGTCGACGCTGCAGATAAGGTCATACATGCGCAGTGCCTCATCGAGTTTCTTTTCTACCTCGAGCGCGGTGCCGATTCGATAAAGAACATCCTTGATGTTATCGTCCATCAGCTCCGGGTCAAAATCGAGAGTTTCGATGATTTCGAGAGCCATCATCGGCTTGTTTTTGCCAAGCCAGGCATTGGCCAGCATGATTCCGGCTTCTTTGTTGCGGTCAGAGGCAAAATCTGAGCTCAGTATCGAGACGACTTCATCCCAGCGACGGGCTCTGGCCTTTTCCTGGGCCGCGGCCAGCTTCATTACCAGACCCTGAGTGGCCGGTTTCTTTTCTGTCGGCGTTTTAGCTGGCGGTGGTGGTTCTGGTGCCATCAGATCATCCGGGCGAATCTGATTTCGCGAGGAAAAATCGTTGATGGTTGCTGCCACATCTGATTTGGTGGGACCGCCAAGTTCTTCGGGCAGATCGTTGGCAAAATCATCGAACAAAGATTCGCTCTCTTCGAATGGGTCAAGAGTTGGCAGGTCGATAGATGGCAGCGGAGCAGGTGTGCCTTTGCGATTTTCGGCCGGCGACAGTCTCTCAGGACCTGGTTTTGCGAAGTTAATCGGGTCTGGCAGCACATCGGGTGCATACTCATCATTTTTAAGGAAATCAGGCAGCGGAATATCGCTTCTGCTTTCCATTTCAAAGCCTTCGGGCGGTGGTTCGACAAAGTTGTCGAGGTCAAGATCACCACCGTGCGAGCCCATGCCAGGCTCGGGCATTCCGGGCATCGGCAGTTCATCGGGAATCTGAGGCAGACTGTCGTCATCGCCGCCGCCAAATGCGGTCAAATCTTTCTTCAGGCCATTAAGAATTTCAGTCAGCTGCGGGTTCCCGGGGTAGCGCTGCAGAAAGGTCTTGTATTGTTCAATTGCCTCGGCAACCTTGTTCATCTTTTTCATCGATGAAGTATAGACAACATGAATACCCATATTGTTTATATTTTCATTGAGTACCCTGATGCATTCGCGTGCTGCGTCTGCATAACGGTTGATTTTTGAGAAGTTGCGCGCCAGCAGTTCGCGATATTCGATTTTGTCTTTAATTTTAAGAGCTTCTTCGAGGACGGTTATTACCTCGTTACCCATGGTGCGGTTCTGAATGTAACCTTCTGCCAGGGCGGTGATAACTGGTGGCTCTTTGCCGCCTGTCTGGTAGTAGGTGAACAGAATGTTCATGGCTTCGACAGTTGTATTGCCTGTCTGAGCGTAATGCCTGGCGAGAACCGGCAGATATTCAGATTTCGCCGGGTTTTCCTTGTAGATGGTTTCATACATTGCAATCGCTTCGTTCGAAGTGTCGTGACTGGCCATTGAAGCTTTGGCGAGAAAGCCCCAGGCAATAGTATTGCCGGGGAATTTTTCGAGTATCAGTCTGGCGTTTTCCTGACAGCGAACGAAATTTTTCAACTCAAAATGGCATTTAACCAGAATTTCGAGAAATTCACGCTCGACCTGAACCGGCTGCTTCTTGTTGAGGGCCTTTTCGGCAACGCTGATTGCCTTGGTATAGTTCTGTTTCTCAAACATGCGTCTGGCAACGACCAGAGGGTCTGACAGCGACAGGGTTATTGCCGGCAGCAGTCTGAGAGCGAATACCAGCAGAAACATCACTGCAAAAATACCGAAACCAACATGCACCAATGTGCTGTTGAGCTTGTACCAAAGGCCATAGCGGAACTGGTTGAAGTTGACCTGATTGCGGGCAAATGCCTCTTCGTCGCGCATGAACCGCTGAAAAATCTCGTCAGCATCCTCGTAGCGCTCCATGCCATAGAATATTTCGAGTTTTGTCCATTCTATGTCGCGCTTGAACAGAGGGTCGAGGTCTTTCTGCTGCAGAACTTCGTCGAGATACTTGAGGGCCTGAACATAATCTGGCTCTGGCCGCAGCAGATAAATCTTGCCGATGTTGAATGCCGCCTCTTTGAAGCGCTCAGGCTCTTCTTTGTATGCTTCTTCGAAGGTCGGCAGCGCCTGTTCGTATTTTTCTAGATCAAAAAGGTCTTTTGCCTTCTTGTAGCGCTTGAAAAGATCATATTTGGCGTCGATTTTCGCCCTGATTTCTTCTTTGCCTGGCAGATCGGCGTGCAGCTCGATTGCTTTTTTCCAGTTGTTGTCAGCTTCGTCGTATTTGCGGTTTTCGAATTGCTTTACCGCCTGGTTCAGCCAATATTCAGCCTTTTTGATGTTTTCTGTTTCAGGATCGGTTTCTGGCGGCTCAACGGTCACCGTTGGCGGTTCAGGGGAAACCGGCGTCGGGCGCGGGGCAATTTTAGATGGGTCGACGGGCTCGCCCGAGTCTGGCAAATCGTCGGGGTCGGTTGTCAGGTCAGGATTGTCGATGTTGCCGGCCATATCCGGGTCTTCGTCGGGCAGACCGGTATTTAAATCAGGGTCGTCGGGCAGGGTATCGTCTTCGTTGCCGGTATTCAGTGCAGCGGTGTTGATCGAAGGGGTTTCCGATGCCGGTTGAGGTTTGGGCTCAGATGGCAACACCACCGTCTGAGTCGGGTCATTCTCGAACGGACTTTCTGGCACTTCAGGAACATCACTGCCGCCGGCTACAGGGGTAGCGCGCTTGAGAAAGTTGGTGTTGCGGGCGAGCTTTTTAGCGGTAGCCACCCCATAGTTTTTGCACGAGTAAAGAAACTGAAAGTCTTCAAAAACCACTGGTGAGTCGGGCATGCTCTCAAGAACCGTACCCATCTGGTCAAAAGCCTGGGCAAGATTGCCTTTGCGAAACAGAATTTTTGCAAAAACAAAATTGGCTGTCGGCCCGGATTTGTTCTCAAGAGCCCGGTTGATATGATTCGTGGCCTCATCGAGCTTGCCCTGATGAAAGGCAATATCTGCGAGAATCGTAAAGATGGCCGGGTCGTCAGGGCTGACTTTTGCCTGTTTGGTCAGCCTTTCACGGGTTGGTTCGAGCAGGTCGATTTTAAGTTTTTCAAGTTTAGGATCGGCTTCGTCTCTGGTCAGTTCAAGGCGAAGAATCTCATTGTAGGCCTCTCCATACATCTTGGCCGTGAGAAATTTGCGCAGTGATGCGTAATCTTCGCTGTTGCCAGCTGCCTGCAGGCATGCCGGCAACATGATAAATGCCAGCAGACAGAAGATGGTAAAAACCAGCAACCGGCAGTTTCTGCCGGCAGAAGATAAAACCAGTGACGTGCTGAAATGACTTTTCAGGCGAAATACCTCTTATACCAGGTTCTGCCCGCAATGCTGGCAGCAGTATTCTCGGCTCGAATTTACCTGACCGCAATGTGGGCAGGTGATCTGGTCTGAAGCGGCTTGAGCCGGTTCTGCACTGCTTGCTGCCGGACTGGCGGAAGCCAGTTTCTGGGCCTCTTTCAGACCGTTCTGGAAAGCGACGTTATAGGGATTGTTCTTGAGGAAATTGCCATAGATATCAAGCAGGTCGTTGATGCGGTTCTGCTTGTGGTAGGCCTCTCTAAGGACCGAATGCACCAGTTCATTATTGATGTCGCTGTTGATGACCTGTTCGCAAAGCTGCAGACAACTGTCGAACTGGCGAAGCTTGAGATGGATTCTCGCGACGCCGAGCAGAAATTCTGCCTCCGGTGAGCCAAGTTCCATCATTTTCTGGAAAACTTTCATCGCTTTGTCATCGCTGCGGACTTTTTTGAGGTAATAACGACCGAGGGGCTTGAGCACTTCTGGATTGTTGGCATCGAGATTGAGCCACTGTTCAAGAATCTGAACCCCTTCTTCAGAAAGATTTTTCTGCTGTGTGTAGTGTGAGCCAAGCAGCGAAACCAGCGCAATGTTGCGCTGCTCTTTTTTATAGAGATTAAGCAGTTCAGGCAGGCTTTCAGGTGAAATCATGCGGCGGCCAAGGTAAGCGTAGCCGAGCCACAGATGGGCGTCTTCATTTTTCGGGTTGATTGAGATAAGGTGTTTGCATTCACCGATGGCCCGATCGTAAATACCTCGTTTAAGGTAGGCCTGAGCCAGTATTTTAGAAATCATCGCTCCGTCGAATTGAGTCAGATTTGGCAGTCGGCGGATTTTGAATAGTTCTTCGATACATTCATCATGCATTTCTTTGCGCAGGTAGCTTTCGGCTTTGCGGATCGCGGCATTTTTGTTGTATTCGGGCAGATACTTGTAGAGAGCGTAGGCGATCCACAGCAGCAGAACCACAATAACGACCGGGAAAACCGTTTTCCATTTCGATGCGCTCGCTGCCAGCAGCTTGTCGTTTACTTCAGGGTATTCAGGGTCTGAGTCATAGATTTCCTTGAAGTATTTATAGGCCATGTCTTTGTCGTTACGTTCGAGAAAAATCGAGCCGAGAACGAACTTGGCGCGGTTGTTGTCGGGCTGATTGGCCAGCTGGTAGCGGGCCTGGGTCAGGGCCTCTTCTTCTTTGCCGGTTTTCCAGTAGGCTTCTGCCAGATAACTTGGCATCTGCACGTCATAATCTTTGGGCAGTTTTGATAAAAGCTTCAGGCATTCTTCATATTCGTAAGCCTGGCGGGCTTCGAGAGCTTTTGCCCAGGTGTCGCGATGATTGTCCGATGTCTGAATCTTGGCGAGCTCCTGTTCAAAGGATGCCCTGAACCTTTCAAGACTTTTGTCTATTTCAATTATCGCCAGTCCACGGTTCAGAGAAACGGCACCATCTTTCTGGTTTCCGGCTTCGATGAACTGAACGCCCCGGCGCAGAAAGCCTTCGACCAGAGCCGCCCGGTCGGTTGAACTGCGTGGCAGACGGTCAGGTCTGCCAAGAGTTTTCATCAGTGTTTCTTCTTTTTCGGTTGCCTGTTTCAGCAGTTTGCGTGCTTCAGAGTTGCCGGAGTCTACAGATACAACATATTCAAGCAGGTCACGGGCTTCGAGCCATGAGCCCTTTTTGACCTGCTCAGAGGCTTCTTTCCAGGCTGAGCTGGCGTCGCGTGACTGATTGATTTCGGCAATTGCAGCTGCAACGCTTTCGTTATTGGGCTGAATTTCTTCGGCGCGTTTCAGAGTCTGCATTGCCGCTTC
>CAZFUG010000101.1:0-14205 GCA_964522035.1 uncultured bacterium
CCCCCTTTTTTTATTGCAATATATAATAGCACCGTCAAAACCTACATTGCTAATCGAATCGTGCCCTTCGTCTTGTTTTAAAAGGTGCTTGAGGTTTTCGTTAAAAAATCCCAATAGTCCGGATACGTTGAGCTCTTTATTTTCGTATCTTATCTTTGCTAGCACCTGTCTCTCTATCGCTTTTACCATCATAGTAACAAGGGCTCCCGGTACGCCGTGACCGGTGCAGTCGGCTACTATTAGGAGGCAATCCTCGTCTTTGTTGAGCTCTTCAAAAAAGTATATATCGCCGCCTACTATATCTTTTGGGTGCCAAATGACAAAATAATCTTTAAAATATCTCCTAAAATCACTTGAGAGCGGCATAATGGAGTGTTGTATAAGGGATGAAAACTCTATCGACTCTTGGGTGTGCTTGTGTATCGCCTCTACTTCGCTTTTTGTGGATTCTAACTCTATCATTGCCTTTTTGAGAACACCCTCAGTCTCTTTTTGGGCGGTAATATCGAAGAAAACTCCGTTAACCTGCCCCTGCCTGCCGCCTGAAAGCATCTCTGAGCGAACTGCCGTGACAGCAAGCCACCTGATGTCGACTTTTTTCGACGCATCGACTTTGCATATTCTGAAATCAAGCAGAGTGTTATCGCTGCCCTGAATGTGTTCACCACGCCTGAGTCGATCGATACCGCTGCCAAAGCGCGCCAGGTCTTCGGGGTGAACCAGCCGCTGCAGGACTTTTAAAGAAGTGGTCTCAGTAACGCCAGAACCAAGCAGTTCATTGAGGGCCCCTTTCAAATGCATACGGCCGCTTACGGGGTCGAGCTGCCAGAGCACCAGCCGGGAGGCCTCAAGCCCCTGGCGCAGAAATTCTTCATTACTGCGCAACTGCTCGTCAAGCAGTTTTCTTTCGGTTATGTCTATGAGGCCACCCTCGCAATACTGCACGTTATGGTCGGTAAAGAGCCGCCCAAAAAGAGCGCCCCAGAAAACAGTGCCGTCAGCTTTGCGCAGGCGCAGCTCGAAGTTGCTGACCTGATCACGTTTCTTAACCTCATCGAGAAAGAATGACCGCTCGCCCGGATTGTAAAAAACATCACGGCTGATACTCTGAATCTTTTCGATGGCCTCTTCGGGTGAAGTGAAACCAAGGATACGGGCCATGGCATGATTCACATAGTAATAACGGTCATTGTTACAGACACACCGCCAGATACCGATGGGGCTGTTTTCATAGATCATGCGGAAACTTTCGGCCTGACTTTTCAGCTGAAATTCGCGCTGCCGGATCTGACCGACATCTTTGAATATACCCAGAACCTGTTGTCGCTCATCGGCAGTCTGCCAGCCAACTATCATTCTGACCCAGTTATCTTCGGTCACCCCGGAGAACTCTTCTTTCGGGTTATAAAGTCTAAAATCCATCTCATGGCGACCGGACTTTTCGTTGCGAAAGCGTTCTCTGAGATCATACCAGGCCTGTTTGCATTCGCCTCTTGAATCGGGGTGCACCATCGCAAATAATTCCTGAGATGATTTGAGCAGCGAAACGTCAAAGTTCAGGCCGTCGGGAAAACGACCTGAGAACTCAAAAAAATCGGTTGCAGGATCATATTTAAAACAGACAATTCCGGCCTGCATACTGAAGTTACGCACCAGCATCGCCTCTTCAGCTCGCGCATCTGCGAGTTCGTTGAAAAGACTGCAGGCTTCGCCAACTTCATCATTCTCGATAAAACCGGCAAAACCGGCATTGCTGCCGTCAATCATCTCACGCATTGCATGTTTCAGGCTTTGCAAGGGTCTGGCCACCAGGCTGTCGAAAGCGAAAAACGTGCCTGCCACGGAAAAAATAACCAGAGCAGTCAGAATCAGCAGCTGGTAAAACATGAAACTGTCGATCAGACCGACAAATGGCCCGGGATTTATTTTAAGCACCACAACCCAGGTTTCTTCGACCGTCTTCGAATTTCCCTGGATAAGAAGCGGAACCTTGATCTCTGAAATGGCCGGAACCGCTGAATTCTGTGAATAAGAAGCAACTGGCCGGCCGCTGCCGTCGTAAACGACTATTTCTGACAGGTCAAGCTGCTCAGAAACCTTTTCAAGATATGAGGACATTTCCTGGAGGTTTTTGCCGAGAATCGCCATGCGGAGATATTCACCGTGGCGTTCAAATCGCTCGAGAACATTATTCTGCTGGCGGTTAACGTAGCTTCTCTGTGAAAACCAGACAAGCGAGAGAGTCAAAATGCCGGCAAGCAAAAATGCCGCCGGCAGATACCACGAAAGAAAACGCAGCTTAAAAGAGCGAAAAGCCCTCGCGCTTTCGCCCGGAGAAGATGGCGACAGTATGGATTTCTGCCTCTGCATATTTTTGGGCTCTGTACGACCAGCCCCCTCTCTTAAGACTAACCAATTCTCTTCTCTGATTTTTTTCTATCTCTGGTTTCATTATAAGGAAAAAATGCCCGGGTGTCATAAAATTTTAGCGGCTGACAGGCAGCTCGATTTTGCGTGGTTTGTCGGTAAAAGGGCGATAGAGAATGATGACACGACCGATGGTTCTGACAAGAACCGCGTCGGTAGCGTCGAGAATTTCGTCAACCACTTCTTCGACCTCGACCGGCGAAGTATCAAGCAGCTTGATCTTGATGAGTTCGTGTGAATTGAAGGCTTCGATGACACTGCTGACAATTTTTGCCTCAAGACCCTGTTTGCCGATTCTGATTACGGCATCGAGGGAATTGGCAAGTGCTTCAAGGTGTTTTCTCTGGTTTGATGACAGTTTCACGTTATTACTCCGGTCGTTGATTTTCGGTGATTATAGCATGCCGCTTTTTAAGCGCGCATCGACAATTTTCGCGATTTCCTGAGGTGAATCGACTCTGAATCCATGCATTCCGAAGCCCATAGCCGCATCGATGTTGGCCTGGCTGTCGTCAAAAAACAGAATATCGGAAGCGGCGCAGCCGACCCGGTCGGCAACTGCAGCGAAAATCTGCCTGTCAGGCTTGACCATGCGAAGTTCATATGAAAAAAAGAGATCGGCAAACGGCGCAAAAATTCTGCTTACGCTTCTTAGATGCTCAATATGCAGATAGTTGGTATTTGACAGCATGGCCAGACGGCCGCAGCCGGCAAGATGATCGAGAATTTCATAACAGCCGGCTTTAACCGGGCCAATAATGCCGACGAACTCACTTTCAAACTGTTCAAATGATACTTTTGCACCGGTTTCCTTGCAGAAAAGCTGATAAAAGGTATGAAAGTCGATATTCCCGGCTTCAAATTCACGCACCGATTTGAGCGTCAGCCATCTCACCTTGAGTTCATCGGCGGCCATGTCTTTTCCGAACAGGCCCCTGGCGTGCTCAACCCAGTGCAGATCGATGAGAACCCCGCCGAGATCGCAAAGAATAACCTTGCCATGCTTCATTTCACGACCTCGCACTGTTCCGGTTCGTTTTTGCCAATCGCTGAAGAACGCAGAGCCTCAGCCTTTTTTTCTCTGGCGTTCTTTTCAATTTCTCTGAAGGCAAGCCAGATAAGCGTCGGCACGATGATCATGTCATCGAGATAACCGATAACCGGTATAAAATCAGGAATCAGGTCGATCGGCGAAAGAAAATAAACTATGGCAAGAACCAGCAGAATTTTTGCCGTCAGAGGCGTTTCTTCCGCCATGGCGGTTTCCTGGATACTTTTCAATCTGCGGCTGATATCTGATAACTGTTGCAAAATGTTTCTCCTGTGGTTAATGGTGCGATTCTACCACACTTGATACCTTTGGCCCAGCCGCAAGGGGGTTTGTCTCAGCGCAATTTTTCAGTGATCTCGACAAAGCGATAACGCCCGATCCAGGGCGCAAAAAAGCTGCGATCCGGCAACAATTCAAGTTTTTCACCGGTTATGCGGTTCACAATGGTGCGAAAGGTATTTATCGGCGTAATTTCAGGATAAAGGCGCGAATAATCGCCATCGCTGAAATATATGGCGTTCAATATGGCAAACCTTTCCCTCAGATCTGTCTGATCGATGTTCTGCCAGTCCAGCTTCGACCCTGGGCCGTGGTCAGACTGAATGACGAGAATTTTTGGGCGCCCCGGGCGCTGCAAAATACCTGCAACCATTTTTCTGACCAGCTGATTGAGATATAGAAGCTGCCCTGCATACAGCTTACGGTATGTTTCCTTATCGCTGCCCCAGTCATTACCATCGAAAAGAGTGAATCTTTCGCCCTGATCGAGTGGCTTTCCGTCTGCTGCAAATACAAATGGCGGATGCGGGCAGACAATGTGTGCAAAAACGCAGATTGGCTCTGAAAAGGCGAGTTCAGGAATTTCCTGCAATGTCTGCCGGATTCTTTCGCGATGAATATCGGCCTGAGACACCGACAGGTCAAAGAACGGCAGTTTCATGGCCGCCAGAAAGGTCATATTGATCAGCGTATTGAGAAATTCACGCCCTTGAATACTGCGTGAAATATAAGAATCAGCATTTCTTATCTCGGTTCCAGAATAGCCGCTCGAAAAGGCAACTGTTCTATAACCCCATTTTTTAAGGGTTGCGAACAGGTGATTGTTCTGAATCATTTCCACCAGAGGCTGTACCGAATTGGTGTCTGAAAACTGCTCCGCAAGAGAATCGAGACGGGTGAAGTTAAGGCTGCTGGCCAGCGAAAGATAGGTCTGTGGATAATTCGCATAAGACTGTGATGCAATATAGATTCCGGATTGCGAGAGAAAGCTTATGAAGTCTGAATTATCAAAGCCATAGAGACGTTGCAGAGTATCCTGACGGGCATAACCATCCAGAATCAGGTAAAAAACATCCGGAAGTTTCTGCTTTTCTTCTTCAGAAAACGTTTCCGGCCCTTTTTGCAGTGTAATAACCGGTCTGACTGCAGATTCAGAAAATATTGCCGTATGAAGAATTCCGCCGGCAGACATAACCAGCATGGCCAGTGCCATGAAGTTGAGAAACCCGTTCGCCTTGCTGTTGTCGCCGCGGCTTTTCATGATCATGGCGACAGCGGCTGTATTGGCGATAAACCACAGCAGCGGAAACCAGAAAGTTCTGCCCGGTTGCAGTTCACCTGAAGAAAAAAGCAACGAGTCGAATGAACCGAAGGTAAACATGGCAAAACACAGCACTGTGACTGACAGCGAAGCTTTGACACCGTTGCCGCTCAATACTCTTAAAACAATCAGTGCGGCCGCAGCTGAAAAAAAGCAGACAAGCAACGGCAAAACGACATCGGCGTGATTGATGGTTCCCTGATGGCGGGTATAGAGGTAAAGAACCGGGTATACCGAAAAAAACAGGGGGTGAAAATACTGCGAAGCCTTCATGACCCAGCCTTTTCCATCAGGTAGAGAACCCGTTCCGATTCTCTGACTTTTTCGATCGCGAGAATGCGGAATTCGCTGGAAAATGCCTGTTCAAAACCAGTTTGAGTGTAGTCAGGGAATATATCTGCCCTAGAAGCAAGCAGACGCTGCACCTGTGAATCAGTTTTCGGCACGAATTCAATTATCAATTTGCGGCAATTGCGCGCCAGAAAGGCGGCGATCATTGCGAGCGGCAGATTGTTGCTGATGGCAAGGTGGTGAACGAGAGCCAGAGCCATGATCAGGCCGGCCGGGCCACGCTCGGCGAGAGACATGCGCTCGCGGTTTTCCCAGCCGAGGGCCGGGGCGGGGTTGGTCAGATCGAGTAACAGTGGTAACAGGCATTTTTCGTTGTTCTGTCGGCACTGTCGGTAATTTTTATCGACGGCGACCGGGTCGATATCGAAGGCAATGGTGTTCAAGCCGCGGGCGCTGGCCAGACGACTGAAGAAGCCGGTGTTGGCGCCCAAATCCCAGACCGGGCCACGAGCCTCTGATCGGGCAAGAAATGCATCGACCAGTTCTTTCTTGTGCAGCAGCGCCGGGTCAGAATAGTTGGTATCAGAATAATAGTCGCCCCATTCGGTGCGTTGCGACGGCATATTCAAGGTTTTTACCGTATTTTCGAGCGAATCGATCAGCCCGAGCATGCCATTTTTCGACAGGCCGCCTGAGTGTGAAGCCGCTGGCGCGGTTTTATCTGAGTAATAGGCCTGAGTGCGGGCATGCAGATGAATATGGGTCAGCAGCCCAAAACGCAACCAGGTTTTCAGGGGCAGAAGACGGCTGGTCAGGTCGAGCGGCAGGCCATCGAGATGCACTCTGAACAGCTGCAGCAGCCTGACATCGACCCGGCTCATCAGTGCCAGAGGCGCGAGAAAGTGCTGGCAGAACTGGCGGTAGGCGACCCAGGGCGAGCCTTCCTGATAGCGGGTAAATGAGAGCGTGTCGATTAAAACCGGCCTGGCGTCGATGAACTGAATATTGAAAGCGCTGCTGTCTTTAAGGGTCATACCATGGCTGATTGCGGTTTTTTGAATCGTAAGAGTGGCCATAGCCGCGTCTTTAAGCTGACTGAAGCACCATTCCCAGGGGTACGAGACAAACTGAAGCTGTTCAGGTCTGAGCAGCTGCGCCGGGCCGCCATTCGCAGCACTATCGGCATCTGTCGACTCCGCGTCAATTTCAGCGTGTTTTATCAGAAGATTTGAGCCGGTAAGGGCCTCATAAAGACCAGACTGCATCAAATGCCGGTAGTCTTCGAGACCAACCGGATTGACCTGCCGTAAAACCTGCCCGTCACGCCGAAAAACAAAACCGCACGGGTCGCGAAATGAGGCGGTAATGCGCTCGCTGGTCACGGCTGCTTTTCCTGGCGGTCAGCCGGTTTGCTGCTGCCGGAGGCCTGATTACCGGCGGAGGTTATATCATCAGTGGCAACGCCCGAAGATCGGCCGGCTGAGTCGTCGGCTGGCTTTCTGCCGAAAAGACGAGCGATCTTTTCTTTCAGCGCGGCGATGAAATTTTTGAAATAAAAAATGCCGCCCACAACTGCGCCTACGAGAATCTGAAAGATAAAGCTGCCGGTGCCGGGGTCGAGATAGGCATATGCGCGGGTCGGCAAAACGCCGAAATAGATGACCAGCGCGGCAAACAGAAAAGCCGGGTCTTTGAAACCCGATTTTCTATGAATTGCCGCCCTTTTCATGTTCATTTCACCACCCTGCTTCTTTTTCAAAACCGGTTAGACATATTACGTTCAGAGAATCTGCAGGCCTTCGCTTTCGCATCTGGCCAGAACTTCGTCGGGCCAGACGCTGACCTGAACTTCGCCGATGTGGCGTTTCTGCAGCAGCAGCATGCTCAGACGCGACTGACCGATACCACCGCCGATCGTCTGCGGCATTTTGTTATTCAGCAGCATCTGATGCCACGGCAGTCTGGCCCGTTCTTCGCAGCCTCTTACTTTCAACTGACTTCTGAGCACTTCGGGACTGACCCTGATACCCATCGACGACAGTTCGAAAGAGGTGTTCAGAACCGGGTTGAAAACAAGTATATCACCATTCAGGCCACGCCGGCCAGGCGCGGTTTCGGTTGTCCAGTCATCGTAGTCGGGAGCGCGCCCGTCGTGGATTTTGCCGTCCTGCAATGGGCCGCCGATACCAATGAGAAACACGGCGCCAAGTTCTTTGCACATAGCGTGTTCACGCTCTTTTGCGGTCAGATTCGGGTATTTTTCGAGCAGTTCTTCGCTGTGCAGAAAGTGAATCTTTTCGGGCAGAAACTTTTTCAAACCATAGCGGCTGCAGATATGGTGTTCGGTTGACAGAATGGCGTTATAAATCGTCTCGACAGTTGATTTGAGAAAGTCGAGATGGCGCTGATCCTCGGTCATCACTCTTTCCCAGTCCCACTGGTCGACGTAAACAGAGTGAATCGAGGTGGTGATGGTTGGTTCATCAGGTCGCAGAGCGTTCATGTCGGTATAAAGACCTTCGCCCTGAGGAATGCCATATCTGGCAAGGGCCATGCGTTTCCATTTCGCAAGTGAATGCACGATTTCGAAACGGGTCTCGCCGATTGCCGAAACGCTGAATCCAACCGGGCGTTCGGTGCCGTTGAGATTGTCCTGCAGACCTGAGTCGGCAGCAACGAACATCGGAGCCGAAACTCTGTGCAGGCGCATGCTGCTGGTCAACATGTCTTCAAAATGCCTTTTCAGGTCGAGAATTGCGCGTTCGGTCTGAATAAGATTGAGTCCGGCAGATGGTTTAGACATGTTCACCTCACAGAATTTACAATTGATTCGATTCTCTCAAAGCCCTCTCTTTATAAACGAAAATCACTGCTGGTACAAGTGCCCGAGCGAAATTAAGTTAAGACGACAAAATTTGCCTGGCAGTTGTATAATTGCGACAGATGAAACAGAGAAAGGAAAAGCAAAAATGATTGAAGCCGCACTTTACGATCTGCTCAACGAGACTGTCGACGTGGAAAGACGTCTGTCGCGCATCGAGGTTAAAGATTATTTCGAACGCACCGTTACTTTCGACAACCGGTTCAAGTGCAACGGTCAGACATACTCTTTTGGCGACGGCACAATCGACTTTCTCATCGTCGGCCCTGCAACAAAAGAATCCACAGCCGGCACCGGCATGGTCTGCCTGGTAAACCTTCTACAGCGCGGCACCTGCAATTTCAGGCACATGCCGGTCACCTGGCATTTCGCCCCCGAACTCGACCCGGCCGATAACGC
The DNA here is from genome assembly GCA_964522035.1 of uncultured bacterium. Classification (GTDB taxonomy): domain Bacteria; phylum Muiribacteriota; class Ozemobacteria; order Ozemobacterales; family Ozemobacteraceae; genus Rifleibacterium. Next base: position 8,650 of record CAZFUG010000101.1, read on the forward strand.
CGGCATGACAGCCTTTCGTCAGACACTGAAAAAAATCAAGCCGCACCTTGTCTGCATACTGCCGGAACCTGCGGTCGCAAAACCCACAGAAAGCGCCAGTTTTCTGCTGAAAAAACCGTTGCCGCAATATCATTTCAACCTGATCGGCACGATGTTCGCGAAAAGCGGCTTTGAGCTGCAGAAGGCCGGTTCTGACCCGGTTATGGGCCCAGGTTTCCAGGTGCTCAAGCCAGAACAGGAACCGATGCTCGTCGAGCTGCCGGCAAAATGCCAGTTCTTCAAACCAGAACTGCGCGCCAGTAAAGATATCGAACCGGCCGACATCATCTACCTGCAGATGGCCAGCTCACTGGTCGTTCTCGACTCGCTGTTTCCGAATTCTGCCAGATAATGGCAGCTGAAAACAGTATCAGGATGAAGTTGCAGTATCATTTTAAGTAGAAACCTTTCACCATCTGATAGCCAGGCACACACTGCGGATAAAAAGAAATTTTCCGCACGAATACGTATCTGAAACCAGCAATTATTCCGGATCTAACTTAATTGAGGCTTTAAGAATTCTTTATCGGCGCAGAAAAATTTTCCCGGTTCCAATTCCAACTGCGTCTGGGTTGCTTTGTAAAGCATTTTCGAGGTCGCTGTCGAGAATAGTGTAACTGGTTATTTCGCCCTGCTCGGAGCTTATCGTCACAAAAACCCTTTCTCCGACTTTGGGATCGAAAAACAGTGGATCATCGGTAGTCTGAACGATCGGAACATGAAAAATCCCGGTCACTTCGCTGCCTTCAGACAATTCCAGGGGCTTCTTCTCTGAATCTACGCTATCCATAGAAGAAATACTTATCTCAGGGACTGGGGAAAAACCATTGGGCTCATCATCTGAAAAGGATTCCAGCTTGATCAACTTTTCGATGATAAAAACAGCCTGTTTGCTTGAATAGGTCTTTGACCTGAAAGAAGGTGCAGGCACTTTCAGAAGTAAATCCTTGTCATCATCAGAGGCTTTGCCTTCATCCGACTGCCTAATTTCTTCGATTGTTTTAACAACTGCGATTGCCTGAATTTTCGAACCAGCGATCCTGTCAGAGTACACGTGATCAGGCAGCATCGCCTGCAGGAAACCCGTTACAAGTGAAAAAGCGACTACCAGAAAAACAATCGGCGACTTGTAAAAAATCATAGGTCTGCCCTCCCAGGCTCATTCTCATATATATCCCTGTATTTTATCATATCATTTTTGGGCTATTGAAAAAACTGACTAAATTTTTAGTTAAGGTGGCGGCTTGGTGCTGACCACATGCCAAGCCTCAGCAAAGGCCCTGAAAAGAAAAAGAAAAATTTCACAAAACTAGTTGACGGATTTGCCGATATCTTTTATATTAAAGATGTAATCAGGAAATTTTTATCGATAAAAAAATATCGATAACAAAACAGGCTGATTGACCGGGTAAAAACCCGCTGCTGATGTGAGTTCTGAGTAACCGGAAGGTAATCAGAGATCGACAGAAGCAGACGAAAGCCCGGGGGCGAGATTCAAGACCGCGAAGCGGAGATGTAAAAAAATGAACAAACAGATTGTACATGTTCCTGAGCCTACCCTGAGAAGGCTGCCGCTTTATTATCATTACCTCAAAACCGTGCTGGCAACAGGCCGCGAAGCCATTTCCTGCACCCATATCGGTAATGATCTCAACCTCGACCCCCCACAGATTCGCAAAGACCTGGCCTACACCGGTATCAGGGGTATGCCCAAGGTCGGCTACCAGATAGAAACCCTTCTTAACAGTCTCGAAGATTTCTTCGGCTGGAACCGCATCGACGAAGCTTTTATCGTCGGCGTCGGCAATATCGGCAAAGCATTGCTCAAATACGAAGGTTTCAAACGCTATGGTTTTAAAATCGTCGCCGCTTTCGACAAAGACCCGGCCCTCGTCGGCAAGTCGTTCTGCGACGTTAAAGTTCTGCCCATCGAGAAGCTTCCCAATCTCTGCTCGCGCATGAAAATCAAAATCGGCGTCATCGCCACCACCGAAGATGCCGCCCAGGAAATCGCCGATCTGATGATCGAAGGCGGCATCCGCGGCATCTGGAACTTCGCCCCGGCAGCAATCAAGGTCCCGGAAGGGGTAATCATTCAGAATGAAAACCTCGCCGCCGGCCTTGCCGTTCTCTCAAAAAAACTGCAACTGCTGATGCAGTCAGGAAAATTCAGACAGGAGGTCGTCAAATGACCGGCCAGACAGACACCATGATGAGAAAGTTCGAAAAAGTCTGCGAAATCATCGAACGCTACAACAACGACAGTTCGAAGCTCGTTCCGATTCTGCAGGCAGTCCAGGAAGAGTATCGCTACCTTCCCGAAGACGTGATGTATTACGTTGCCACTTCGCTCGGCATTCCCTCTGCTCAGGTCTATGGTGTTGCCACTTTCTATTCACACTTCGCACTCACCCCCAAAGGAAAGTATGTAATCAAGATCTGCGACGGCACCGCCTGTCACGTTAAAAAGTCGATTCCGATACTCGAAGCTCTGATGAAGAGGCTCAAACTGAGCGAAGACAAGATGACCACCCCCGACATGCTGTTCACCGTCGAAACCGTTTCGTGCCTCGGCGCCTGCGGTCTTGCACCGGTTCTCGTCATCAATGAAGAAGTTCATGGCCTGATGACTCCTGAATCAACCATCGCCCTGCTCGACAATATCATCGCCCGGGAGGAAGCCAAATGAGCGGCCACAACATCGATCTCAAGAAAATCGCTTCTGAATACAAAGCCAACGCTGAGGAAAGGCGTGTCATCGTCTGTGCCGGTACCGCCTGTGTCGCCAACGGTGCCCTTCCATTGATCGACGCGCTTGTGAAAAAAATCACTGAAGCCGGCCTGAAAGTGCGTGTCGAAGCTCACAACGAAGCCAAAGGTGACATTCGCGTCTCGAAAAGCGGCTGCCACGGCTTCTGCCAGATGGGCCCGCTCGTTACCATCCTGCCAGAAAATATTCTCTACACTCGCGTTAAAGCTGCTGACGCCGACGAAATCGTCGAAAAAACCCTCAAAAAGGGCGAACTCGTCGACCGCCTGCTGTTCGTCGAACCGGCGACCGGCAAACATTCAAAAGGCAGCGACGACATTACCTTCTACAAACGCCAGAAACGCACCGTTCTCAAAGAATGCGGCCACATCTGCCCCGAAGATATCAACGAATATATCTCGCACGGCGGCTATGAAGGCGCCAAAAACGCCATCACCAATATGAAGCCCGAAACCGTCTGCGAAGAAATTCTGCATTCCGGGCTGCGCGGTCGTGGCGGCGGCGGTTTCCCGACCGGCAAAAAATGGCAGCTGACTCTGGTTCACAAAAACCCGAAAAAATACGTCATCTGCAACGCCGACGAAGGCGATCCGGGTGCATTCATGGACAGAAGCGTCATGGAAGGCAACCCGCATTCGGTAATCGAAGGCATGATGATTGCCGCCCGCGCCATCGAAGCCAATGAAGGCGTCATCTACTGCCGCGCCGAATACCCGCTCGCAGTCAAGCGCATGCGCAAAGCCATCGAAGACGCCCGCAAACTCGGCGTTCTCGGCAAAAATATCTTCGGCACTGAATTTGAATTCGACGTGAACGTCATGGAAGGCGCCGGCGCCTTTGTCTGCGGCGAAGAAACCGCCCTGATCGCCTCTGTCGAGGGCAAGCGCGGCATGCCGACCCCGAAACCGCCGTTCCCGGCTGAAAGTGGTCTGTTCGGCAAGCCGACCGTCATCAACAACGTCGAAACCCTCGCCTGTGTGCCGCTGATCATCAGAAACGGCGCCAAATGGTTCAGAGAACAGGGCACCGAAAAATCACCGGGCACCAAGACCTTCGCACTCACCGGGCACGTTGCCAACACCGGCCTGATTGAAGTGCCGTTCGGAACCAGCCTGCGTGAGATCATCTTCAACATCGGCGGCGGCATTACCGATGATCGCGGCAAACCGATGCCTGACGGCTTCAAAGCTGTGCAGATCGGTGGCCCGTCAGGCGGTTGTCTGACTGCTGAGCACCTCGATCTGCCGGTCGATTTTGACTCTCTCAAAGACAAGGGCGCCATGGTCGGTTCAGGCGGCCTGGTCGTCATGAATAAAACCACCTGCATGGTTTCGGTAGCCCGCTTCTTCATGCAGTTCACCCAGAACGAATCGTGCGGAAAATGCGTTCTCTGCCGTGAAGGAACCCGCCAGATGCTGAGTATGCTCGACGACATCATGCGCGGCGATGCAGACGAAAGCACGCTGGTAAACCTTGAAAAGCTTGCCAGAGCCGTCGCCAAAGCTTCCCTCTGCGGTCTGGGCAAAACTGCCCCGAGTCCGGTTCTTTCGACGCTGCGCTATTTCAGACATGAATATGAAGCGCATGTTTTCCAGAAGAAGTGCCCGGCCGGACAGTGCAAAGCTCTTGCCAATCCGGAAATCCACGCCGAACTCTGCAAAGGCTGCACTCTCTGCGCCAGAAAGTGCCCGGTCGGCGCCATCAAGGGCGAAGTCAGGAAACCTCACGTTATCGATGCCGAACTCTGCATCAAATGCGGTGCCTGTGCGGCCGCCTGCAAATTCAACGCTATTACAGGGGTGTGAGCTATGTCTAACAACGATAAAGGTTTTGTTCAGATCAACGGTCAGAACGTCGCAATCGAAGGCGAACGCAACCTTCTCGAACTCATCAGAAAGTCAGGCATCGAGATTCCGACTTTCTGCTATCATTCAGAACTCAGCATTTACGGCGCCTGCCGCCTGTGTCTCGTCGATATCGAAGGCCGCGGCCTCAATGCTTCGTGCTCGATCAAACCTGAACCGGGCATGAAAGTTAAGACCGCCACCGAAGAGATCCGCGAGATCCGCAAGATTTCGGTCGAGCTGCTGCTCGCCAATCATCGCGTCGAATGCCCGACCTGCCCGCAGAGCAGCAAGTGCAAACTCGAAGAACTGGCCCGCAAGCTTGGCATCACCGAAGTGCGCTTCAAAAAAGCCAAACTCGATCACCCGGTCGATCTCTCTTCTGACTCGCTGGTGCGCGACCCCAACAAATGCGTTCTCTGCGGCGACTGCGTCAGATACTGCCGCGAAATTCAGAGCATCGGCACCATCGACTTTGCCCATCGCGGCAAAAATACGGTCGTAACCCCGGCTTTCAATAAAGATCTGGCGAAGGTCGAATGCGTCAACTGCGGTCAGTGCGCTGCTGTCTGCCCGGTCGGTGCGATTACGGTCAAACAGGATGTCGACAAGGTATTTGCCGCCATCGACAACCCCGAAAAGGTCGTCGTCGCCCAGATCGCTCCGGCGGTTCGCGTGGCGCTCGGTGAACAGTTCGGCATGACTTCCGGCGATATCGTTACCGGCAAGATCACTGCCGCCCTCAAGAAAATGGGCTTCGACAAAGTTTTCGACACCTCTTTCTCAGCTGACCTGACGGTCATGGAAGAAGGCACCGAGTTCCTCGAACGCTTCACGAAGGGCGAAAAACTGCCGCAGTTCACTTCCTGCTGCCCGGCCTGGGTTAAATTCGCCGAACAGTAT
>CAZFUG010000102.1:0-14143 GCA_964522035.1 uncultured bacterium
TTCCGGAACGATGCCGAGAATGTCGCTGCCGTAAACTTTGATCAGCTGCAGAATACGGGCAGCAGATTCCGAAGAGAGTGAGCTCGAACCGATAAAGCGGTTGACTTCGGTGACCATGCCATAAAGCGCTGCAATAGCGCCAGGAGTATCGAGATCGTCGTCGAGACGTTCGCGGATCTTTGCTTCGACCTCATTGCACAGATTGACAGCTTCATTATCAGCAGCACCGGCCGCCACTTTTTTGTCGACGATTTCGAGAAGCGCAACCTGCAGCTGACTGAGGCGGGTAAGGCCGGTAGCGGCCGCATCGATAGCGTCTTCGGTATAATTCGAGGGCGAACGGTAATGGGTAGTCAGAACGAAAGCTCTGATCGCTTCGGGCGAATGCTTTGCCAGCAGATCCTGGCAGGTTCTGAAATTGCCCAGCGATTTGCCCATCTTCACTCCGTCGACGGTAACCATGTTGTTGTGCATCCAGTAGCGGCAGAACTGCGTGCAGTTCAATGCTTCCGACTGGGCAATCTCGCACTCGTGGTGCGGGAATTTGTTTTCGAGGCCGCCGCCGTGAATGTCGAAGGTCTTGCCAAGATATTTATTGGCCATTACCGAGCATTCGATGTGCCAGCCCGGGTAACCTTCGCCCCAGGGCGAGTTCCATTTAAGAATGTGGCCGGGTTCGGCCTTTTTCCAGAGCGCGAAATCGCGGGGATTGCGCTTATCGCTGCGGCTTTCGACGCGCACGGCCTCTTTCTGTTCTTCGAGACGACGGCCAGAGAGCTTGCCATACTCAGGAAAAGATTCGACATCGTAATAGACGCTGCCGTCGACCACGTAGGCATGGCCTTTTTCGATGAGCTTCTGCACGGCTTCGATCTGCTCGCCGATATGCTGACTGGCTCTGACATAAAAATTCGGATGCGCCAGACGCAGTTTTTCCATGTCGTACATGTATTGACGCGTCCATTTATCGACTATCTCGTAAGGATGAACCTGATCCAGGCGCGCCTGACGCTGGATCTTGTCTTCTCCGGCATCGGCGTCATCAGTCAAATGGCCAACATCGGTGATATTCTGCACATAACGAACCTTGAGCCCTGAGTTGCGCAGGTGTTTAACCAGCACATCGAAGGTAATATAGCTCTTGGCGTGGCCAAGGTGCGGCGGGCCATAAACGGTCGGGCCGCAGACATATATTCCGACGTGCCCGGGCTCGATTGGTTTGAATTCTTCCTTCTGACGGGTGAGTGAATTATAAAGTGATAAAGCCATAGGGCCCTCCAGACGCTTTGCAAAAATTTCAGGCAAAATGATACCACATAATAAAAATTCTTTCCGAAACAATTCCGGCGTTTGAGAAAAACGGCTGGTTGTAACCTTGGGGCAAAGGGGGTAGACTTGCAGTATGTCTGCAGGCATAAGCAAAAAGGAAAAAATCATCGCTGCCGCCGCAGTGGCCATAGCCGGTCTGCTGCTCGGCGTTTATTTTGCTGCCGGGATGCGGCCGGGCAAGGGTCTGAGAATTTCGCCGCCGGTGGCTAACCTCTCTGATGCTCAAAAACCCGCTGAGAACCAGCCGCAAAGTATCGACCATATAGGTTCGGCATCAGTTATGGCCTTTTTCGGCCTCAATATCAATCCGCCGGTCGCGGTTGCATCGGCCGCCCCCGAAATAAAAAAAACCGAGCCGGCACCGGTCGCAACTCAGACAGTAGTTGCCCCCGCTCCACCCCCGCCGGTCGATCTTGATAAAAAGGGCTACAAACTGCGCGGCATCGTTCTTGAAGACGGCCGCAGCGCAGCTTTTGTTTTTGTTCCAGCCGAAAAGAAGGTTGTGGTGCTAAGAGAAAATGCGACCGGTTCAGTTCGCCTTCTCGAAGCCGATATGCGCCGAATCAGACTGCAGGCACCGGAAGGCACGGGCTGGCTTGAACTCGACAGTGCCAAGACCTCCCCTGGCAGTGCGGCCGGTGGTTCAGGCATGCCAGCGGTACCGTCGGCATTTTCCGGCAACAACACCGGTCCGGGAAACATGCATGGTGGAGCGACAAGCTCCGGAATGTCGCATCAAGGCAGCACAGGTCTGGCGGCGCCAGGTCCCATACAGAACGCCGATGCGGTTGCCGGCCTGATCAATGATGGCAAACTGCGAATTTCACAGAACCGCGGCCGTTTTTCAGTCGAAATCAATGAGGTCCCGGAACTTCTTAAAGACTATGATCTCAAACCCGGCGACCGAATTCTCGGAACCGACGCCGGAGAATTCAAGCGTTCTCAGGACGTCGCACTGAATTTAGGTTCAGCCGGCGAAAAGTCACAGGGGTTGAGAATTCAGCGCAATGGCAGAATAATAAATCTGAAGGCCCCGATGCGGCAACCGCCTGCAAACACGGCTTCTGGCCCGCCAGGCCTGACCCCGCCGCCCGGCCAGCCCTGAGCGATTCACGCAGCAATTCTGATTAAAACTGCATGAAACACCTGCACTGGGGTCTGTCAAACAAAAGTTGCATGGTTTCTCTCATTCCCGCTTTTGTCATCAGTTGAAACAGGCGGAAACATCATGAATACAAACCTGCAGGGCTGGCGGGAATCATTGATTATTCATATTCAATACTGAGAGACCAATCAGATTGTCGAGAATGTTTATTTTTTTGGCCGCAAATGGACACAGATAATCAAAAGTTGGATTTTTAACAAACCGTATAAAAATAAAAAGTCGTTGACAGAGCCTGTGATTTAAATACTTTTCCCGATTAACGTCGGGTTTCCTTACCCGACGCAGCAGTTATCCTGACTCAACCTGTATCGGGGAAATAAGATGTCTGACCGAAATTTCTGCCAGAAAAGCAGTTTTAAACTCTCAATCGGCTTCTGCCTTCTTGCCATGACCATTGCCACCGGTCTGCAGGCACAGACACGCGTGATTGAACCCCAGGGCAACCCATTTCAGAAACAGCCTCTGATCAGAAATATGCCTGGTCAATCTCAGGGCACCCAGATTATTTCACCTGACCGCTCATTAAACCGCAACCCAGGTTTACCCCCGATCGTGAAATTCAATCAGAACGGCAGCAGCGATACTGCGGTCCCGGTTCCTGCCGCTGCCGAACCCGCACCTGTCGTCAGCACCCCGAATGCCGCACCTGATATCAACGCTGCCGAGATCATCGAGCCTTCAGAGGGTTCAAAGTCCGACGAGATCGCAATCAATTTTGAAGCTGTCGACCTTATGAGCCTGGTCCGCTATATGAGCCAGGAAACCGGCCGCGGTTTTATCATCAATCAGCCGCTGCAGGGTGATGTAACCATCATTTCGCCGGTCACACTCGGCAAAGAAGAGGCTCTGGCAATGCTCGAGTCGATTCTTCAGGTGCGCGGCTACACGGCTGTTCCTTCTGGCAAAATGTTCAAAATTGTCGCCCTCAGCGACGCCAAGGTCGCCGGCACCGAAACCCGCACACCTGGCGAACTGACTTCACTCAGCGATGACGACACCCTGATCACCCAGATTGTGCCTCTAGAAAGAACTTCGGTAGACGAGGCCAGTAAAATTCTCGCCACCCTGCTGCCCCGTGATGCCTCGATGCTGCTTTTCCCGCCGTCGAATACGATCGTTCTGACCGGCCGTTCAGTCAACATAAAAAGAGCGCTCGAAGTTCTGCTCGAACTCGAAAAGGGTCTGCTGCGCCCCGGGCTCGACATCGTACCTCTCAAGTATTCAGCGGCAGAAGATCTTAAAGCCCAGCTCGAAAAAATCATTTCAGGCGGCGGCGTTGAACGCGACACGATCAAGGGCGGAGTCAATTTTATCGCCGACAAACGCAGCAATAGTCTGTTCGTTCTCACCTCGCCCGAAAATTTCGAACGGGTCAGAACCCTGATCGACCGGCTTGACACTTCAACAACTGATGCCAGACCGGAGCTTACAAGATTTTTCACCCTTAAATATGCCGACGAAACCGAAACAGCAAAACAACTCGAAGACATTCTCGGTTTCAGTCGCAAAAACGAAATCACATCAGCTTCAGAATCGGCGATGATCGAAACGACCCGACTGGTTCCGATAAAAAGAACCAGATCGATCATGATTACCGCCAGATCAGAAGATGTAATGAACCGCATCGAATCACTGCTGCAGCACCTCGATTCGCCGCCGGCAAAAGGCAGCGGCGATGTCAAAGTAATCAAGGTCGTCAATGCCGACGCCAAAACTCTCGCTGAAACTCTGGCCAAGCTCGTTCAGCAGACCGAGCAGGGCGCCGCGCCGACAGCCGGCCAGCGTCAGATCGTTACGTTCGTTGCCGAAGAACACACCAACTCAATTATCATGACCGGGCCGCCGCAGCAGTTTCCGCAGTATGAAGCCATTCTCGCCTCTCTCGACGTCATGCGGCACCAGATTCTTGTCGAAGTGCTCATCACCGAGGTCAGCGGCCAGCTGACCCACAATCTCGGCATCGAGTGGAACGTTTTCGACTACAACTCAGAAACCTGGCGCGCTTTTGGTGGCACCAACTATGGAATCAAGGGCACCAACCCCTCTGCCAACAGCGGATTTCAGGTGGGTCTGATCAAGGAAGCCGTCACCGCCGCCGATCTGGCAAAGGGTGATGTGACCGCTCTCAGTAAAATCAAGGCCATGGTTAAAGCCTACAGCAACAATTCGAACTTCAAGATTCTTTCAGCACCACAGATTCTCAGCACCGACAACCAGGAAGCCAAAATTTCGGTCGGCGAAGTGGTCGCCCTGCCCCAGGGCTTTACCCAGGACCGCGACACCGGCCGCTTCGATCTCACCAACTTCAAGTATGAAGACGTGGGCATCGTGCTCGGCCTGACTCCGAGAGTCAACTCAAACGATCTCGTCACCCTCAAAATCGACCAGGAAATCAAAAAGCGTCAGGAAGAAAACCTCTATGAATTCAATGTTCCGGTGCTTACCAAGCGCCAGATGCAGACCACGATCACGGTTCCGAATCACAAAACCATCGTTATCGGCGGGCTGATGCGCGAAGATAAAACCAAGGTAATCGAAAAGGTGCCGCTGCTGTCGAAGATTCCGTTCATCGGCGAAGCTTTCAAAAACCGGCGTGACGTGACCCAGAAAACCAATCTGCTGGTTTTTATTACACCACATATTCTCTCGACACCTGAAGAAGTGTTAAAATTTGACGAAGCCAGAGGTGCAACCACCGAAGAAAAAAAACTGGAAGAAGTGAAAAAGATTGCTGTGCAGAAGCAGCAGGCACACGAAAACCAGTTCAGAGACAGGGCACTGAAAGCCTTTGAAAGACTCAAGACCAATATCGACAAAAAGTAAGCAGGCCTGCGACAGATGAAAAACCGGCAAAAGCTCGGGCAGATTCTTGTCGAGCGCGGCGAGATCTCGCCCGAGATGCTCGATGAAGCACTGCGGCAGCAGACCGCTGTTCCCGCCCAGCGCCTGCTCGGGGAAATTCTGGTCGACAGCGGTTATATCGATGAACAGGCCCTTTTCTCTGCCCTCGCCCTGCAATGGGGGTTCGAGTTCGCGCAGGTAATCGACCCGGCCGACATCGACAACGGCATTCTCGAGCTTTTTCCGCTCGAACATCTGCGTCGCAATATGACTTTTCCGATGCATCAGACCGACGACACCCTGTTCGTGGCGTCGGCCGACCCTTTCAAACCCGGGGTTATCGAAGAGCTCAGCCGCAAGTTCAAAAAGAAACTGCGTTTCGTCGTTTTACCGCCAGGTGTCATCAGCAACGCCCTCAACGAAACCTACGGCCGTGGCCGTGATTCACAGGAAATAATCGAGACGATAAGCATCGAAGAAGACGTCGATGGCAACCTCGAAAACTTCGAGCCGGAAGACGTGCTTGAATCAGCCAATAAAGCGCCGGTTGTCAGATTCGTCAACACCCTGATATTTCAGTCTCTGCGTGAACGGGCCTCCGACATTCATCTTGAGCTGTCACCAGAAGGATTTCGTATCCGTTACCGTATCGATGGCGTTCTGGTCAACCGCTTTTCACCGCCACGGAAACTGCATGCGCCGGTCACATCGCGCATCAAAATCATGGCCGGGCTCGATATCGCCGAACGTCGCCTGCCCCAGGATGGCAAAATCAGGGTGAGATTCGGCGACCGTGAAGTCGATATCCGCGTCAGCTCAGTGCCATGCGCTCATGGTGAACGCGTAGTCATGCGTCTGCTCGACCGCAAAACTGAATTGCTGACGCTCGAACAGATGGGCATGGACAAAGAAGTGCTGCAGACTTTTGACCGGCTGATACGTCGCCCGAACGGCATTCTTCTCGTCACCGGTCCGACCGGCTCGGGTAAAACCACGACTTTATATGGCGCGATCATGCGCATCATCAGCCCCGATGTCAACATTATCACTCTCGAAGACCCGGTTGAATATGAATTGCCGGGAGCGAGCCAGATTCCGGTCAAACCGCGTATCGGTTTCACTTTTGCCGCTGGTTTGCGGTCGATACTGCGCCAGGACCCCGACGTCATTCTCGTCGGCGAAATCCGCGATGATGAAACCGCTTCGATGGCTATTCAGGCGAGTCTGACCGGACATCTGGTATTTTCGACCCTGCATACCAACGATGCGGCTTCGGCTGCTGTCAGACTTATCGACATGAATGTCGAGCCCTATCTGGTGTCGTCAACTCTGATTGGGGTGCTGGCACAGCGTCTGGTAAGAAGACTCTGCGGCACCTGCCGAAAGCAGAACTCATCCGGAGAATGGGCAGCACCAGGCTGTCAGCAATGTTCCGGAACCGGTTTCAAGGGCCGTTGCGGCATCTACGAAATGATGGTCATCGACGAAAGCCTTTCGGCAATGATCGGACGCGGTGCCAGCCTCGATGAAATCAGGGCTCAGGCAAAGAAGGGCGGCATGGTCAGTCTGTATGAAAACGGCCTGTACAAAGTCACCATGGGCATAACCTCAAAAGCCGAAATCGAGCGCGTCTGCTGGCAGGGAGGCTGATTGTGCCACTTTTCAGATATCAGGCTTATGAGCGTGATGGCAGCGAAGTAAGCGGCCTGATCGAGGCTGACGACGTCGCTGCTGCCCGGCAGACGGTTAAAAGCCGGGGTCTGGCCCCTTTTGCAATTGAACCGGCGGCCGATGAGCAGACCGGCAGTTTTGGCGCCGGGCAGTTTTCTCTGGCCGAGCAGGCTCGCCTGGCACGCCAATTATCAGCTCTTCTGAAGGGCGGAGTTTCGCTGACAAAAGCCCTGGCCGGCATCGAGACTCAGGCGGCATGGTCCAGCCGGCGCAGCAGTCTTGTAACTCTGCGTGAGGGTATTGAAAAAGGCCGCGACCTGTCGGGTGTACTGGGCGAAATGAAAAGCATTTTTGCGCCGGCCCTGCTTTCGGTCATCAGGGTTGGCGAAACCACCGGCCGCCTCGACTTCGCTTTTGCGCAGCTTTCATCGCATCTCGAACGCGAGCTCGATCATCGTCGCCGCCTGACCGCAGCGATCGCCTACCCTGCCATCACCGCCATAATTTCAATCGGCGTGCTTGCCTTCCTGATGGTTTATCTTGTACCGGTAGTCGCACGCATGTTTGCTGACGTTCAGGGTGATCTGCCCTGGATCACCCGCTGGCTGATCGCGTTCAGTAACTTCTTTTCGGCAAACTGGCTGCTGATATCGCTTTCTCTGCTCGGACTGTTCGTGGCATTTAAAATCGCGATGCGGTTTCCCGGAAGTCGCCGGCAATATGAGAAACTACAGCTGAAGCTGCCGATCTGGGGTCGTTTCATCGAAGGCATGCGCATGGAAACCTGGGCGCGCAGCACCGGCATGATGATTCAGTGTGGCGTAACCCTCCTTGAATGTATAAAAGTCATCAGAGAAAACGAAACTTCGGTGCTGCAAAGCGAAGCTCTTGAAAAAGTTGAAAAGGCTCTTGAACGCGGCACATCTTTTTCTGAAGCGTTGAAGAATTCAGAAGGGTTTCCGGTTTTCGTCATTCAGATGATCGAAGCAGGTGAAGCTTCGGGCGAACTGGCACCGATGCTGTATTCAGCGGCTACCGAGCTCGAAGCCGACAACCGTTCAGTCACCGAACTATTTCTGACGATTCTCGAACCGGCCCTGATCATCATCATGGGCACAGCGGTCGGCGCCATCATGATCGGCGTTCTGCTCCCCATCTACGAAATGAACCGCTTCATGTAATAAAAGCCCGGAATGAAAAGAAATATATAGTTATTTGGCCGGTCAGTCGTTGTCACCACTTATACAATCGCCTGACCTGCCTGAAGCTTTTTTGCGAAAGTAAATAGAATTGCATCTACATTATTAAGGCTGGCGGGTGTGGTAAAATAAAGTGGGCCTGGCGGAAAATTTTGGGCGCGGGCTGAACTGACAATCAAGGAAAAAGGCATGAAATACCGCATTTTTACGTTCTATCTTTGTCTGGCTTTGATTTTTTGCAGCAGCAGCGCCGATGCCTGGTCGTATCACACACATCGAAAGCTTACCGCAGATGCGGTGCGCCTGATGCCCGATGCTTTCAGAAACCAGTTTGCCGGGCAGAAAGCCAGTTTTCTCAAAGGCTCGACCGACCCCGACACACTGATAAAAGACTTCACCAACCATGTTTATCACCCCGACGGGTCTATGGTCGACGGGCTTTACCGCATCAAAGACCTTTTCAACACGGCCGCGGGGCTGGTTCGCAATCAGGCTGAACCCGAAAAAATCGCTTACATGCTTGGCCTGATGTCGCACTACATCGCCGACCTCAACCAACCGCTGCACACTGCCGGCAGCGAGCGCAACCCCGACGAATCCGAGTATCATATCAGGTATGAGCACGACCTCAATAAAGAACTGCGCAATCTTCAACTGCCTGATGTCAGCTATCGTCCCATCACCGATGTCGAGCAGAGGGTCAAGGAAATGACAGGCATAGCCAATCGTGAGTATGACGCCATCGATCGTGCATATCGCGGCGGCGGTCAGGGTCTGCCCGACGTCATGGAAATGTCGCGGCGCCAGCTGGCAGCCTCAACCGTCAATATCATCGACTTCTGGCTCGGCGTTTTCATTGAGGGCGGGCGACCGCTAGACACCGGCAGTCAGGCACAGACCAACACGTCTGCCAGCGACGAATGGCAAGGCGACGACTCGCCTGCTGCTGCTGTTTCAGATCAAATTAACATCAATTCTGCCACTGCCGAGCAACTGGCGGCGTTTTTCAACATCGAACTGCCCAAGGCCAATCGCATCGTCGATGCCAGGCCATTCAAATCGGCGTATGACCTTGCCAAGGTTCAGGGCTTCACAGTGCATTTCGTCAAAAGACACCGGGACCGCATCAAACTCTAAAGCCGACGCGGGTCGGACCAGCGAAAACACTGATAAATTAAGGAAATTAACGCAAAAAATGGCGTTTTTTTACCTTAAAAGACCAATTTTGCCCCCAAAAATGTCACTCTAAGAATTTTAGTTTTTAAACCGGTGACAACATAATCTGAAATCCCATCGACGGCATTTTGCATAGCCATTTTCTGACGCTTCTCGACCAGGAACAGCCGACTGTAGAATTTTTCGTTAATTAACTACAAACTGCTGCCGATAGCGGGTTACTGAAAAATGACTCGCTGGAGGGCACTTATGCGTATCGGTAAAAAAGAGTTTGTGGCCGGGCTTTTACTTGCTGCGATCACCTGGACTTCTGCCGGTGAAATTTCTTCTCTGCAGGCTGCCGGAAAGGGCCGCCTCAGCGCCGAAATCCAGTTTTCCCAGCAGATCGGGCTGTTCGATGCCACGCAGCTGAACCAGAAAATGCTTGAAAGCTACATTTCTGAACATGCTTTCAACCGCGGTCTGAACGGCGTTCTTGTTGAAAGTGGTCTGGTAACCAATTTTAACCTGAAAGAACTCGAAAAACTCGGAATCATAAAGATCGGCCCCGCCAAAAAAGGCATCAGCCGCCGCGAAGCCAGCGAGGCTCTGCTGCGCTCGGTCATGCATGGCTGGCAGAGCGAACTGCTTCCCAAGCCTTCTTTTGAAGCTGCACTAGGCTTCAGAGACTGGCAGCCGGAAGAAAAGTATCGTGAAAGCCTCACATTTGCGATCACTTCCGGTCTGATTCAGGGCTCTAGCGCTGGCCAGTTCAGGCCTGACGACAAGCTTAAAGTTAAAGAAGCGCTCATGTTTCTCAAGCGCTTTTTCGATCTGGCAACCACCAGCAGAACCCCGACCCGCATCGCTCTTTTCGAAGATGTCATGCAGGATCATTACATGACTGCGCCGCTGCTCAATCTGAGAAAAGCCGGAGCCTTCGACCTGACCAATCTTGGCAAACGCCTGAATGGAACCGGCCCGCTCAGCGTAAAAGATCTCAGTCTGATCATTCAGGGTGTTCTCGGCCGCCTCGACAAGCCGGCTTATGCAGCCAGAATCAGGCATATCGAAGGCAAAGCGAAAAACGCTGACGTAACCCGCAATATGCTTGCCTGTATGAGTGCGATTCTTACCGAAGCTGTCCCGCACAGCGAATCTGACAATCACATTCTTTATTCAGACGTCAAAGAAGGCAGTGCCGTTGACAAGTCACTGAAGATTCTGGCTCGGGGCGGTATCAGAATGGGTTACAACAATAACCTTTTCAAGGGAAATGAAAGAGTAACAAGGTTTGAGGCGCTTGGTCTGATCAACCGGGTAATCACCGAGCTCGAACCTGAACCGATCAGAATTTCAGATAGCAGAACCGCCACCCGTGACGATCTCGAGGCTTTCAAAAAGCTGCTTCAGGAACGCCGCGAAAGAATTCACAAAATCCTTAACCGCGAGCCCTGATTTTTCGGGAAAGCAGTAACAGGGTCACGAGAAACCCCGCCAGCAGAGGCTGATTAAAAGGCCGCGATGGCGGGGTTTTCTGCATCTGGTCATGGCAAAGCTCACATGCATCATGATTTTCGCCGTCTTTGTGGTGATGCACGTGTTCAGTTTCTTCAGGTACGCCGGCCTGGTGCTTTTCTGCCAGAATAGACGGAAATTTCTCATCAGGCAGGCGGCCGCTGTCACGGTATGTTTTCAATACTACGGCCAGACGGTCATGTGCTCCGTCGAGATTCAGACCTGATTTCTGCCAGGCCTGCAGAGCTTTTTGCGGGTCATCGAGTTCAAGATAAAGTCTGGCCAGCAGAGTTTGATAAGCGGCAGCGTTGAACGCCGGGTCAGAAGAGAGCTTGATTGCCTCATGCGAATATAGGCGAACTGCCCTTTCGAGATACCTCGATGCAGAAATCATGGCGGGACGGCCACCACCAGAAAATATCACCAGCCAGGCAGCGGCGGCATAGAGTTCATGCACCGCCGGGTGACCGGGATTGCTTATTATTCCCTGCTGCAAAACCTGCAGACTTTCGCGCCCTTCAGCTTGCAGGCCGGCCAGACACCGCGAGAGAAGCTGATATGGCGCCAACTCTTCTGGCATAATCGCAATTACCGCATACAGCAACGGCACGATATCAGAATTGCCGTTCAGAGAACCGGCGACAAACTGCTGACGACTGCCGGGAAAAGGCCCGCGATGCATCAGTTCATCGGCCTTGGCCCAGAAACGGGCAGCAACGAAAGAACGCAGACGCTCAGGCACAAATCTGACCACTGGACTGACCATGTCTGTTTTTGTCTGTAATTGTCCGCTGATGTTTTTATAAGACCAGTTGAAACTGAAAGCAAGGCATAAAAGCAGTGACAAAACAAAGGCCGGGCGGCAGCGATAGCGGCAATTGTCGACGCAGTGCATGGTTTAAAGATCCCGGCGCTGCAGAAGTCCACCGGTCAGCAGCAGATAAAAAGCGGTCTGAAGAACGGCATAAACAGAGACCATAAGCAGCGGCACAACCTGCAGCCCGGCAAACCAGCCGCCGCGAAAAACACTCAAATCAGGCAACAGAACGGCAATCACTTCAAACACAGCTGCAGCAGCCGACGAATCGACAAACAGACTGCGGATACCATCGAGGTTGTGCCCAACGACAAAAACAATCAGCAGAGCACCGCAGGCAAGAAGACGTGATGAAAAAACTGCCAGAAGCTGGAAAACAGCAGCCAGCATGGCAAATTCATAAAAGACCATCAGAGCGGTCATGAACAGCTGAAAAAACAGGCGGCCTTCACTCGCAAGCATCAGCAATGAAAACATCAGGGCGGCAGCCAGCAGGGCAAAGGCAAGAACCACGGCAAACCCGGCAAAACGGCCGGCGGCAAACAACGTTCGATCAACCGGCCGGCTGAGAAAAAACCATGGAGTGCGCTGAGCGGTGGCCCAGAAAAAATGCTCAAAGCCCGACACAATCACAAGAATCCCGGCCATCAGGCTCATGACACTGCCGCTCAGGTCGGCAATAAAACCGGTCTGAAAACCGGGGTTGGCGCTTTCAAAAGACCAGGCCGCATAAAAAAGCGGCAGAAATACAAGAATAAGGCCGGGCAAAAGGTTGCCGCGCCAGGCTTTGACAACAACCAGGCGGCAGATGGTGAAAAACTGCAGCATCATGCCGGCACCGCCGGCGACTCGCCAACCAGTAAGGCAAAGCGTTTTTCAAGCTCGACCGTCGAATCAGAGCCGCAGAATTCAGCCGGTGTACCCTCAAAGACAAGTCTGCCAGCATGAAGAACACCGATACGATGGCAAAGCCCGGGAAGATCGGAAAGAATATGGGTCGTGAAAAAAACCGTAGCCCCTTCTTCGTTGAGCTGCCTGATCACCCTCTTGACCAGTTGACGGCCCAAAGGATCGAGACCGCTGGCTGGTTCGTCGAGAATCACCAGCTGCGGGCGATGCACAATGGCGGCGGCCAGAGAAACTCGCTGCCGCGTGCCTTTCGAAAGCTGCTCGACCAGACGGTCTTTTTCAGTTTCCAAGGCAAGCATCTGTATGGCCCTGTCGACAAGGCTATCAGAGGGTCGCACTCCAGAAAGCCGGCAGGCAGCCTGAAGCACTTCTGTCACCTTCAGATATTCTGGCAGATCTGGCTCTTCGGGGGCAAAACCCACACTGACCGTTTCACCGGACGGGCCAGGCTGGCCAGGTCTGGTGATGACACCAGAATCAGGCCTGCACAGGCCAAGAAGAATTTTCATTGCGGTGGTTTTACCGGCACCGTTAAGACCCGCCATGGCGAAAACTTCGCCGGCCCGAATCTGAAGAGTCAGGCCGCGAAGTGCTTCGACACGACGACGCGAACCAGGCTCGCCATACGATCTGGTTATCGCGTCGAATGAAATGACATTCATCAGAAGAGCGGTCAGAACATCAGGAAACTTTGGCCAGGGCGCTCAAAGCTTCATCATAGTTCGGTTCAGAGGTCACTTCGCCGACAATCTGACGATAAGCGATCTTGCCCTTTGAATCGACGATAAACACTGTTCTTGCCAGCAGGCGCAATTCTTTGATGTGAATGCCAAGGGCATCGGCAAGAGCCATAGCCGCATGATCAGAAAGAGTCATGACATTTTTGGCACCGGCAGCACCGCACCAGCGAGCCTGCGCAAACGGCAGATCGGCAGAAACGGCATAAACTTTGGCTTTGAGGCCAACGGCTTTTTCGTTGAACTTGCGCACCTGCATGTCGCAGACGGGGGTATCGAGCGACGGAACGGTGGTTATAACTTTGACACCCTTGTCTGAGCAAAGGTCAAAAGGCTTGAGATCATTGGTCAGCAGTGTGATTCCCTTCGGAAAAGCGTCGCCAACCTTGATTTCGCTGCCGATAAGAGTCAGGGGATTGCCCATAAAAGTGACTTTACCAGTCTGTTTGGTCATTTTCTGTCTCCTCATTTTTATTTTTAAGTATGTAAAAGAACACCAACAAACATTAGCAGACAAACCCAAACAACACAACCTCGCCCGAGATAAAGGCGGGTGAACTATTATACTTGACAGGGTGAGGGGCTCTGCCTATTATCCTGAAGGTATGAGCGATTTTACAATAGAATTTGCAACTTCCGGAAAAGTTACGATTGTCAGAACTCAGGGCTACCTTGATGACGCGGGAGGAAAAGTCTTCAGGGATAAATGTTCCGAGTTGATAGACAAGGGCAACGTCAAAATTGTCATCAACCATGAAAAAACACCGGATATCAACAGAACCGGCCTGTCGACACAGCTCGA
>CAZFUG010000103.1:0-14136 GCA_964522035.1 uncultured bacterium
GACATTACGGGAGGTGGCGGTGATTTTATTTGACATCTGGCTTTATCTCAACATCGATCAGGGCCGATTCAGTGCGACGCAGACCAACCTGGTAGCCACGGATTTCGTATGTGGTCGGGTCGCCCATGGGCGCCCGCTTGATGGCTTTGATTGGCGTGCCGGGTACGAAACCCATGTCGAGAAGGCGCTGGGCGGTGGGTGAAAGGGCATCAATGTCGCGAATGGTGCCGGTGCTGCCTTCTGGCAGGTCTGCGAGGCTGTATGTAGTTCTGACCATTTTAGCCGCCTTTGAGATAAAATTAGATATGTCTAACATTATTAGAATAGTCTAATTTTGCCCGAAAGTCAACAAAAGAAAACCCCCGGGAAGGTTTGCTTTTTACATTTAAACCTGGCGTCTTCCGGGGGCTTGTTCTGTTTGATCAGTTGTGGTTCATTTATCCAGCAGATTGCATTCTGTCAAAAGGAGCTGCCAGCCATCCATACCATCGATGCGAAAAGCTTTGACGGTAGAATCTGCTTTAAACAATCCTGATTTATGAATCCCATTGACGAATGGGTGAAAGAAGCCGAGCAGCTTTCCCTGTTTTTCAGCTTCAGGAGTTACCATGATATTTATCTGTTTCGCATTTTTCTGAATGAATTCAAGCGCTTCTTTTGGTTGGTTATCATTAGAATTTTCAATGCCGGCTGGGTCAACTATATTGACGACTTCTGCAATCATGTGGGTTACCCTTGGCTTGCCATCTATCTGGCTGAGAACCAGGTCAAGAATTCTGACCTGAACCTTGAATTCAAGATTGGAAGCCCATGCTGCCTGACCAAATACAAGAACCAGAACTATCACAAAAATGCTTTTCGTCAGTTTGCTGAAAATCATCTTAAGTCCTCCGTTTTGAGTCTTTGCCTGTTAAAAAGATAGAAACGATAGAGCAATTCTCATGCCAAAACGGTCTGGTCATTTGTTGTGAGCAATTCATGGCTTTTCGCCAACTCCTGAAGGTCTGTACCGGCGAAAGGGGGCCTGCTTATATCGAGTTATAACAGGTTGCCTTCTGCTTCTAAACTGCGGGTCCGGGCATGGCGGTTTGTTTGAATCAAGTGGCGTCAGTTTGTGCGTCATCCCTGCGCAGGCAGAGATTTATGCTCTTAACGATAAGATTCCCGCCTGTACCTTCTGGACATAAAAGCGGGGATTAGGGAGAACCATCTAATGCTCGTGGGACAAGTCGCTATTGGAGCATGGTGCGCATGAAAATTTAAGGCACGCCAAAAAAGCTGCGGGTTTTCTGGCACCGTTGGCTGAAAATTCAGCAGCCCACAAACCAGAAAAAATACGACACGCCATGAACAAACTAAACTCTTTGCGACAGAAAAATCAGCGGTCGGATTTTGAGGCCGAAATGGCGCGTTCGCTGGCCCAGCCCTTGATGAATTTGATCTGCTCCGACATCGTGCGCGACAGCGGCACGGTGCCTCTGATGATTGTATACAGGTCATCCTGATTCAGAGCGGTGCCACGGTGAAATGCTTCGATCATAGCGGCTTCGACGACGTGCTCTATTTCGGCACCGTTCCAGAATTCGGTGGCAACACTCAGAAGCGGCAGGTCGAATTCTTCGATTTTGTTGCCGCGCCGACTCAGGTGAACTTTGAAAATCTGCTCGCGCTCGTTGTCGTTAGGCAGGTCGATGAAAAAAACCTGGTCGAAACGACCCTTGCGGATAATTTCGGCAGGCAGCAGATCGATGCGGTTGGCGGTGGCGGCGACAAAGACGTCAGAGGATTTTTCCTGCATCCAGGTAAGAAAGGCCGAAAAAATGTGTGAACCGGTACTGCCGTCTTTGGCGGTGTTGCTGCTGATGCCGCCCTCAATTTCGTCGATCCAGAGAATGGCGGGCGCAACCGCTTCGATATTCTTGATGGCGCGGGCGAAGGTGCCTTCGGGTGTGCCGTAGATACCGGAATAAACCTTGTTCATGTCGAGCCGGAAAAGCGGCAAGCCCCACAGGGCGCTGATTGCCTTGACCGACAGCGATTTACCGCAACCTGAAATCCCCATCATCAGAAGCCCGCGCGGCGGGCGAATGCCGGCTTGGGCGGCTTCGGGGGTGAAGAGTTTACGGCGCTTGAGCAGCCAGTCTTTGAGATTCTCGAGGCCGCCGACGTCGGCAAGCGATTCACTGCCGCGCACGTATTCAAGAACGCCGTCTTTGCGGGCCAGTTGTTCTTTTTCGTCATGCAGCAGCGGAATGATATCGGCGCCGATGGTTTTACGGCCCCAGCAGACCTTATTGAGGGCGTATTTCATTTCGGCGCCGGTAAAGCCTTTTAGCGATATTACCGCCTGATTGATCTGCTCAGGGGTCAGTTCTAC
Source organism: uncultured bacterium (assembly GCA_964522035.1). Lineage (GTDB taxonomy): Bacteria > Muiribacteriota > Ozemobacteria > Ozemobacterales > Ozemobacteraceae > Rifleibacterium. Next base: position 2,378 of record CAZFUG010000103.1, read on the forward strand.
CTGGGTCCCGCGGCGTACGGCCACCTGCAGATGCTCGTCGATGATCGCGGCAATGTCGGCAGCTTCCGGCAGCTGGTAGCTGATCAGCAGGATATCCTTGCGCAGGTCGGCCGGTATGATGAAATCCGATCCGGTCAGCAGCAAAAAACGATTCTGGCCGCGAAAGGAATAGTGAATGTTCTTGATGCGCCTTCTGATTTCGCTGTCGGCAAAGAGACCGGTGACATCTTTGAAAACAAAGAAGCCGGGTTTGTCAGCGGCCTGAATTTTGTCGAGCGCTTCTATGGCGCTCAGTTTTTCTGAGGTGCGGCTGGCGGCATCGAACAGGCCGGTCTGGAAGTCCCAGGTCTGGAAAACACCACGCCCCTGAAAAGCGCTGTTGAAAAAATTGTTCAACGTCGAGAGGGTGGCGTCTTCTTCCCAGGTTTCGATGGCAATGACCGGGTAGCCGCCGGCGAGCGCGTCACGCAGTGCCTTGAGGGCATTCTGACGCGAAGGAACAGAAGATGTCATGGATTAACCGAGTTGACCAGCTGTTCAATAGTTGAATTGAAAATCGTGCTTTCGCTTTCCTGCAGACTGTTCCAGAATTCTTTGTAGAGCTGGATTTCGAACAGGTCGCAATGACCGACGGCATTACTGGCAAAGTGCTTGTCTAAATTAGTGTTGTGAGTAATGCTGGCGGATTCGCACAGGCAGAGGTCGAGTTCATCCATATTTTGCCACATCCTTTAAGAAGTAACGGTCTTAATCAGATTATAAACCAAATTCGTTTTTCATCAAGAGAAATTGCAAAAAATGCAGTTTTGCAACCGGGCCTTTCTCGATTATATTCTCTTACAGGAGAACGAATATGCGAAAAAACCGCCTGAACCATGCAGCCCGTAAAATAATCCAGTCAATCAGCGAGGAAGCCAAAGAAGTTCAGCACTTCGACAGCAGCCCTCTCCCTGACAAAGAGATCCTGTACCGCGTCATCGGCGATATTTTTACTCTGCTGTTTCCGGGCTATTTCGGTCACTCAGAAATGTCGTTCGACTCGATCGAAATGCGCATCGGCTACCGGGTTGCCCGCGTTTACGAAGAACTCAAACCCCAGGTGCATCGCGAGCTGATTCATGGTTGCCAGAAGGCCAGCACCTCATGCGGGCAATGCGAAAGGGCCGCCGAACAGCTTGTTTTCGAATTTCTCGAGTTTGTTCCGCAGCTGCGCGAAATGCTCAACCTCGACGTTAAGGCCGCTTTCAAAAACGACCCTGCCGCTGTCGACTTCGACGAAATCATCTTCAGTTACCCAGGTCTCGAAGCGGTCGCCGTTCACCGGGTGGCCCACTTCTTTTACATGCACGGTCTGCGCCTGATTCCGCGCATCATGTCTGAATGGGCGCATTCGCGCACCGGCGTCGACATTCACCCCGGCGCCACCATCGGCAAAAGCTTCTTCATCGATCATGGCACCGGTGTGGTTATCGGCGAGACCACGATCATCGGTGATGATGTTACTCTTTATCAGGGCGTTACCCTCGGAGCCCTCAATTTTCCCCGTGACAAGCAGGGAAAAATCATTCGTGGCGCCCGCCGCCACCCGACCATCTGCGACGGCGTGGTTATCTATGCCGGTGCCACCATTCTTGGCGGCGAAACGATTATCGGCAGAAACTCAGTGGTCGGTGGCAACGTCTGGTTGACCGAATCGGTGCCGGCCGACACCCGAGTCGTGATTGACAACACCGGCCTGAAGATCAGCAGTCGCAAGCCCGCCGCGTCGGGCCAGATTCAGGAAAAATAAAAGCATTTTGTGTTTTTCAGGTTTGCTATAAACAAAACCATGAACTCTCCCGATTAGATAGCCAAATTAAGGCTGACTGGACGGGAAATTTATGAAATCTGCAGACCGTTTCTGGAAAAGGGCCCACCGGCCCGGTATGCTGGCATTGTGTGTACTGGCGGCCGTGCTGACTGCCGGCTGTCGGCAGAACCCATCTGAAGAACCTAAATACTATGCCCGCGAACTTGAACAGATGCGCCGCGAAGAAATGCGTGCTGCCGCCGACAAGGCTGAGCAGACGATGAAAGACGGCTACCCCTGGCGCGGAAAAACCAAAGAAGACCCCTGTCTGCCATGTCGCATCAAAACCGCCGAAAAAGAAATCACCACCGAAATAAAATATCTGCACGAAACAGTTCACGGCAGGAAGAAAACCCGCCTGAAATTCAGAGACTGAAATAGAGATTGAAATGTTGAAAAATCGCGAAAAGCGCGCGTTCTGGCTGTTTGTCATCTGGGTTGCAGCACTGCCCCTGATGTTTCAGCCCGACCTGTCTGCTCAGGACGATGAAGAGCTCATCATCGATACAGAAGTTCCCGAGGAACCCGCAGATGCCGGTGCCCCGGCTACCGGAACAGACACTGAAGCTGCCACGACTGAGACCGCTTCCGGTTCGGCTGAACCTGCCGCCGGCGAGGCTTCTCAGACTGAACCATTGCCGGATGTCCCCGCGGGCGATGCAGCCCCGGCCGATGCAGCCCCGGTTGAAGGTGCTGAGCCCGTTGCAGATGGTGGCGAAGAAGCCGTCATTGACACCGGTGAGGCAGCGGGTGAGGGCGGCGAAGAGGCCGCCGAAGGTGAAACTCCTGCCGCAATGCCGGCTCTCAGTGCCGATCCGAATATGCTGCTTGGCAAGGTCAACGGCCTTTCGAAAGCTGGAAAGCATAAGGAAGTCGTAGCCGAACTGCAGGAATTCGAAGATGCGGTGGTCGAGTCGAACGAACTGCTCGCCATTTACGTTGAAGCATTGATCAAGACTGATAAACCTGACTGGAACACAGTAAACCGCGTTGCCAGAGTTCTTGGCGCAAAAGACAACAGCAGTTCGCTTGCCAACTACGCTCAGGGTCTCTACTGGCAGAACACTAAAAAGCCCGACAACAGCAAGGCGGTAATGTATTTTGGCAAGGCAAAAGCCGCCAAAACCCCATACCCGGGTGCTTCAACCGCCTATTACATCGCTCTCGTCAAAAGTTACTGGATCATTCTGCTGGCTGTCGTTGCCCTGCCGGTAGTTGCAGTTGTGCAGAAGAAAAAGAAGCAGAAGGCCGCCCTCGCAGCATTGGCCGAAACCCCTGCGGCTGAAGGCGCAGAGCCTGCTCCTGCCGGCGGCGACCCGGCTGCAAAACTACAGGAATTACTGCAGACCCCTGAAGCAGCAGCAAAACCGGCTGATGCAAAACCAGCCGATGCAAAGCCGGTTGCCGCTCAGACTGAACCGGTGACGTCAGCAGGCAAAGATACAGCCGATGCCGGCAAAGTGGCAAAAACTGATCAGAAAACCGAAACTCAGGCTGCTCCAGCCAAAGAAGCCGGCAGCACAACAACCAGAAAAGTGGTCAAGGTGGTTCGCAAGGTTAAAGCCGCCAAACCCAAAGATGCCGATGAGGTGGTCGAGGAAATCATCGAAGAGGAACCGCCGGCAAAACCATTTGTGCCTTACAGACCAGGTCAGTCTTCGACTCCTGTTGCTCCGTCAGTTTCTCCGGTCAATACGCCTGCCGATGAATACGGCACCATAAGTGCAAAGAGACGGGCTGAAATAGAACAGATCAGGGAGATGGCCAGGCCGGAGCGTCGCCCGTCAGTTCAGGCTGACCCGGAACTGGATGCTCTCTGGAGCAACCTCAGCCGCAAGGCTCTGGCCGGTAGAATCGGGCCGCACGCCAGGCGCCAGGATGCGATCAGCGCCGCCCGCAGCAGTTCGCCCTCTTTTTCGCCGCTTGCAGGGCAGAAAGAAAGCGATATCGACTTCAATACTTCCGATTTGTCTATCGACCTCTCAGATGAAGCCCTGCGCGAAGATCTGATCGGCAAGCTCAAGATGCTTTGTATCTCAGACGGTGAGCTCAGAGAGCTTTTTGCAATGAAGAATGCCGCTCATATTCCGCATCTGATTGAATACGTTCTCACAAAACCCGAACCTCTGAGACTCTCTTTTGTCGCGAGAGAACTCGGACACTACGGCGATCCGGCAGTAATCGATACTCTCGCAAGTCTGCTTTACCACAAAGATGAGAGGGTCGCTCTGGCTGCTATTCAGGGACTGGAAAATTCGAAAAAGCCTGCGGCAGTGCTTCACCTGTGCCCATTTCTGCGTTCAGAAATTCCGCTGCTGGCTCAGGCAGCCCGCACCGCCCTGTCTAATTTCGGGGCCGTAAAGATTCTGCAGGCATTCAAAAATCTGCCCGACCATTCTGATGAAAAGATCAGAGAAGCCGGAGTTTTTGTGCTCTCGCGCATGAAAGGCAATGCGGTCGAAGAACTGCTGAAAAAAATGCTGCACGACGATTCGCTGGAAGTCAGAACCAGAGTAATTCTGGCAATGTCTTATCAGAAAAATCCGGTTTATATAGATGCGCTGCGTGAATTTTTCCGTATTGCTGCCGAATCTGACAAGGCGATGGCGCGCAAGGCAATTGTTTATCTGCAGGGATTCGTCGAACGGCAGAAATGAAATGATCAGATGCGGTTCTGAATGCACATTACCGTGATGTCGTCACGCCATGGCACCTGCATAGATACCTGATTCAGTCGTTTGAGTATCTCTTCTGAAGGGTTGCGCGGGTCGGCTTTCAGACTCTGTTGCACAATTTCAAGAAAAGCCTCATGCCCGAGTTTTTCGCCATGCTGGTCAGGCAGATTGACTGCGCCGTCGGAGTAAAGAACCACGGTTCTGCCCTCCAGACTGATCTGGTGTTTGCGGAATTTCGTTTCAAGGCTTATGCCCAGCGGGGTTGACGGCAGACTGACAAACATCTTCTCGCCGGTTTTGTCGGCAATGCTGATCGGGTATGACTGCCCGGCATTGGCGCAGATCATCTGGTCGTTGGTCGGGTCGATGATGCCGATCATGCAGGTCGTCATGTGCCCCTTCTGATAATAGGGCAGAAAGATCTGATTCAGCTTTTCGAGAATCAGTTCCGGGCTGAACGGAAAGCTCGGACAGAGCAGCGTGAACGAAGTTTTCAGCATTGCGGTCAGATAGGCAGCCGAAATGTCGTTGCCTGAGACCTCGGCGAGAATCATCGCGTAAGTGCCCTGTTTGAGAGGAATATAATCGAAGAAATCGCTGAGAATGATGCGTGAATTCGAATTGGCGGTCGAGATCAGGTAACTTCCGCATCTGAATTCAAGCTCAGGGTAGAGTTGCCTGCGGATTTTTTCAGAGATTGTGAGGTTCTTGAGAATCTCGGCCGATTCGTTGAAGGCCCGGGCAAGTATGCCGAATTCATTCTCTGATCTGATCGGAATCCGGTGCTGGTAATTGCGCGCCGCCAGAGCTTTTACCCCGAGCATGATGTCGCTGATCGGCAGAATCAGAAGACGGGTCAGCAGGCGGGCTAGAGCAAGCCCCATGACCAGAATGACCGTAAAAATTATGATGACGATGCTGACCCTTTTGCGGAAAAGCGCTTCGATCTCGTCGACCGGCGAAACTCTCAGCAGCAGATAATGCTTGAGATACGAGCCGCGCAGAACGCTGACATAGCTGTCGCGGCCATCGATTTTCATTCTCTGGGTAAAGGTTTTGAAATCACTGTTGCTGCGGCGGATAATCGACTCGAAATTTTTGAATTCAAGAACCGACGGGAAATTGGCGGCATACTGATGGGTTGAAACAGCTCTGATATCTTCTTCCGGGAAGACCCGGTTCATGATTTCGCTGCGCGAACGCAGGTCGCCAAACAGTTTTTCGAAATACTGGCGTTCGAAGTTGACCAGATCGACGAGCATCGCATAGGCATACCAGGCTTCGCCATTCGGGCCGGGCAGCACATCGAGGTAACCGAGGAAAATTTCTTCGAGGCCCTGAATATTGGTGAAACGGCCGATATTTGTGCGTGCCGACTGAAAAAGCGTCTGTGTGTTCGACTCGATGATGGCATCGACCACCAGATTCGAGCTGGTACGTTTCATTTCTGTAACGATGCCCTGTGAGCGGTTATAGAATTCCATTGCTGAAATGGCGGTGGTGCCAAGCAGCTTGATAAAGCCGTTATGCCCTTCGCCCTTTTCAGGTTCGAGCGGTTGCCCGTCTGGCCCGCCACCATCAAAAAGAGCTTTGATATGCCGTGAAGTGAGGCCCGCATGACGCAGTTTCCAGCTTTCGAGAATTTTCTGCTGCTCGGCGCGGGTCTTGTTGTAGTGCCTTCTGACTTCTGCGGTCATCAGGTCGGTCGAGTAAAGAATCTGCGAATCTGAGGCAACGATGTGAATGCTGTCGGCAGTAAATTCTTTGTAATGGCCTTCAAGAAGCTGTTTCAGACTTTCAGGCGAAGTGACCGCCTGGCGCAGCTCACGTGAAAAGCCTCTGAACTCAAGCAGTTTTGAGGTGACGAAGCGGGTAAAACCGGCGTCGATTTCTGACAGCCGGCGATAATTATTGTGCTTTTCTTCGAGTACCATCGAGTGGCGCATCTCTTTTAGATACTGAAAGGCAAGAAAGCCGGCAGCCATAAGCGGCAGAGCGTAAGAAAGGGCGAATAACCCGGTCAGTCGCTGTCTGACGTTATGCTGATATCTGATCTGCATTACCATAATGCGGTAACTTAGGCGCAGAAACATTATGCTGACGGCGATAAAGAGCAGGAAAGTCACAAACAGCAACGGAACCGGGCTCGCCGGGCATTCATAGGCTCCAACCAGCAGCGTGTACTCATCGTAACGCTTGATGCCGATGATTCGACCATGCAAAGCAAAAGTGCTTGTCGGATACTGCTCGTAGTGCGCGACCAGGTCCTGCGCGTCAAAATCGGCAAGCACGGTTGGCAGTGTGGTTGTCTCTCTGCCGATGAAACCAAAATGGGCGGCATCGACTTCGCTGACGGTGGTTTTGAGAATATCGGCTACCTTGAGATGTCGGTAATGCACAAAAATCAGAATACCGGCAACAAAGCGGTTTTTGATCGAACGGTCGTAATCAAAATAGCAGAGAGAATACCGGTCGGGGTTGCCGAGCTCGATAACCTTGTCGCGTTGATCACGAATGCGGCCAAGCATCAGGTCCGGTGCCGGAAAAAGCTTGCCGACGCGGCCGAGCTGTTCGGGCGAGATCTGCCCTGCTTCATGCTCCGAATTGGCCAGGGCGAAAAACTGCTCGTGTTCGGGTCTGGCCCCGCGAATCGGAAAGACGCTGCCTTCGCCGTTGAACAGGTAGATATCGATCATGCCTGGTTGCCACTGGCGGTCGAAACCGGCAATGATCTTTTCAAGACTGTCGTTGTTCGACGGCAGGCCTTTGAGCTGCTTGAAAAGACCGCTGAATCTCGGGTGAAAGAATCTTGCCGGCAGGCTGTCGTAAATGTAGTTGTCGAGGCCGCGCTCGATCTCTTCGGCGATAAGGCCGCTGCTGCGGTTCAGGCGATCAGAGACGAACAGCTGCAGACCGGCCCAGAAAATTGCCGATGGCACACCCCAGGTAAGCAGCACAATCAGCAGCCAGCGCAGCGGCCTGTTGCCGCTCAATCTGCCGATTGCAGCCCGGAAAAAAGTCGTGGTCGCTGACTTCTTCATGACTTCTGTTCCCCTGGTTTGTGGTGTTGCACTATCAGCAGGCTGGCCGACTCGGTAAAACCGCTGGCGCAGGCACTTTCAATCTGGCTCTGCAGAAAGCCGCGCAGGGTTGAGTCACTCTGACTTCTCGCCAGTATTTCCGGGAGAATCTGCGGCAGACGGCTGGCACAAAGGTCTGAGAAGACCGGCGAAACGATCAGGGCGATGCGGCCTGGTGCAAACTCTGCTTCGCGGGTTGCTTCAGCATGAAATTCGCTTGTGCCGGGTTCAACAGCCGTAAACTGTATCTTTTCGGTGCTGCCTGTGACTGGATCGATCAGAACGATTTTGATGGCACCGCAGCCGGAATAAAGAATACGGTTTTCGGCATGATTGACGATAATGGCCGCCAGGTCTCCGCCGAGGCGGCGGCGCAGGTTGATTCTGAAATACTCTTCGAGATCCTTGAGGCAGTGGTAGGTAGAGTGAACGTTGAGTTCTTCAGTGATAAGCCTGACGGCCATGCGGGCCATCGACAGGGTAAGCGAAGCTTCGATTCCAGAAAGATCGGTGCGCATCAGAAAAGCGAAAGAAAGATTGTCGTCGATGCGTGAAAAATGATAAATCTCGCGCTCTTCACGTGAATTGGCGATCTGGAAACCGTCAAGGGTTACAGGACCGTGTCTGAGCGGTTCTGGCGGCAGCAGATGCCGCTTGACCGATCGGCCCTCGTTGAATTCACGCACTTTGAGAATCAGGTCGGTGAGGCCGGTAGAAATGCTCTCGAGTTCATTCGCTTCAGAGAATACCACCGTTTCAACCGTTTCGTTGCGGCGGTTCTGCAGAGCCGTAGCATTGGCGGCCAGCATTGAAACAGGCGTAATCAGTGACCTGACCAGAACCAGACTGAGAACGAGAATGAAGAGCAGCGACATGACGGTCGCAGCGATGAAGATGTTCGATAGCTTCTGCGCTTCTGCTCTGATTCTTTCAAAGGGCATGATCAAAAACAGGTTGTAATTTTTCAGATTATGGCCGGCAATGGCGGCGACAAGCACTTCGCGGTCGTCGATACGCCCATGCCGGAAACTCGAAACCTGTGTCTGGTTGACCAGATCGTGAAGTTTCCAGAGTGGCAGCTCGGTTGTATATGAAAATCTCGGATAATACGCGCCCTTTTCGCTGTGTCTTTTGGGAAATGCGGCGAGCTCGAACCCGGCACTGCGCGAAATATTCTGACCCGCCAGACTCAGGTATTTAATCTGCATTTTTCTTGGTTCATGCACGATGAACAGACAGCCGGAGGCAGTGTCGCCTTCATTTATGGCCAGATCCATGAAAGTGAGTGTTTCGTCGCCGTCGAAGGTGATGTTCTGCAGGGTCGAGCGGTTGCCGAGCAGCCCTTCTACTGGCCGGCTCGACAGGCTGCGCATCCCGACCGGGTCACTTTCTGAATAAGTCGTTCCGGGCATTCTTGAAGAGTTGAAGGTGCGCACAACCTGCCCGGCCATGCCACCGATAAGATTGGCATACTTGCTTTCGATTGAATCGGCAGCGCCGGCATTGACGGTTGCGGGGGCCTTGAAAAGAAAGTTGCCGAACTGATCGGTAAAGCCGGCAAAGGCAAGGTTTTCTTCTTTCTGGGCCATCGCCAGCGGTGCGAGAATTTTTCCGGGCTCGCCACCCTGTGAAAGCTGCGAAATAAGGTGCCGGTATTGATGCAGCAGATCGCCGTAAGAAGCACTGAAGTTGCGGTCGATTTTTTCAAGAATTTCGACGGCCCGCTGCTTGTTGTCTGCAACCAGAGAATTCTGCTTTTCGTATTTGTAGGCCATTGAAGCAGTCAGCAGAATTGCTACCCCGGTCAGAGCCGTGAAACCGAAAATCATCAGAAACTGCAGACTGGCTGAGAGATCAAAACGCACTCTGAACGCTGTCTTCCATATCAGAAAGAGAACGATTACCGGCAGAACCGTACGCAGAAAATTGAAAAAAGTTTCAAGAAGCGGCGGTGGCGCCGGCAGCTGCCTTGAGCATACGAGCCTTATGCCTTCCGGGGTGTCATTGATTGCAAACAGCTCATTCGCCAGTTTGAAGCCGGATTTGAGCCCTTCTGCGGCAAGCAGTCGCAGCCCGACTTCCTGCAGACGTTTGCTGCCCGAACAGTTATTTCTTGACATGTCGTTCAGATCTATCCAGGCAAAGATGAAGGCTTTGCCGGCCAGTTTCTGAATTTTTCTGATTGCCTCTTCTGCCAGCTGATAACGGCTGATGCTTTCGGGGTTCAGCCATGCCAGCAGATGCCCCTCTCCGCCCCCCGGAAGTCTGGTTTCAAACCAGGCTCCATATTTTCGCAGGCCGATTCCCTGAAAATTAACCAGGGTTTCCGGGTTGCGCGACAGGTTGCCAACAGTAGAATAGTTGCCGGAAAACGAGGTGGCAACACTCTGGTCTCTTTTGCTGAGCGAAGCTCCGGGGTTGCGCCTGAGTTCAAGCAGAATGCGCAGATAATCTTCAGATATCTTTTTCTTGGTAAGATGCTCACCCGCAGGCCAGTTCAGGCGGTTGCCCTCTGCGTCGAAGAGAAACAGTTCAAGAATCTCCGGTCGCGAAATTCTTCCGACATCAGAGGTTTCTGAGGCCCATCTGAACGAATCGTTCAGCCGGCGCAGAGCTTCCTGGAAATAGGTTTCCGGGTTGGCCAGCCGCGCCATGTGCGCGGTCATTTCCGCCATTTCGTCAAGACTCTGCTGCTGCTGTTCCTGCTCAAGGTTTGCCTGAATGGTTTCGCATGACAGCCAGGCGGTTACAACCGGCAGAAACAGCAGAAAGAAAAAGAAGACAAAGCCGCCCAGAGGCTCACGCCAGGCTTTTAAAAAACCGCTCCTTCTCCCCTTGCTCTGATCCATGCCATCAGTTTAAAACAGATGCACGCTTCTTTCAACTTTTGTCTGAAATAAAACAGCTGCCGGGTTTCCCCGGCAGCTGCATTGATGAACTTATGGATTATCTCGATTTAGCCTGCTCGACCTGACGCTTGGCGGCGTTCAGATCGTTGATAGCCTTGTTGACTTCGCTCTGTGAAGCATCACCGCGCTGCGATATCTCGACATAGGCCTGATAGGCTTTCTGGTAGTTGGCCATGGCGCGCTCGATACTTACAGCAGCTGAACCAGAAGTATTGCCGGTTGAAGGCGCCGCCGATGTGGTGTTCTGGCGAGGTACCGTGCTGCTGGCAGAAACGGTTGAGCCAGAACTGCCAGATGCTGACGGGGTTTTGTTGTATTTATCGTTATACGACTTGTTGATCGCCACGTATTCTTCCTGGACTTTGAGAAGTTCGTCGAAACGTTTGCCGATCCGCTGTGTACCAACTTCAGCAAGTTCGCCGAGCGACTCGATTGACTTGCCTGAATTCTGAATCTTGTTAACGGTGCCGGCAACGTTGAGAATTGCGCCGAGGTCACCACCGAGAATCCCTTCGATTTCCTTCTGAATACCGAGAAGTTCCTGAATTGAATCGCGGGCGGCGAAGTAATAGGCTGAAGCTTCAAAGGCAATCTGAGCACATTTGAGCGGATACTGGGCTTCGACCTTGCCGAGTTTGTATTCATCCTGCAGCCGACCCCATCTGAAAAGATTGAGGGGATCTGATTTTACCGAATCAAAAACCCGGCTCCAGCCATTGGCTCCGGCCAGCTTGTTCAATCGGCCGTCAGAAAATGACTTTACCAGAATCTTATTCTTGTTTGTCTGAATGGTGTCGGTCTGATCAGCGAGCTGCGAGAAATACTTCATGCTCGGCTGGGCGTTTTTATACATCGCTTCAGCCTTGGGGGCGAGATTTTTAAATTCGCTGACAACCAGCGAAATCGACTTTGCGATATCGAGCAACTGCGGAAAACTTGCTTTGCTGCTCTTGTTGCTGATGGCCCGGTAAGCTCTGATCAGACCACTGGCGCCTTCAGAAAAACGCTGAATCGACTTGCGCTCACGGTAGAGGGTTTTGACTTCACTGCCGATGATGCGCGAATGTTTGTTTATCTCTGACTTCTGGTTATACCAGAGTTTGATGTCGTCGAAAAAGCCGGCATCTGCCTGAATGGCGGGCATGATGAAGGCCAGGACCATAATGATCAGTATGGCTTTCAAATTACTTCTGATAATCATCATCACCCTCCTGAGTTCGCATCGTTAAATCGTACACTCAAGCAT
>CAZFUG010000104.1:0-4642 GCA_964522035.1 uncultured bacterium
CTCTCCTTGAGTCTTCAGCAGCAGGAGAGCGAAAGCAGGGCCTGGTGCTTGCCGCCCGTTCCGGTCTTGTTGAGCTTGTTTCGCGTATTACCGAAATGGCGGGCAATGATCCCGACCCGGAAACCAGATATCTGGCCCGCAAAACCCTCGAACACCTGAATCAACAGGTACAACTGGTTCAGCCGACACAGGCACCTGACCAGTTTGCAGCTGTCGATATCGAAAAACTTTTCAACTCTGTTGACCCGCATGCAAGATTTGCCGGGCTTAAAAAAGTTCTCGCTGAAAAGACTTCTACCGGCAGATTTCTTCTGCTTGACGCCCTTTCACGAGAATCTCTTGCGCAGTTGCAGGCCAGTCTGATAATTGGAGTTGGCCATTTTCGCCACGAAGATGATGCTCAGACCCTTGCAGAATACCTGAAGAGCGAAGACGCCCGCGTGCGCGCCAATGCTGTTGAAGCTCTTGCCATGATTGGCAGTGAAGAAGCACTGAGACAGATTATTGCTCTGATGGGTGACCAGGATAACCGTGTAAAAGCGAATGTGCTCAAGGCACTACAGGAAATCGGCGGCCAGTCGCTGTTCAATCTGCTGAAAAAGATGGCCATCGATGATCGTCCGTGGGCAAGGGCATCAGCGGTTTTTGCCTTTTCCCGCATAAAGTCACCGCAATCTCTGGTTGTGCTGGCGGGTATTGCCCAGTCCGACCCTGACAGGAACATCAGAACAAAGGCTCTGCATGTAATTCGTGTCGAAAAAGAAGCGGGCAATCCGGCTGCGGCCGTAATTCTTGCCAAACTTGAAGAGGTTTCGCCAGAGCCTGGCAGAGCCGTCGGCGATCTCCTTGTTGAGCCGGTTTCAGAGAACGAACTTTCTGATTATCTTCTGAATCCAGAGGCGGCCAACCGGTATCTTGCTCTGACCATGATTAACGATGGCAACCTGACTACCTTTAAAACTGCTTTCATTAAAGCTTTTGAGGCTGAAGAGGACTTTTTTCTGCTGGGTCTGATGCTGAACCTGGTGCGTGATCTTAAGATTGCAGAATGTTTCGGTCGCTCGCGCCTGCTGCTGGCACATCAGGATGACCGTGTCAGGGCGAATGCGGTCGAGGCCCTTGCGGCAATTGATCTGCAAAAGGCTGCAGAATTGTTGCAACCCCTGCTTGAAGATCCGAACAGTCGAGTGGTTGCCAATGCTCTTCTTGCTCTTGAAAAAGCCGGAAAGGCCGATATTGTCTTCGAATTGAAGCGAATGCTCGGGCGTGGCCGCGATGCTTTCAAACAAAGCGTAATCTATGTCATGTCGCAGGTCAGAGACGCAATGGTCATACCTCTGCTCGAAAAACTCGTGCATGACCCGAATCCGCGGTTGCGTGACAAGGCTTTCGAAGTTCTGCAGGCCTATGCCGACTCCAGAGTGAGCGGTGCGGTTGCTTTTCTTCGCGATGTCGAAAAGCAGATTCAGCTCGAGCGAAATCGCGATTCTTTTTTTGATAACAGCCTGGACCTGGCTTTTGCAGGGTTGATCAGCATGATCCGCTCCGGTTCAGGAGCAGCTTCTGAAATTTCTGAAAAAATTCAGATCGAACGGACTCCTCAGAACGAAAAAGCAGCCCTGTTAACCCTTGCCGGCAGCTGTCTTGAATTGAAAATTGTCGATGCAAGAACTCTTGAGTCTCTATCTCAGGTTGAAAGCGAACTCGAAACTGTCGATGAGCTTCTGCAAAAGGCCGTTGCCGGCGATCATGCTTCTATGCCACTGCCGGAAAGCGCAAAAATGGTTTCTGAAGAACAGCTGTTGAAAATCGAGCGTGAAAGCCTTGTGGCAAGAAAAGAGGCGGTTCTCGCCGCTTATGCCTTTGATTTTTTCAATGCCCGTGCCTCACTCGATTCTAGAACATTTTCTTTATTGAGAACCGAGCTTGGTCGTGTTGAAGGCAGTTTGTGCTCGGTTGTGCCGCAGCAGCTTTTTTCGATGCTCCCGGCTAAAGAAGCCGCCGTCAGCGAAATCTTCGATGTTACCATGCGTCTTTATCAGAAACATGTTTACACGTTTTCTGTTAAAACCATTTTTCAGTTTGGCAGGTGGCTGGCAGGTTTTGTCATTCTGGGTGGCATCTGCCTGGCCTTTATGGCTGCAAGTCCGCCAGTTGCCGTTTTTTTTATGATTCTGTTCATTCCATATTATGGCTATAAGTCGCTGCAGATGATGGTTGAATGGAAGATTCTCATTACTCTCATGGTTGATGACTACATTCACGGCCGCGAATTCGATGGCGAAAAGATCAGCGAAAAGTCTGCCGGACTTTTCAGCACGGTGTTTGCCAATTCCCTGAAAAAGCACCTGATGCTTGGCCTGTGGTTGATAATTGCAGGTTTTTGCACCGCTTCAATCATCGGAGCCGCCACCATGCTCGGTCGTCAGGGAATTGTCTGGTCAACCGGGGTAATGTGCGCTCTGATTGCAGGTCTGCTGATCATGGGCGGCGCTTATTTTCGCTACCTTCTGGTCGAGCCGGCTTCGGTAATTTCTCCGCAACTCGATGCCTTCGACATTGCTGACCGCTATTATAACCGTGACCGAATTAAACTCGGGTCACTGTTCATTTTCGCCACTTTTATCATGACCATCATCACCGGCACCTCGACCGAAATAATGACCTTTTTCATGCCGGTACTTCCGGCGATGGTCAGTCTTATTTTAATTCAGGCGCTGTCAATGTTGTCTGAAATCTGCCTGGCTCCGATTATTTATTCTAACCTGGTTATCTATTACCTGATGAACCAGAAAGCCGACCAGACCTGAGTAATTATAAATCGCCCAGCCAAAGGTCGGAACTTTATAACGCCAATCAGTTAAAGCTGCGGACTCTTTTTATAATGGCTGCTAGACCGGTTCCGGCGATAAACCCGAAAATGTGGGCGTCGAAGGCGATGTTTGCCCCGATCTTGTCTGATTGCGACATCTGCAGCATGTTCAGCAGAAAATAAACGCCGAGAACCACGAGAGCCGGCACGTCGATACGCCTTATGAAGAACCAGACCGGGCAAAAATAGCTGGTTATGCGGTTGCGTGGAAACAGAACCAGATAAGCGCCCATGACACCACTTACTGCACCGCTTGCGCCAATAAGAGGAACCGAAGAACCTATCTGCAGAAGGGCGTGACCCAGGCTCGAAAATGTGCCCACCACCACGTAAAAAATGCCAAACTGCAGCGAACCCATTTTCTCTTCGACATTGTCAGAAAAAATCCAGAAAAACCACATGTTGGTGATCAGATGCATCCAGCTCATATGCAGAAAAATACAGGTGAATGGCATCAGGTAGAGCCACAGGGTTGATGATTTTACCGTCAACGGCTGAAAGAGTTCAAAGCCCTCCGGACCGATCTCTTCAGCTATTTTTCGCTGTTTTTCATCGGCAAGAAAGTTCTCCTGCGGAACCGGGTATGTGGTCTGGTCACCGAAAAAAACCGATGGAACCAGACCATGCCGGTAAATGAAATGCACGAGATTGCTGCGGCCAGAATCCCCGAAGCCAAGCACGATCGTGTAGAGATGAACGAGCAGGCACAGCCCGATAACCAGATAACTGATTATCGGGACTGTTTTTACTGCTTCATTGTTCTGGTCATGCAGCGGAAAGAACATGATCTGCCAGCATTCAGCCCTGCAGGCCGGAATGCTTCAACAGCGCTGCGGTTGAGGCGTCGCGGCCCCGGAACATCCGGTAAACTTCAATCGGGTGTTTGCTGCCGCCAAGTGCAAGTACCGTGTCGCGATACTTTCTTCCGAGTTTTCTGACCGCTTCTTCGTTGTCGAGCCCGGCTTCTTCAAATGCGGCGAATGCATCGGCGCTGAGTACCTCTGCCCACTTGTAGCTGTAATAACCGGCACAATAACCGCCCGAAAAGATGTGGGTAAAACTGCAGAGAAAGCGTTCATGTTCGTATGGCGGCATGACGGCCGTTTCGGCAGCAATGCGGCGGGCGGCGACAAACGGCGATTCAGAGCCATTCACATCGAAGTAGTGGTGCAGAAACATGTCTGTCTTGCCGAATTCAAGCTGTCTCAACATGGCTGAACCAGCTCTGAAATTCTTCGCCGCAGTGATTTTATTGAACAGATCTTCTGGCAGAGTTTCGCCGGTTTCATAGTGTTTGGCCATGCCCAGCAGGGTGGGGCGATTGTAGCACCAGTTTTCCATGAACTGGCTCGCGAGTTCGACCGCATCCCACTCGACACCGTTGATCCCGGCTGCTTCAGCCTCGTCGATCACTGTCAGCATGCCCTGTGAGCCGTGTCCGAATTCATGAAACAGGGTCGTGACCTCATTGAAACTCATCAATGAAGGCCTGCCATCGATCGGCGGCGTCCCATTGCAGACGAGATAAATGACTGGCAGGCGGGTTTTTCCCTTGATGAGGCGACGGCCAAAGCATTCGTTCATCCAGGCGCCACCGCGTTTTTCGGCCGGCCGCGAATACGGGTCGAGATAGAAATGAGCAATGGTCTGCCCCTTTTCATTGTTGATATCGAAAAATTCAATGTCTTCATGCCATTTCGGCACATTCAGCATCGCCGATTTGACGATTTTGATCCCGAAAAGTCTTTCACTGAGGCTGAACAGACCATC
>CAZFUG010000104.1:4652-14071 GCA_964522035.1 uncultured bacterium
ACGGGCGCAGCTGCTCGTCGGTATAGTCATAGAGCTTTTCGCGCAGTCTTTCAGCCCAGAATGCTGCATCCCAGTGTGCCAGCGGCTCTTTCTGCCCTGAATCGGCAGCCATCTTTTTCAGTTCGGCGAGTTCTTTTTCGGCAAAGGGTCTCGCTGGTTTTTCCAGTTCCTTGAACATTTTTTCAACATCAGCTACACTCGGAGCCATCTTGGTATCAAGGCTCAGCTCGGCAAAGGTTTTGAAGCCCAGAATCTGTGCTTCTTCGCGGCGCAGCTTGAGAAGCTCGCTGATAATTTCGGAATTATCGAATTTGCCGTTTGAGGCACGGGTCATCATCGCATGATAAACCTGCTGGCGCTGCTCGCGGTTGCGACTGTGCTGCAGGAAAGGCCCTGAACTCGGGTAATCGAGGGTAACGCGCCATGGGCCATTTTCGGGATCGGCTTTCTGGCCAGACTGCCCTTTTTCTTTGGCGTATGACTGTGCGGCAAGCTGTTTGAGATTGTTCGGCCAGCCTTCTACATCGGCTTTGCTTGTGATAATGAGTTCATATGCTTTGGTGGCATCGAGAACATTGTTTGAAAAGTCAGTGCCGAGCTTTGATTTGCGATTGATTATTTCGTTGAAGCGTTCTTTGACTTTTCCTTCAAGACCTACGCCGGCATGTTCGGCGGCCTTGATTTTCTTTTCGATAATGCGTTTGCGGGCATCGTTGAGCTTTTCATATTCGGCGCTGGCTCTGAGTTTTTTCAGGCCTTCATATACAGGCTTGCTCTGAGACATTCTCAGGCTGAAGCCAATAACTTTCGGCAGAACTTCCTGATGTGCCTTGCGCAGAGCATCAGAATTCTTGACGCTTACCAGGTGATTGATGACACTCCATGTGTATTCGAATGGCAGATCGAGGTCTTCAAGTGGTTGGCAGAGACCTTCCCAGGTCGGAACGATATTCGCTTCAATCTGCTGCAGTCTGTTCTCGACCTCAACCAGGGTTGCTTCCATGGCCGGAACAACGTGTTCGGGTGTTATCAGATCAAATCGCGGCAGGCCTTCGCGTGCCATCAGTGGATTATTTTGCAGACTCATGAAAATTCCTTTCCGTGCATAAATATTAACCACGACATTCTAGAATGATTCACCCGCCATTGCCAAATAAATTATTACTGATAGTTTGTGTATCCGCTCCTGCAATTTTAAATTGCGAGGCGAGAAGACGGGATTGCTTTTTCGTAAGCTTGTTTTGCACAGGAGGTGCACATGCAGAACCGCGCAGGATAGAGCGGTTCTGCTGAGCGAAAACTTGATAAAAACATTGCCTGTTGGAGCACCCGGCAGCATCTATCCTGATGCTGCCGAGTATCGCTGACATCCTGTCAGCAAAAAAGCAACCCGGCTGATAGGCCGAAGCTGCCACTTCACAAAGATAACCTGTTTAACACAAGTGTATATTTAACAATTCACGACGGCGGTCGGTGAATTTTTTTTGCAGCGGGAAAAATCGTATCAATCTTTTCGGGTTTTTCTGGCATATTACTTTCTGCAATATGATAAAAATCAGCCGACAACTCGTGGAAAATTTTGCGGCGGGCGACCTGAAGGCCGCCGCGATGCTGTTCGAGCAGCTGCGCCGCCCGTTGTTCGCCTATTTTTATCGGGTCGGCGGTGACCGCTGCGTGGCCGAAGACCTGCTGCAGGAAACCCTGCTGACTCTGCACAGCCGCATCGAGACCTTCAACCGCGACTGTGAGTTCATGCCCTGGGCCTGGGCGATCGCCCGCAATAAGTTTCTTGAATTCAAACGCAGCCAGAGCCGCGTGACCCGCCTGCTGCCGCAGCTTGCCGGTGCGATAAAGCCTGAACAGAGCTGTTTCAGCAACGATGTGCATTTCACCACCGACCTGAGAAACTGCCTCGACGAGCTGTCTGAGCCGACCCGCGAGGCCTTTGTGCTTCGGCATTTTCAGAGCATGAGCTTTCAGGAAATCGCCGATCTGCAGCAGGTGCCCCTGCCGACCGCCAAATCGCGCGTGCTTTTTGCCCTGAAAAAGTTACGCGAATACTTTAAAAGAGGTGACCGATGAACAGTCGATGCCTTGATGAAGAGCAGCTGATCAGTCTCTATTATGACGAAGCCGATGCCGAAGCTGCCGCATGCAGAGATCACATCAGAGAGTGCCCGGCCTGTCAGCAGGCTTTCGCGGCCCTATGCAGCGAACTTGCCGAGATCGACATGCCGGTGCCCGATGGCGGTCACCGCGCCGTTGCCGAAGCCCTCAAGCTGATTGGCCGACAGCAGTCGGCCAGCAGCCGCGACGAAATCATGACCCTCGAAGAGGTCGCCGAATGGCTCAAGGTAGATTCGCACGCTCTTGCCGGCATGCTGCACCAGCTGCCGCATTTTATCGTTGCCGGCCAGATCAGGTTCAACCGCCGGCTGCTCGAAAATCATCTGTTCAATCGCCGGTCTGAGGCTGAAAATAAGGCGCCAGATCAGCCCCGGCAGCGTTTAAAAGTCGTTGGCGGCCGCGCCGCCTGAAGGGAGACTGCCCATGTCAGTAGTTTCAACCCGCAATCTCGAACTGTTCAGCCGCAAATTCGGCAAAATGCTCGGTTCAGGTATTCCGCTGCTGAAGGCTCTCGAACTGCTGCAACGCGAAGAGGGCGAATCGCCGCTGGGCGCCATTATCGGCCAGATATGCAGCCGCGTCAGGGAAGGCTATACCTTTTCCAGCTGTCTTAGCCTTTTCTCAGGCGTTTTTACCGAAGTATTCGTCGCCATGGTCAAAGCCGCCGAGAATCAGGGCCGCCTCGATCAGGGCATGGTCGAAATTGCCGACAGCCTTGCTGACGGCACACTTGAAGCCGGCCAGGGCGGCGGCGAAATCAACGAAGCCGCCGGAGCGACCGAAGACGCCAATCTGCAGGTGATCAAGCTCGTTAACCGTGTTATTTCAGATGCCGTAAAAGAAAAACTCGCCCGCGTCGTTTTCAAGCCCGAACGTGACCACGTAAAACTCAATGCCGCCAGGCAGAACAGCCTCGAAGCCCGCGAAAACTTCGACCACCCAACCTACGACCGTATCGTTGCCCGCATCAAAATGATGTCAGCACTCGATATCAGCGAAACCCGTCTGCCGCAGGACGGCCGCATGCTGATCAAGGTCGAAAATGAACTCGTAGATATCCGCGTGCAGCTGGTTCCGACGGTTTTTGGCGAACAGATTCTGCTGTTTTTCAGCCGCCCTGACGAAGTCGCGCCGCCGGTTTCGGCAGTTTTCCCGGATGAAGCGCAGAGAAAGCAGATTGTCGGGCTGCTGCAGAATCTTAACCGTGGCCTGGTTATCTTTGCCGGCCCGCACGGTTCGGGCAAGACCACCAGCCGCGATACGGCGGTATCGATACTGAACGACGGAACCAGAGTGATCTTTGAAGTCGGGCGCATTTACAAGGCAATCGACGGAATCGGCTGCATTCAGGTCAGACCGCATATCGGCATGACGATGCCGGCCGCCATCAGAGCCGCCGTGCGCGCCGAGGCCCACGTAATCGTTGTCGAAGAAATCAACGATGAAGAAACGGCCCTCGAATGTTTCAAAGCCGCCAACGACGGCATTCTCGTGCTGACTCAGATGCATGCCCGCAATACTTCTGAAGTGTTCAGACAGCTTCTGAATCTGAAGGTGCCGCCTTTTCAGCTCTATGACGGAATTGGCGCCGTGGTCTTTCAGATGCTGGTGCGCAACGTCTGCCCCGACTGCCGCCGCGAAATCGAATTTTCGGCCCAGGATCTCTTCAGACTAAGTCTGGCTGATCTCAAGCCCGGTCGCTACAGCGACAGCAAGGGTTGCGTAAACTGCCGGCATTCTGGTTATCGTGGAATGCACCCGTTCTATGAAGTTACCGTGCCGACCAAGATTCTCAAAGAGGCAATCATCAAAGGCGACAGCAATCAGATTACCCTGGCGCTCGAAGCCCTGCACGGCACCACCCTCGAAGCGAAAATCCGCGCCTGGGTCGAAGAAGGGCACACCAGCCCTGCCGAAGCTTCGCGCATTCGCACGATTCTGTTTGCTCAGCCCTGATTGCTGAAGCTCGACTAAAAGCTCAAATCAGACGGTTATCAAAGCGCAGGCTGCGATAACCGTTTTTCTTGTCTGCTATCGGTCGCCCTAAGATTTTTTGCCGCGGCTCTGCAGAACGCGCCTGATTTCGCGCAGCAGCTCTGATGATGACAGCGGCTTATAGGCGAAGCCGGCGATGCCTTCCTGAGCGGCTTTTTTGCGATCGATCTGGTCTGAATGCCCGGTGACGATGATTACCGGTATTTCCGGCTTCAGCTGCATCATCTTTCTGGCCATGGCTGCACCGGTCATTTCGGGCATGGTCATGTCGGAAACAATCAGATCGAATGCTTCAGGGGCTTTGCTGAAAGCTTCCAGAGCTTCAACAGAGCGGGAACATGTGGTTACCCGATAGCCATAGCTCTGCAGTATCTCTGTGTTGACCTCAAGAACCAGGGGTTCATCGTCAACGAGCATAATTCTTTCGGTGCCCGAAAAATCTTCTCGTGTGCCTTTTGCCGCCTCGTTCACAGGCTGATCGCTTTCTACCGACGGGAAAAACAATTCAAAAGTCGTTCCGCGCCCGACTTCCGAAAACACGCTTATCTCGCCATTGTGTTCTTTGACTATGCCATGCACTACCGCAAGGCCCATTCCGGAGCCTTTGAATTTTTCTTTGGTGGTAAAGAACGGCTCGAAAATTCTTGTCAGATTCTCAGCGGGTATACCCTGCCCGGTGTCTGAAACCGAAAGCTTGAGAAAAACTTTGTGCTTATCAGGCCTTTCGTTATGCAATTCTGCCGGAAGCTGTGATTCCGCAACCTCTATTCTGAGGCTGCCGGGTTCACCTTTCAAGGCGTGCATGGCATTGGTACAAAGGTTCATCATTATCTGGTTAATCTGGTTGCCGTCGGCGAGAATTTTGCCCATCGACAGGCAGTTTTCTTCGATTTTTATCGTTGACGGAAGCGTTGGCCGCAGCATTTTGACCGCATCTCTGACTTCGTCGGCAAGACAGATCACTTTTTTTTCAGACACGTTTTTGCGACTGAATGCCAGAATCTGTCTGACCAGATTTTTTGCCCTTTCGGCCGCCTTTTCCATGTTTTCAAGATGTTTGACCATCGCGATTTTGTCATTCAACCGGTTTCTTGCCATATCGAGGTTGCCGACGATCACAAAAAGAATGTTGTTGAAATCATGGGCAATGCCTCCGGCGAGTCTGCCGACCGCTTCCATTTTCTGGGTCTGCAGAAGCTCTTTTTCAAGCTTTTTCTGTTCACTAATGTCGTTGCCAATACACAACATCTCTTTGAAATTGCCGTTTTCATCGTAAATTGCCCGGTTCGACCAGCGCACATAAACTCTTGAACCGTCGCCGCAAAGATTTTCGTTCTCAACGATGATGTGGCTCGATGGGTCTGAAAACACAGGCTCAATAATGGTTTTTATTTCCGTTCCGTCTGTCTGGGCATGCGGCAGAATTGTATCATAAGCCGATTTGCCGAGAAGCTGATCTGCGCTGAATTTGAGAAGCTTCTGGCCAAACTGGTTGATAAAGCAGATACGTTTTTCTGCATCGAGGCGCAGAATGATCGAGTTGGCCTGCTCGACAAGGCTGCGAAAATCCTTTTCCTGATTTGCCAGTTCAAGGGTCTTTTGCTCGACCAGGCGTCGCATCAGGCGCATGCCATAAAGGGTGAACCCGATAATTAAAACCAGAATCGATAAAACCACACTGACCCATTTCGGAATAATGCCGCCGGGTTTGATCCCTCCAAGCCAGTAATTAAGCCTTTCATGGTAAAATGAGCCTTCCGTGGGTTTCCATTCTTTGAGTTTCCGGTCGAGGCGTTCGAGAAGGTCTTTGTTAAAGCCTTTTTTCGTCGCAAAAAATACGTTGAACGGCGAAAACTGAATCGAAGTCGACACCAGACCATGTTCATGACAGAATCTCAGGCCAAAGTGCTGCGGCGCGACACCGGCAACGGCTTCTCCTCTGGCCACCGCATCGAAAACTTCATGGTGGGTCGCCAGTTCGATGATATTGCATCTGCCACCAAAACCGGTCAGAGCGTCGATAAAATTCTGGCCGTTGATGTCTTTTTTCATTATCGCCACGTTTTTACCGCGAAGATCGAGAATGTTGTTGATGCCACTTCCAGGTCGTGTAAAAATCTGACCCCAGATCAGCACTACCGGTTCCTGGCTGAAATCCATTATTTGCTGGCGTTCAGGAGTGACAGCAGCCATCGTCATCAGGTCGATTTCCTGCTTCTGTAAACGCTCCATGCATTCGTTCCAGCTGCCGGGCACAAAAACCGGCTGGCGCTGGTAATCTTTGAAAGCTTCTTTGATAAGATCTATGTTAAAACCAGCAGCTTTGCCGCTGCTGTCAACAAAGTTCAAAGGCTCTAGCGGAAACACACCAATCCTGAAAATCTGTGAGTTTTTGTCGGCCAAAACTGCACAGCTGATCAGGCAAAAAAATACCAGAACATACAGCAGGTATTTTCTCATACATCCCCTCAAGGCCAATCATATGCATTTTCACAAAAAAATCCACCTGAATTTTTAATGGGAAAATTAAAAAAGGCGGGCAGTCGTATAAATCAACGACTCCCGCCAGGGTTGATTGGGTCCTGATTCAGGTGTTGCTTCGATGGGTCCAGCCGGTAACTTCGTTGTTTTCTTGGCTGAATACGACCTTCAGCCATTCGCCACGCCGCTCGACGATTTTGAAGGTCTTACCTTTCGGCGCGACGGCAACGATATTGTCAGAAGTTGAGGGGCCGGATCTTACATTGTTTTCAGAAACAAAGGTGCCGGTGGTCGGCTGCTGCTGTTTCGGAAAATACTTTTCGGGGTTCAAAACAAGATCGAAGCTCTGACTGGGCTTGCTGGCAACAAAATAACTGGCTTTATAACCAACTTCGAAATGCAGATGCCGGGTTTCGCTGCGGCCGGTATTGCCCATTTCGCCGACGACATCACCTGCAACCATACGATCGCCAACTTTCGCCTTGATCGAATTTGGCGCCAGATGGGCGTATCGGGTGTAAACGCCGTTGCCATGATAGAGAACCACGTGGTTACCCCAGCCGGCACCGGCTTCACGCAGGCTGGCGTTTTTGCCGAACATGGCACTCTGAGGGCAACCGGTTCTTACATAAGCCACAGTGCCATCAGCTGCAGCAATTACCGGCACATGTGGAACAGCCTGATTGGTGTGAACAAAATCCATACCTTCATGTGAGGCTTTATTGCCAGGCTTGCCGGCAAAAGCTACCTTGTAGGTCATGATGCTCGGCACTTCTTTCATCGACCAGACCTGATTGTTTGGAAAGTTTGCTGCAGCGGTCTGTACCGGAGAAGCTTCCTGCAGGGTTGTAGAATGAAAAGGGGCTGCCGGGTGCTGGGTGTAATAATCATCTGCCAGACAGGGAAAGGCAGACGCAATCAGCAGAAGCGAAACAAACAGCGTCCTCAGCGAAGCGGTCAGATTTTTCATTTTTCCTCCATGGTGTCTGACCTGTGGTTTGCGTGTAGGTCAGACTTACAGAACAATATACACTTCATGGCCGCCAGCGGTTTGTAAAAACAGGCTTTTGTAACCGACTGCCGGGAGAAAACATTTAAGAAAGGGAGATCCTTATCAGTTAAGACTCTGCGAGGTGGGCGGCATTGATTGTTGCTTTTTTTATGAATCGACAGGTTGTGGCCGCGCCGGTTACAGATTCTCTGAAACCTGTCATCGACAGCCAGTTTTAACGAGTTGCGATCATCGTTTTAATGGTATCGGGAATACTGGGTGCCGGCTGATAATAAATCTGCAATTGAAACTATTGTTAAATCCCAAAGCTCGGTTGATGGTAAAATAGCCTATCTTTGGGTTGTTATGAGGTTTTTATGAATCACAGGCTTCTGATTCAGTCTGCTCAGGTGTTTCTGGCGATTGTAATGTTTTTTGTGACTCAATTTTCGCTGGCAGCCGGTAATGAGGTCAAGATAGTTCTCATATCTGATCTGAACGATGCCTATGGTTCGACATCCTACAGCCCGCAGGTTGCTACGGCCATGAGTTTTATTGCCAGTCTGAGCCCGCACCTGGTTTTGTGCGCTGGCGACATGGTGGCTGGGCAGAGCAACAAAATTCCTGACGACAAGTTTCCGCTTATGTGGAGCTCTTTCAAAACAGAAATCCTTGCCCGGGTAAACAGCTCGGGTGCCCCTTTTGCATTTACGTTCGGAAACCACGACGGAGCCGGTCAGCGCTTTATTCACGAACGAAATACCGCTATAGAATTCTGGAGACAAAACCGGCCTGAATTGAAATATATCGATGCATCCGGATTTCCGGAATATTACAGTTTCGATCTGGCAGATCTGTTTTTCGCAATATTTGACGCGTCTTCCGCCCAGATTAAAAAAGAGCAGATTGACTGGCTGCAGGAACAGCTTTCAGGCAAAATTGCGAGACAGGCAAGAATTCGCGTAGTTATGGGCCATCTGCCTCTCTATGCCGTTGCAGAAGGCAGAAACAAGGCTGGCGATGTAATCGGCAACGCTGATGATTTCTTTCAGCTGCTCGAAAAACATGGTGTGGATTACTATATCAGCGGGCATCATCACGCTTTTTTCCCATCCAGAAAAGGAAATGTCAAATTTATTTCAGCGGGCTGCCTCGGTGGCGGGCCTCGACGCCTGGTCGATTCGACGCAGCAACCGGTCAAAACTCTCACGCTTCTGTCGCTTTTTCCAGATGACAATGAATTTAAAATGCAGACCTACGACATGACATCTCAACCCAAAGAAATCGCCATAAAGGCTCTGCCATCATCAATAACGGGTTTCAACGGTATTTCATACCGATACCCCTGAACATTTCTCCCGGCTACGAAAAAGGCGAGCAGAAACATCTTGAAAAACTTTTGTCAGAGGTTGAAAAAGCCTGTCAGCCTGTTCTTTCGCGAAAACATTACCATGCAGTCAGGAATGCTCACCAGACTAACTGCTGAATACAGTGTCAGTGAACCGGCATTCGGCTATAATCCTGGGTCCTGTTATTTATGCATGATCAGCGAGGTGGGCTTCTGTGGTATCAGACCGGGAATTACGCCGCCAATCTGACAGGTAAGGATTGTCCACATCGGGTATCCGCGGTTGGCCGACAACTGAAGCAGGTGGTCATGGGCGGCGCGGGGGAAAACGGTTTTTACCGCGAGCAGGGCATTTACCACCGCTTTGACCTTACTCGGATTTCTGGTCCCGAACGGGGTCTGCACAAATTCCTTCCAGTTGCCCTGAGCGTTGCCAAAACTGGTAATCGTCTTTTCAACTTCTCTGCCAAGGCTGAT
>CAZFUG010000105.1:0-14016 GCA_964522035.1 uncultured bacterium
GAACTGCTCCTTGTCGGAGGCGCGTTCCGGCACGTAGATGAGGTGTGGGCCGTCATCTTCATATTTCTGGGCGAAAGCGGCAGAGGCGGTCAGGAAGCCGGCATTTCGGCCCATAACGACACCAATGTAGACGCCTGGCAGAGCGCGGTTGTCGAGGTTGACGCCGGCGAAAGCAGAGGCGACGAATTTGGCGGCTGAACCATAGCCGGGGCAGTGGTCAGTGACGCGCAGATCGTTGTCGATGGTCTTCGGAATATGGATGCAGCGCAGTTCGTATCCGGCTGCGGCAGCGTTGTCGTTGACGATGCGCACGGCGTCAGCTGAGTCGTTGCCGCCGTTGTAGAAGAAATATCTGACATTGTGCTTCATGCACACTTTAAAAATCTTTTCGCAGTAGTCTGCATCCGGTTTGTCGCGGGTAGAGAGCAGTGCAGAGCTCGGGCTGCAGGCAACGCGTTCGAGGTTGTGGGTGGTAGCCTGGGTCAGATCGATAAAATCTTCTTCGATGATGCCTCTGACTCCGTGCAGAGCGCCGTAAACGCGATCAACTTCGGGAAACTTTCTTGATTCAAGAACCGCACCAACCAGACTCTGATTGATAACCGCAGTCGGGCCGCCGCCCTGGGCGATAAGAACATTGCCTACGAGTTTTGCCATGCAGATTGTCTCCTCTGTGTATTAAAATTTCACGGCGCTATTATGCCCACAACCGCCGCTGCAGGTCAAGCACTGATTTTTTTCTTAAGAGGCATTGACAAAGAATCTGACGCACCATAAAATGCACCGCATGCCATCCCCCCGAAAAAAAAAGGCCGCGCCGACCACCGCGGTCACTATTGCCACCGAAGATCGCCAGATGCTGGTCGACGCTATTTCCGAAGCGCATGGGGCTGAAGTTCTCAGCGCCGCCACCTGCCGCGCCGACAAAACCTGGGATAACATCCGCATTCTTGCCCGGGGAAACGAAGACTCGGCGCCGGCAATCGTGCGCAGTCTGCGGCCCGGCGATGTTATGCTGCACAATCACCCTTCAGGCGAGCTGATGCCGTCTGATGCCGACCTTTCGGTCGCTTCCCTCTGCGGCAAGTCCGGAATCGGCTTCGCCATACACAACAATGAATGCACCGAGTTTTATGTCGTCGTCGAGCCTTTCATCGAAAAAGAAACCCTGAAGCTCGACGCGGCCGAAATGACTGCCTTTATCTCGAAGGGCGGGGCGATCGCGAAAAAACTCGATAACTTCGAAGAACGCGCCGGCCAGAAACAGTTGATGGCAAAGATTATCGAAGCGATGAACAAACCATGCCATGCAATGCTCGAGGGCGAGACCGGCATCGGCAAGAGCATGGCCTATCTGATTCCGGCGGTACATTATGCGATCAAAAACCGCTGCCGTGTCGGCATTTCGACGAATACCATCAATCTGCAGCATCAGCTGGTTAACAAAGACCTGCCGTTTCTCGCTTCGATTCTGAAGTTTCCGTTTAAATACTGCCTGGTAAAGGGGCGCCGCAACTATATCTGCCTGCGCCGTATCCGCGAGGCGCTCGGCGCCAGCGAAGGCGAGTTTCTGCTCGAACACGACGAATTCGACCAGTTCAACCGCCTGGTTGCCTGGGCAGAGAATACTTCTGACGGCTCACTCAGCGATCTGAACTGGGTTCCGGTTGAATCACTCTGGGAAAAGGTCTGCTGCGACAAAGACAGTTGCCCCGGCATCAAATGCAGCGAATTCAACGACTGCTTTTTCTATACGTCGCGGCGAGCCTCTTCTGAGGCTGATATTCTCGTGGTGAACCATCACCTGCTGTTTGCCGATCTGGCACTGCGGGCTGATACCTCTGAATACAGTCAGACGGCGGTTATTCCGGCCTGCAAGATATTCATTCTCGATGAGGCGCATAACCTCGAAGAGACCGCTACGAAGCATTTCGGCTTCAGAACCACCTCGGTCGGCGTGCAGCGCGCCCTCAACAAGATTTACCAGAAGCGCGGCCGGCGTGAGCACGGCACGCTCGCGAGCCTGTATTCGATGATTTCGTTTGGCCGCGGTGAGTTTTCGGTCGAAGACCGTGCCGCTCTGCTGCAGGATATCTCAGAAGAAATGATTCCGACTCGCCTTGAGATCGGCGATATCAGCCGCAGTCTTTTTGATGTGGTGACCACTTTTATTATCGACCCGACAAAGGCGCAATATGGCGAATACCGACTGCGCATCGGGCCAAAAGAAGAAAAGCGCGGCGAGTTCAGCACCCTGGTGCATTTTGCCTTCAAGCTGCGCGACGAATGCAAGCGCCTCGCGGCGAAAATGCGCAAAATTGCCCGCAAAATCGGCAATCTGCTCGGCGATGAAGGTGACGAAGAGAGCGAATGTTTCGAGCTGCCGCTGACCGAGTTGAATTCCTATGCCTCTCGTCTCGACGAGATCGCCGGCGGCGTGAACATCCTTTTCGATACCGGCGCCGCTGACCGCGAAATTTTCGTGCATTTCTTCACCGCCGCCTTTCGCAAGAATGCTGTTTATACCGCTTTTCATTCTCTGCCGATCGAAGTTTCGAAGCCGATGCTCGAATACTGCTTCAAGAAGATTCCGTCGACGATTCTCGTTTCAGGCACGATGACGACCGCTCACGATTTCAGCTTTATCCGCAACCGCCTCGGGCTCAACAGCGAAGAGTTGACGCCGGCACCGATCGAGGGCCGTTTCCCGTCGCCCTTCAACTATCAGGAACAGGCGCGTCTGTTCATTCCAACCGATATTCCCGATCCGGCGAGCGCGATTTTTGCCGAAAAGGTCAGTGAGCCGCTGCTTGAGATCATTATGGCATCGCAGGGTGGGGCGCTGATTTTGTGCACTTCTTATGGGCATCTGAATCAGTTTTACAATTTTCTGGCGCCGCGTTTGAATTCGGCCGGCATCGAATGCTACAAACAGGGCGAACTCGAACGCCACCATCTGCTCGAACTTTTCAAGGAAGACGGCAACGCTGTTCTTATCGCCACCGACAGCTTCTGGGAAGGCGTCGACGTGCCCGGATCAGCCCTGCGCAACCTGATTATCACTCGCCTGCCTTTTGCCACTCCGAACGACCCGGTGCTCGAAGCTAGAAACGACAAGATAAAAGCCGGCGGTGGCAACGCTTTTAAAGAATACCAGTTGCCGATGGCAGCCATAAAGCTAAAGCAGGGTTTTGGCCGCCTGATCAGAAAAAAAGACGACCGCGGCACGGTCTGGATACTCGACAACCGCATTGTCAGCAAAAGCTACGGCAGCTATTTCCTCGAGTCGCTGCCAGAACTCCCGGTCATGCGCGGCAAATTCAACGTTCTGGCCGCCATGGCCAGAAAATTTATGGGGTCGGACCAACAGGAAATGGCTTAAAAAGCCCAAAAAGTAACTTTTTTGCTGAATATGCTGAAAGAAGAGGCTTTTTCTTACAACGGCAAAAACGACCCCGAAATTGCCATTCCTAAGAGAAAAAAATGCCGTTTTTGGGGAAGAAAACTGAGCGTTTATGAGGCTTTTGGCTGGTCCGACCCGCTGTTGCCGCCGTTGAGGTGTTTGAAGAATTCGACGAGTTCGGGTTCGTCGGCGTCTTCGGCGATTTGCTGCAGAGTGAGACCGGCTTCATTTTTTAGATTGGTGTCGGCGCCGGCGGCGATCAGAGCTTTTACCGCTTCGACCGAGCCGTCTTCGACGGCGTGCATCAGGGCAGTGTTGCCGGAATCGTCGCGGCGGTCGAGCAGAACGCCGTATTCAAGCAGCAGGGCAAGAACGTCGTAGTGTTCTTCAATAACCGAGCGAATCAGTGGTGTCGCGCCGAAAACGCCTTTTATCTCGGGGTCGGCACCGTGGTCGAGAAGAATTTTGACGATCTGCGGGTTGCCCAGGTTGACCGCCAGCAGCAGCGGCGATGAGCCCTGCACGGCTTCGCAGCGGTGCAGATCTGAATCTTTTTCGATGAGCATTTCAACGGCGGTGAGGTTGTCCTGCTGAATGGCCTTGAACAGCAGGGTCATGCCCGAATCGTCGTTTTCGTTGATAACCTGCGGGTATTGCTTGATCAGCGCCGAAAGCTCGGCGAGGCGGTTGCCTTCGAGCAGCTTGACCGCTTTGCCAAACTGGCCGGTGACGTTGATGGTACCCGGAATCTTGTTGATCGCGTCGACAAGTTCGACTAGACGCAGCCGATCAAGGTTGTCTGGGAGTTTTTCGAGATAACCGGCGAGGTCGGGCAGGCTGTTGAGCAGAATCGCTGCAACCGTGAGGCTGGAAGACTGCCGGTAGTTGGCGAGCAGGCATTCAAGTCCCTGAACAAAAAGCACCGGAATATCATTGCTTTTGCCAAACCCGGTTAAAAAGCGGCCAAACCCAAAATTCAGGTTGTTGCGTTTCAGACGTTCAAAGTAAATGCAGGCGTTCTGGGCTTTCTGCACCCGCGAAACCACGTCGGTATCGTGAAACGACATGGTCCAGGCGAGACGTGACAGTTTCAGCGTCAGAATGGCGTTTTCCTGGGCGCAGGCGAGTTCGGCGGCAACCGAAGTCATGTAGGCGGTCTGAATGCGGTCGAGCACAAAGGGGTGTTCTTCGTCACCCATGTAAAGATCGAGTGCTTCTTCGCCACGGTCGAGCCTGACCAGGCAGAGAAAATGGTAATAGCGTTGCCAGCCGAAAATCGACGGGTCTACGGGCGCGGTTGCGAGCAGTCTGGTGCGCATTTCGACGCAAAGATCGAGCGCAGTCGCGTAACTGCTCTGGTTCAGCTGGGTGGCGATCTGTTTCAGATAGGTCTCAAAAATCGTTATATTGTTTGTCATTAAGGTTATTCCGTGTATCCATGATCGTCGCCATTGTTGGTTTCAACGCAGCTGACGCGCAGTTCGTCTTTTTCGTTCTGTATCCAGTAGCGTCCGGCACAGGGGCAGACCGGTTTGCGCCGGAGGAAGCCAAGTTCTATCAGCTTGTCGACCGTCAGATTGCTGTTATCGACGATTGCCATCTCAGTTTGAGCCTGAAGAGCGGCAGTCATAATCACCCTCTGATTTTCGCGACAGCTGGTGCGGCGAATGCGGGTGCGAATATTCGAAAAGCTGTATGCGGCAAGGCTGACAAGAATCGCGATGATAGCAATCACTATCATCAGCTCGATCAAGGTAAAGCCCCGCGCTTTTCGTTTCAGTTGCAATCCGGTCTGGGTGTCGTGCATATTCGCCAATAATGATATAACGATTCTGCCAGAAAAGGAAGCAGCAAAAATCAGGCATTGCAGAATCTTCATGGTAGTTATATATTCTTGTTAACTTCAGCTGACCGTAAAACGGGGGAAAACTATGGGATTAACCGCAAAACTCGTTCTCAAGACTCTGGAAACAGGCCTCGTTCCTGAGCGCCTGACGAGAACCTGGGTGCGCTATCTCTGCTCGCAGGCAATCGGCCGGGCTTCCCTCGGCGACGTTGAAGCCCGTCACGCAGTTTTCCGCCAGATCAACAAGGAACTCAAGATGGGCGCCAGCCTTCGCCGCGACCCGAATGCCGAAGCCGGCGACGCCGAAATGGGTCCGGAATTTTTCGAGCTTTTCCTCGGAAAACGTCTGAATTTCGGCTGCTGCTACTTTCCGACCGGCGCCGAAGACCTTGACGAAGCCGAAGACACCATGCTCTGGATGTCGGCCGACCGCGCCCATATCAGAGACGGCATGCAGATTCTCGAAATCGGCTGCGGCTGGGGCGCCATGACTTTCTGGCTCGCCGCCCAGTTTCCTCAGGCTCAGATTACCGCAATTGCTGAAAGTACCAGCCGCGCTATTCATCTGCAGAAGCGCCTTAAAGATCTCGAACTCAACAATGTGAAAATCATCGCCGCCGAATTCAACGATCTTAAATTTACGGCCGAATTCGACCGCATTATCTGCCTTGAACGCTTCGACCTTCTTTCTGCCTCGCCGGGCTGGGATACCCGCCTGAAAAGCTGGCTGAAGCCCGACGGCAAATTTTTCCTGCAGCACCTCGTGCACTCAGGCTGCGCTTATTACCAGGATTCCGTCGGCCTCGAAGACATGCCGGGCAATGCGGTGATAAACCCGCGCCTGGTGCCGTCGGCCGAATTGCTGACGATCTGCCAGAAGACTTTCCGGGTCGAAGATTACTGGAAAATCAGCGGCGAACAATACAAAAAAACCGCCGAACGCTGGCTCAACCGCTATTATTTCAACCGCCTCGCGATTCTGCCACTGTTCGAAAAGGTCTACGGCAAAAAAATGGCCTGGACCTGGCTGCAGCGCTGGCGCCTCTATCTGATTGCCCTGACCGAACAGACCGGCTACAACCGCGGCCAGGAATGGATCACCGCCCAATACCTCTTCAGTTAATTTTCTGGGATTTCAAAAAGGCTTTCATCTCTCAGACATTCTGAAGCATAGGCAAAAAGCGCCTGCAGCACCTTCTGGTTCAATCCGGGGTAGTTCTCAAAGAGCTGTTCCTGGCTCCAGCCTTCGGCAAGAAGCCCCAGAACAAAATCAACCGCCAGACGGGTTCCTTTGATTGAAGGTTTGCCTGAAAGAATCTTGGGGTCTGAATGGATATATTCTCGCCAGTTCATTGTTACCTCGCGTCAGATAATTCTGATCTGATAAAAAGTTATCAGAATCTTCTACATTCAGCAAGAAGACAAAATTCTTAAAAAGAAAACCCGGGTCGGAAAAGGGCCGACCCGGGCTTGTGAGCCAGATGAGCTATCAGTCGCGGCGCTGCAGGGCTGCCAGAAGTCTGAGCAGTTCGAGGTAGAGCCAGACAAGAGTGACGAGCAGGCCGAAGGCGCCGTACCATTCCATGTGCTCGGGGGCGCCGCTGCTGGCGCCCTTAACGATCATGTCGAAGTCGATAATCAGGTTGAGGGCAGCAATGACGACAACGACCAGGCTGATGATGATACCGACGCCACCGGTGGCGTGAATCGGTGAAGCCAGGCCGAACATGCTGAGTATGAACGAGAACAGATAGGCGAAACATACGCCCATGGTCGCAGACATGACGCCGGCTTTGAAACGTTCGGTAGGTTTAACGATTTCGGTTTTATAGAGAAACAGCATGCCGAACAGGGTTGCCAGGGTCAGCATTACGGCATTGAGCACGATGCCGTGGTAAGCCATGTGGAAAAGACCCGAGATACCACCAAGGGCCAGGCCTTCGAAAACTGCATAAATCGGGGCAGAAAAGCGGGCGTTCTGCGGCGAAAAAGTTGTGAAAAGAGCGGTAATCAGGCCGCCAAAAATGCCGAGATACATCATGCTCTGCAGACTGGCAACGCCTTCAAGCGCCATCTTCCAGGTGAAGCTGCCGGAAGCAATCAGTAGCAGCATCAGAAAGCCGATCTTGTTGATCGTGCCCTGCACGGTCATTACCTGACCGGCCGCCGCAGTCGACTGAAAATACTCAGACCTGAAAGCAGGATTAGAACTTCGATCAAAACTCATAGTCTTTACCCTCCATAACATTCACAATTACAACCTGCCGAAGCAGTCGAAAAATTTACAATCTGTCTTTATTATACTCGCCGCGACAATCTTGTCGCATCGTTGCGCGTTACTCACAAATCATCCAGCCGACGTCGGCATCACCTGTCAGATCCCTGCATTCGCAGGGATGACGTGCAAATTTGCCAGCAACACCTTTCGCAAACTCAGCCGCGGCTGAGTTTTTCGGCCTCGATCAGGCCTTTTTCAAGGTCTTCCAGGCCGTTTCTGATGTTGTAGACTTCTTTGACCATGGCATCTGAAGATGCCTGCAAGGTCATGACGTCGACGAACTTCAGGCCGTTCATGTGGTCCATCAGACTGTCGAACAGATCGCGCATCTGCACTTTCTGCATCTTCACCCTGTTTAGACTCGTCTCGAGATCGTTGAGTTTCATAAATCTTTTCTTGCGCTGGTCGACCGTTGCCTGCAGCTGCGCTTTCGTCACCTCGTCGGCCTGAGTCTGCAGCTGCTTCTCAAAGTCTGCCAGCTCGTCAGAGAGCTTTTTGCGGTCAATGCTCTTCAGATAACTGCCAAGGCCGGCGGTCTTTGCAAGAACCACCGCATGCCTTACCTGCAGTTCCTCGACCTGGTCGATGATTTTCTGAAGGGCATTTTTCATTGCCGGCTTCGCCGATTTGTGACTGCGCCTGACCTTTACCAGCTCGCCCTCGACATCGGTGAATTCCTTCAGGTCGTTTTCGAGCAGCAGCTCGGGGTCGAGATCGACCTGCGAAAGCTTGAGAATGCGGCGCCGCAGATTCCCCTGGCTGAGACTTTCGGCGAGATCGGCCGCGCCACTTGTGATGTTCTGCAGAGTCACGCCGCGCTGAAAGCCGAGCACGATGATTCCCGAGATTATGGCGGCGAGTGAATAGACACTCACACCCGCTGCCAGAACGATATACGGAATAAAGAACAGGGCAAAGGCGGTAAACAGATAGCTGGCATCGCGTTCGCGCACCGTAACCACGAGCATTACCAGAGCCAGCAGATGAAAGAACAGCTGCGATTCGCTCGACACGCCTTCAGTGGCCTTGAATATCCACATGATGTAGGTATTCACCGTCAGCCCGCAGAACGATGCGAGCGTCCGCCTCACCTTGCCGTCATCGACGCCAGCGTCGACGACCTGAATGTCTCTGACCGTGCGCACCACCGGCGGTGCTTTTTGAACCTGTTTATCGGCCGGCATGCAGACTCCTCATGATTCATCGCCCGGGAAGAAAAAGGCGATTATGGTGTTGATAAATTTTATCGGAATCATCACTATAATGTAAATTACCCAGGCTGTAAATGCCAGACCGAGCAGAAACAGCGGAATGTTGATTGCCAGGCTGACGATGTCGGCGAGGTAGTTGTTCCAGATGCGGGTGGTCCAGGGGGTGACTTCATCGCTGGTATTAACGATTTCAACCGACGAAACATACTGGTTCGTCTGCGGGTCGAAGAAAATCGATTCATTGGTGACCTGAGAAACTTCAGCCTGATAACCGGTGCGGTCTTCGGGTGATTCGACGGTGCCGTGCAGCACGCAGACCATAGTACCGTTCTTGGTCAGGTCGCCGACAGTGCCGTAGGTGCAGCCCTGCTCGGGTCTGGTTATCATCGATTTGAGATATTTCTTTTCGACAAGCAGCGGAATTTCATTTTCAGTCATTACATCGAGCTGCTGCGGGTTGTCCATGTTATACATTTCGGTGGCACCGAGCAGAACACGCATGTTGGCGTAACAGGCTTTTTCACGGGCCTGTTCACGTGCTTTTCTGAAATTCGGGGTGGCAATGGCCACGACCGGCAGAAAGCCGCTGGCGCCCCAGAGTGATACGCTCTTGGCTTCGGTTTTGCGAACGATGGTGCGTTTAACCGGTGCGCCACGGTTAACACGGGCAAGGGTTGCCGAATATTTTGCGGAACCGGGTGCTGCTGCCTGCTGCACCTGCGCTACCGGGGTGGTTGATACGGCTATGAAAGAGGTGAACGGGGTCGAGAACTGAAACTCTTTACTGAGGGCGATTACTTCGTCTTTCATTGCCTGGTTCTGGCCGTAGGTCTGCATGTGCAGCATCAGGTCATCGGCCTTTGCCTTTGCCCAGTAGCGGGCGGCAAACAGATTTTCGGTCGAACTTGCCGGAAAAGCCGCCTGAATGGGGAAATCATATTTGTCCGCATTGATTTTGCCGCTAAGTTTGACCTGCACGTCGCCGGTATTGCGGTAACGGCCAGTGACGACGAGCTGAGTGCCCTGATACATATTGGGCAGGGTCTTCGGATACATGTCGCTTATTTCAATGCCGCCCATGTCGAGAGCGAGGTCGACGAGCAGTGGGGTGCTGATGCTCTGATAGAAGGCGATCAGGTCTTCGTCGATATTGGCTTTCTGCTCGTCGAGATAGATGGCTTCGCCGCGGTTTTCGATGGCGAGCTTGTTGAGCAGTTCCTTGTTTACACTGTTGCCGACACCGAGTGTGAATGTGCGCACCTGGCGGGTGTTGCTGTTGAGAAAATCGTTGCTGATCGTGCGGGTATCGGTAATACCATTGCTGGCTTCACCGTCGGTCAGGAAAACCAGAGTTCTGGTGCGGTCTTTGGCATCATCGAAAAGGGTCAGGGCGTGGCGCAGTGAATCGTAAATATTGGTGCCGCCCGAGGCGCGCAGCTGGCCGATAAATTCACCGGCAACTTTGCGGTTCTCGTCGCTTACCGGCATGAGCTCGAGTTTCCAGAGCACGACGGTCGATGAGAAAGATACGATGCCGAAGCGGTCTTTTTCATTGAGTTTGCTGACGAAGAATTCAAAAGCTTTTTTCGTCTGCTCGATCTTGTTGCCAGACATCGAACCGGAAGTATCCATGACGAAAACGATGTCGCGGTTAACGATGTCTTTCTGCTCGACGATTTCCTGGGGGGAAAGCATCAGAACGAAGTAACCGTCTTTGGCAGCGTCAGGGCGGGTAGCCAGGAAATTGGCAGCCATTTTATCGGCTTTAACTTCGTAGTCGAGCCTGAAATCATTGTTCGACAGGAAATTATTCTTTTCGAAAACCATCTTCCAGTTGTTGGCATCGACCTTTTCGGCGTAAATGTCGTGGGTCGGAGAGGTCAGCTCGATGATTTCCTTCTGGTCTTTGACTTCTACGACCAGAGTCACAGCTTCTAGCGGCTGGGTCTGAAAACCGCCGACATTGAAGGGCAGGGTGTAGGTTACATGCCCTTTGGTATAAGGCAGGATTTCGCTGTATTCGATCATTACGGTGGCGCGTGATTTCGGGCCGATGGCGCCGATGCTGGTTTCGAAGACGCCGGGCTGCTTCTGTACAGTCATTGCCGGCATCATGCCTTCGGCTTTCGCTTCGTTAAAGGTTTCCTGGGCCTGGCCCGATTCTTCGATGCGGCCTTCATAGGTCTGGCCCTGGCTGTCGGTGAGCGAAAAATTCTGCACCGAAGCCTTTTCATGCACCGGAAACTTGATATTCGGCTGAATGGTGAAATCATGCTGATTGTAAAACACCATTTCCAGCCTGGTCACGGCTACCTGGTTGCTGATCTTGACGTTGACCTTCTGGTGCACCATCGGCAGGGTACCCTGCTGAAACACCAGATAAGCTGCGTCGGCAGCCAGGGTGCTCGCGAACAGGAAAACAATGATCAGAATCTCCAGGGCGACAGTCATGCGGTCGAACATTACGGGTGTGTTTAAGTTTTTCATTGCCGCTCTCCCTCGAATAATATTACCCCAGTATACCGCCCGCTGAAGCCCAATAATAATTAATAATTTCAGAAGACTGGCAGTGTACCGCAGGCGAGTTTTAATAAGCAGGCGGCATGCCAACTCGCAAAACCCTCATCAACAGACAAAACCTTGTCTTGGTCTATCTGGCTGCTGCGACAAAGTTGTCGCAAAAGTCTTCGGATTAGCGACAGATGTATCGCCACACTCCTGAGCTTATTTGTCATCCCCGAGAATCTATTTGTCATCCCCGCGAAGGCGGGGATATAAGTCCTTGTTCATGAGATGCCTGCCTTCGCAGGCATGACGATAAAATCGCAGGCACGACGTGTAAAAAGCCGGACCTACCTTGCCGGTGGCACTTCGGGGAAGATCAGGCTCTGATTGTAGAGGTCGGCGCCGGTTTTGATGCCGCGCCTTTCGAGCTGGTCGATCAGGCCGAAGAGAATGTCTTTGACCGCCCGCGTATCGTTCATCGCGCGATGGGCGCCCACGAGGCTGACGTTAAAATACTTCGCGACGCTTTCGAGCTTGTTCGACTGCAGCCCAAGATATTTGCGCGCCAGGCGCAGGGTGCACAGAGACGGCATCTTGAGGGGCCGGCGCAGGTGCTTCCGGTAGGCGTAGTCGAAAAATGACCAGTCGAACGGCACATTGTGAGCCACAAAAATCTTGTCGCGGAACAGTTCCTGAATGAACGGCATCAGTTCTGCCATCTTCGGCTGGCCGCGCACCATGTCGTCGGTAATGCCGGTGATGCGGGTAATCTCGGCGGGCACCGCCATTTCAGGGTCGACGAGGGTCTCGAAAGTCTCTTCCTTGCCGTCTTTCATGGTGATGATGGCAATCTCGGTAATGCCCGCTTCTTCGGGCTTGAAGCCGGTGGTTTCAAGATCGAGAATGACGAATGGCAGGTCTTTGAGTGGGCGGTTGATAAATTCAGGCATTAAATTATTCATGCCGGTATGGTATAACTATCTGAGCGATTGGTCAAATGCCAGTTTGTGCGGAGGTCTGCCATGCAGATGGAACGTCTGAAAGGTCTTGTCGAAAGCATCGATGCCCGGCGCGTCGTCGTGATTGCCGATAAATCAGGGCGCGAATACAGTTTCAGCCCTTCTGAACTCAGAGGCGTGGAAAAGGGCGCCCGCGTCGACCTGCTGATTACGCCGCCAGATGACGAAGGCGGCTTTGCAACCGTAATCTCGATCAAATCACAGAAAAAGATCAAGCCGCTGAAAATGCCCAGTTTCAGCACCCTCGTCGGCCACATGCTGAAAACCCGCGATCGCCTCAAGGCTACCCTGGCCGAGTCCGAAGACGCCGACGCCCAGAACGAACTCAACGAAAAAATCGCCTGGCTCGACCGCGGCATCAGACTCTTTTCCTAGCCGCTTAATAAAGCTGTATCCCTGCAACGGTTAAACACTTATTTGTTCGGGGTAAACGTAAACTTTTTTCTTTCCAACAGCGTGTTACGGCATGTCAGTCGTTGCAACGCTCTGCGATCTTCGCACCCTCATAGTTCCATCTGCTCACTCTGCTCGCACGACCGGAACTCGGGCTCTAAGCCGCATCCTGCGGCAATCGCCCGCGTTTTGCCCTCCAGGCAAAACGTCCGGTCTTAGCGGCATCGTTTGCAGGGAACTATGGGGTGCTCGACAAGCGTCGCTTATGCAATCGCCTGACCTGCCGAAAGCAGCGTCTAGAGTTAATTAAGTTTGCGTTTACTCCACTTATTTGTTCAGGAGATTGTCAGGGATAGTGCAAACGGGGTATCATCAATTGACACGAAAGCTTTTTTAAGGATCTTACACTTATGTTCAACCTGCATTGTGTACCTCGGTTTCAGAGACAATCGGCTCTTTTTGTTCTGCTTCTGATCAATCTGCTGTTTTCGGCTGCTGCCTGGTCTCAGACGGATCAGGGGCGACTCAGGCTGACAATAATGCATACCAATGATTTTCATTCACATCTTTCAGGCATGGGCCCTGACAGCCTATTTACTGCCGAAGCAGGTGACGGCGACCCGGTTCTGGGCCATGCCGCCAGGTTGATGACAGTTATTCAGAGTATTAAGGCGAACCGCGTGCGCAATGGTAACGCAACTCTGTTGCTCGATGCGGGTGACGCAATGTTCGGAACTCTTTTCCATATGCTGGCTCCAAGTCAGAATTCAGGCTGGGTTCCTGAATATCGTTTCATGAATGAAGCTGGTTTCGATGCAATCTGCCTCGGGAATCACGATGAACGCGGCCTTGCCAGAGCTTTGCACAAAGCCCGGGAAGCCGGTTTCAATATTCCCTTCGTCACGACGAATCTTAGATTCGCTGCTGATAAGGCTGAAGTCAGCCTGCTTCGACCGTTTTTGAAAAGCGGCGGCGCGTCTGCCGAGGGGGTCGCAATGCAGGATTACCGCATCAGGCTTTTGCCTGGTGGCGCAGACCAGCCGCCGGTCAGGGTTGGCATTCTTGGCCTGGTCGGGCCCAATGCTGCTCAGTTGTGTGCTACTACCCGTCAGACTGTTCAATTCGTCGGTTTTAATGATCAGAAAGCCAAGGCCGATGCAAAAGCTTTTCACAGCTTTGTTCAGGGTCGCGTTAATTTTCTGCGCCAGGAAGAAAAATGCAATCTGGTCATTGTGCTCATTCATGGCGGCACCCCGGAAGATGATGCGCTGGCCGGTGCGGTAACCGGGATCGACCTGATCATTTCAGGGCATACTCATGAAGCTTATGTAAGAAAAGCCGGTAACACCATAATCGCTCAG
>CAZFUG010000106.1:0-13989 GCA_964522035.1 uncultured bacterium
GTGCGCCCGGTGCCCTGCCGCGCCAGCCTGCAACTCAAGGCCTGGGTGGAAAAAGCGTTTCAGCCTCTTTATATGCTGAAGGCTGAACTTCGCTGTGGCGAGTCTCTGCTTGCCAGTGCCGAAGCCAAATTCATGCAGACTTCCACCGATTTGCTCAGTTGAGATTGCAGTTTTTCGAAATACTGCTCAGAGACCTGCCGGGTTTTTCACGCCAGAGGCTTGTTGCAGTTAACGACTGAGCAGACCGTGTTTTTTAAGTTTGTAGATAAGATTGCGGCGGCTCATGCCCAGGTATTCAGCGGTCTGAACCCGGTTGCCATCGAATCTGGCGAGAGCTTCGACAAGGGCTTTCTTCTCGGCCTCTTCAAGAGTGCCCGCTTTTGCCTCATTTTGTGGCTGTTTTCCAAGCCCGTGCAGGTTTTCGGGTTTGAGAACATCTTCTTCACAAAGCAACACCGAGGCCTCGATAATGTTGCCCAGTTCTCTGATATTGCCGGGCCATTCGTAGCTCAGCAGGGCGTCTTTTGTTTCCTGACTGAGTTGTGGCACTTTTTTGCCAAAGCGTTGAGCGGCCTCGGCAGCAAATTTTTCTGCGAGAAAAATCACGTCTTCGGGCCTTTCTCTGAGCGGCGGAATGTGAATACTGAATACGGAAATGCGATAATAAAGGTCTTCTCTGAACGCCCCGGCCTGGCAATGTGCTTTCAGGTCACGGTTGGTCGCCGCGATCAGGCGGGCGTTGAATTTGATCATCTGAGCGCCGCCAACACGTCTGAATTCCTTTTCCTGCAGGGCGCGCAGCAGTTTTGGCTGCAGATTGATCGACATTTCGCCGATCTCGTCGAGAAAGAGGGTTGAATTGTCGGCAAGTTCGAACTGCCCCGCTTTTCTTTCTGAGGCACCGGTAAAAGCGCCTTTCTCATGGCCGAACAATTCGCTTTCAAGAAGGGTTTCGACAATGGCGGCGCAGTTGACCGAGACCATTTCGGCTGCGGCCCTCTGGCTGTGCATGTGAATGAATTCGGCCATGCGCTCTTTGCCAGTGCCAGATTCACCGGTTATCAGCACGGTAACGTCGGTGCCGGCAACTTTCGCTGCCGTTTCCAGAAGCTTTTTCATTTTTGGCGAAGCGCAGGGAAACTGGTCAATGTTATTTCTGAGGGCTATTTTATGGCGCTGCTGATTTTTAAGGCGATGCAGGTCGAGAACGCGGTTAACGGTAATGACCAGGTCGTCAATGTGTGGCAGCGGCTTGGTGAGATAATCGGAAGCCCCTTCTTTGATAGCTTCCACTGCCGAAGGAATCGAGCCATGTGCGGTCAGAAAAATCACCGGCAGGCCCGGAATTTTCTCGTGCAGCCGGTGCATCAGCTCGCGGCCGTCGATACCAGGCATTACCAGATCGAGAACGGCCAGATCTATTGCCCGTCTGAGAATGATTTCGAGAGCTTCGCGACCTGAACCCGCTGACAGAACCTCGAAACCGGCATCGGCGAGAACGGTGCTCAGCATACTTCTGAATGAAGACTCGTCATCTACTACCAGAATCGTATCGCGAGTATCTTTTTTCATGCTTTATTTACCTGAGGCAGGCTGAATTCCGCAACGATGGAACGATCAGCGCCATTGAAAAGGCGAAGATCGCCGCCCATGGAAACGGCCAGTTTGCGGCTGATTGGCAGCCCGAGGCCGTAGCCATGAGCTTTGGAAGAAACAAAGGGCTCGAAAATTTCTTCGAGCCTTTTTTCTGACATAGGTTCACCGGCATTTATGACTCTTATGCTTACATTCTGCTCTGCCTGGCCAACTTCAATGCTTATTGGCAGTTTTTCTGTCTCTGTTGCGTCGGCAGCATTCTTCAGAAGATTCAAAAACACCTGTTTGACGGCATTTTCGTCGCTAATGCACAAAGCTGGCTTCTCAGGTGTCTTTAAATCAAATTTCACTTCGGGGTTTTGTTGTTGAAAGAGCGAGAGAGTCTCGCCAATAACTTTGCCGATATCAATTTCTGCGAGCTTGATAACTGGCTGGCGCGAGAAGTCGAGAATACCACTGGTAAGACTGTCGAGACGAAAAGTTTCCTGTTCGATGGTTCTGACCATGGCAAGCTGATTCTCGTCGGTGAGCTTTTTTTGCAGAATCTGAGCCATACCGCGAATTGCTCCGAGCGGGTTGCGAATTTCATGGGCCAGCCTTGCCGACATCTGGCCGATTGTTGAGAGATGCGATTCTTTCTGAATTTGTGCCTTAAGGCTGTCGGTTCTTCTTTGAAGCAACAGAACCAGGCCCCAGAGAAGGGTCAGGGCAAGCCATACGGCCGGCCATAGCCATTTCTGGTAAACAAGCGGCATAATCAGCTGTTTGTCTGAATTCCGGAATACGAACATAATACTCATTCTTGGCATCTGGCCGGAACTCAATGCCGTGGTCTGATCAATGGATTCAGTGTCTGACCTCATCCAGCGCGGGCCTCTGCCACTTCCCCCACCGTTGCCATCATGCGATCTGCGTCTACCGTTTTCACCGGTTGCGCCCGGCCCAAAAAAGCGGCGATAAAGCGAAAACTGCTCATTCAGCACAGTGGCGCCGGTTTCGTTCGGCAGTTGTTCGTTCGGCAGTTCGAACTCCGTAAGCCTTGAATAACTCGCAACGACCTCTGAACCCTGCATCATAAAGGCTGCTGCTATCTGTGGAAACGGGTCAACAAGAACTGCAAGTTCTTCTGGCTGCTGCAGAAGTTGACCTGGTGACATCGGGCCCTCGTGAATTATCTCTGTGTAAAGCTCTTTACCATCAAGTTCGGCCGCCCACTGACGCAGTGGCGCAATACGGCTGGCGTTCCAGCCTGAGAGAATAAAAGCCAGAATGCCTGATGCAATTATCAGAACCGGGGTGAGAGCCAATACAAGCTTACGTGGTGCTGCACCAGGGTTTTGTTTATTTTCGTGCCTGTCAGAATTTGAATTCATGTTGAGCATACTGACCTTTATTTGTTTCCAAGATTGTAATCCCTGCGCTTATCAATCAGCAAATTCTGTTCCAGATATGTATCAACAGCCTTCTGTTCAGGCTGTGCCGCATGCAGTCGCAGGTAAACCGGAAACTATGGATATCAGCAGAACAGGCGTTGGAATATTGCAGAAACAGGCTTTTAAATGGGATCTATAAAACAGATTCTGAAATTACTTTTTTGCTGTGGCGTGCAATGCTTTGCACTTTTCGGGTGCAAGATCTTGCACTCATTTTGGCGTCAAGTGTTCACACTTTTTGGGGGTGCTTTTCTTAAACCTGCTTAAATAGAGAATTTTGTCAGTATTGAGAAATCCTGGCATGGCCGTTGCAATGACATGTTTGTTCGCAAAATCACCGGAGGTTATTAAATTGAAAAAACTGATTCTGTTTGTCGCAATGATGTCGTTGATGGCTCTTTTCACCGGTTGTGCCAGTACTGGTTCTGGTTCGTCCGATCTTGCATATACGCCGCCGGATGAAGAGATTGCCGCAATTGAAGCCAGTCTTCTGGTCGATCGCACTCTCGCTGCTTCGGTAATCAGCGCCGACGAAGGCGTCAGTCTGAGAGCCGTAACCGAAGGCCTGACAGGTTCTAAGCGTTATCGCGGCCGCAATTATCAGGTGCAGGGAGCTGGCAGCGGCATGGGTCTTCGCAGAGGCGACGGCACTTGCAATGTGGTTGTCGGTGCTGATGGGGTAACGGTTGGCACAGAGCAGTGCAGCGTTGCGAAGCAGGCCGATGGTTCCCTGCAGATTACCCGCGGTAATGGCACGGTAATTACTACACCGGCTCCTGCTGCTGATGGCATGCCGGCGACCATGACAGTTGACGGTGTTGAATGGCAGATCACTTTTGGCAGTGCAGAAGGTTCACCGCTGGCAACTCTGCGCAATACCAGGTCTGGTATGCAGTTGGTAATAACCGAACTCGATGATGGCAGTCTGACGATCGTCAGAGACAGTTCAGAAGTTTATCAGGGCCGCTGGGCCAGTGATGGCGACATTGAATTTACTGACCGGCAGGGGCAGCAGAAGCGCTATCGCTACGGACGCAAC
This sequence comes from uncultured bacterium, assembly GCA_964522035.1. Lineage (GTDB taxonomy): Bacteria > Muiribacteriota > Ozemobacteria > Ozemobacterales > Ozemobacteraceae > Rifleibacterium. The sequence goes on from CAZFUG010000106.1 coordinate 4,069, forward strand.
AAGTGAATTAACCTGTATCGATAAAATCAAACGGAGGTAGGTCTATGAAAAAGCTCAGTATTGCAATGATCGTAACTGTGTTGCTTGGTCTCGGTGTTGTTATGGCTCAGACTTCAGACAGCTCTACACAGAGCCAGAATGTTATAACTTCAAATTCGGACTTCAGTTCTTCAACGGTCGTGCAGAATCGCCCATCCACCTGCACAGGCGAGGGTCGTGGCTATGGTGATGGCAGCAAACCGCAGCCGAAAGACGGAACCGGCTTTGGAGCCAAATCTGGTAACCGCCAGAAGCGCAATGCCACTCTGGGTAAGGGTAAGGGAAACGGGCTGAAGAATGGCCTCGGCCAGGGCCAGTGCAAGAGTCGCTGCAGTGCAGGCTGCCAGAAAAATGGCAACGGCAGAGGTAATGGCAAGGGAACTGGCCAGGGTAACGGTCAGAGACTGCAGAAACGCGATGGTTCATGCGGCACTGCATCTGCAACTGCGCCTTTGAGGAAGTAAGAATCTGACATTCTAAATGCAAAATGCCGGTCTGCAGCTGCAGACCGGCATTTTCACAATTAAACCTTATTTATCTTTGGCTGGGCGCAGAATTTTGGTGGCGACGCTTTCGGGAACTTCGACATAGTGCATGACTTCCATGCTGAAGCTGGCGCGGCCCTGTGAGAGCGAGCGCAGATGCGTCGAATAGTTGAACATTTCGGCGAGCGGCACGTGGCATTCAATGGTACGCATGTCGGCGCGCATTTCCATGTTGACGACCTTGCCGCGGCGCGAATTGATATTGCCGATGATATCGCCGAGATACTGCTCGGGAGTTTCGATTTCGACGCGGGTATAGGGTTCGAGCATCATCGGTGAAGCCTTGGCCAGACCGATTTTCATGGCTTCGATGGCTGCGGTTCTGAAAGCGATGATGCTGCTGTCGACTTCGTGGTATGAACCGTCGAGCAGAGTGACTTTAACATCGGTAACCGGTTTTTTGGCGAGTGGGCCTTCGCTGAGAGCGGCGCGAACACCCTGTTCAACTGCCGGAAAGAAGGTCGACGGCACGGTGCCGCCCTTGACGTTGGTTTCGAAAATGAAGCCGCCGCCGCGTGGCAGTGGTTCGATTTCCATGATTACATGGCCATACTGGCCGCGGCCGCCGGTCTGCTTGGCGCATTTGCCTTCAGTCGGCACGCCTTTTTTGATGCCTTCACGGTAAGCAACCTGCGGAGCACCTACGGTTGCCTGCACATTGAATTCTCGCAGAATGCGGTCGACGATGATTTCGAGGTGCAGTTCGCCCATGCCGGCAATGATGGTTTCGCCGGTTTCTTCATCCATCGAGGCTTTGAAAGTCGGGTCTTCGTCCATCAGGGTGTGCAGAACGGTGCTGAGCTTGGTGAGATCGGCTTTAGTCTTTGGCTCGATGGCAACCGAAATGACGGTTTCGGGGAAAGTGATCTTTTCGAGAACCGGCGCGTCTTTATCATGCGCCAGAGTGTCACCGGTGCCAATGCGCTTCATGCCGACGATAGCCACGATATCACCAGCCTGGGCGGTTTCGAGATCCTGGCGCTGGTTGGCGTGCATCTGCAGAATTCTGCCGACGCGCTCTTTGGTGCCGCGGGTGACGTTATAAATCTGGTCGCCGACATTGAGGGTGCCAGCATAGATGCGGGTATAGACGAGTTTGCCGATATGCGGCATCGATGCGACCTTGAAGGCCATGGCGGCCAGCGGCAGGTTCGGGTCGGCGGCAATGGTGATTTCTTCGTCGGTGCCCTGGTTGAAAGCAATAGAAGCCGGAATGTCGAGCGGTGATGGCAGGTAGGCGACAACTGCGTCGAGAAGTGCCTGAACGCCCTTGTTGCGGAACGCGGAACCGCACAGTACCGGCACCACTTTTCCGTCGATCGTTGCTGAGCGCAGGGCTTCATTGATCAGCGCGACTTCTATCGGTTCTTCGGCCATATAGCGTTCGAGAATTTCGTCGTTACAGGTTGCGATAGTGTCAATCAGCTGATGGTGAGCTGCGGCAGCGGCCGCCTGCATTTCTGCAGGAATTTCTGATTCGATCATCTGACCGGCCGGGTCTTTTTCTGAAGGCGCCCAGATGCGGGCTACCATATTAACGAGATCGATATGACCCTGATAGTTTTCTTCGCTGCCGATCGGCAGAGTGAGAACCACGGGCTGGGCTTTGAGTCTTTCTCTGATCTGGGTGACGACGCGCTCGAAGTTGGCACCGGTGCGGTCCATCTTATTGACGAAAACCATTCTCGGAACACGGTATTTGTCGGCCTGGCGCCAGACAGTTTCTGACTGTGGCTGTACGCCGGCAACGGCACAGAGCAGCACGACGCAGCCGTCGAGAACGCGCAGTGAGCGCTCAACTTCGGCGGTAAAGTCGACGTGGCCTGGTGTGTCGATGATGTTGATCGCGCAGTTCTGCCAGAGACATTTGGTGGCGGCACTGGTGATGGTAATGCCGCGTTCCTGTTCCTGGATCATCCAGTCCATGGTGGCTGTACCGTCATGAGTTTCACCGATCTTGTAGTTTTTGCCGGTGAAGTAGAGAATGCGCTCGGTAGTTGTTGTCTTACCAGCGTCGATGTGGGCGATAATTCCGATGTTTCTGACTCGTCGCATATTTTCGAGTTGCTGCATATCCAGGTGTGTCCTTTTTGTAATCCGCGAGGAGCCTCATAACTCTGCCGACCAGAACCGGTAGAACTGCGATTCGCGTAGTAAAGATTAATACGCTCCCGTGTAAGAAGAGCAAATAGTCTACACCACGCGCCGGGTACAGGTCAAGCATGTTGTTTATGTAGGGTTGGACCAGCGAAAAGTGCGATCAACAACAGAAAATGGCTTTTAAAATCGCAGGGTTTTGTTCTTAGAAGGGCAATTTAGAGTTAAAAATTGCCCTTCTAAGGAATTCTAAATCATTTTTTCGGTTCGATCAGGAATGGTTTGAGCTCCGGGAACTGCTGGAACACGGGCATGTCGAGGGCGGCCTGCTTCATGACGTCTGAGTCCTGGGTCTGGGCGAAGCCGGTTTCCATTTTGTTCTGAAAGTCCTGAATCTCTTTGCCCATGCTGGCGATCTGATCTTTTGCCGCCGCCATATTTTCGCGGAAAACGGTTACTGATTTTTCGTCTTTTTCGACGCGTTCGCGGGCACTTTCGAGCTTGCTGTAAGGTTTCTGACGGTCGGCCTGCATTTTAACCAGCTTTTCTCTTGCGCTTTCGAGCTGCTTTGTCTTTGCTTCGCGTTTTTTTGCGACAGTTTCTGAGGCGGCTTCGCTTTGCAGTTTTGTGATTTTGCTCTGCTGCTCGGCGATTTTTTTGTTCTGTTTTGCAAAATGCTCAGCTTCTTCGCTCTGAGCTTTTGCGAGAGCTTCACGGCTTTTTGCCAGACGGGCTTCGAGAGCGGCGAGTTTCTGGTCGACCCCGGCCATGCCCTCGGCTGCCATGTCTGTACCGCTTCTTTTGCCGACCATGGCTGCCTTCATCTTATCCATGTTCTGCAGCATGAGAACCTGCAGCAGTCTGATTTTGACTTCGTGAAAGTCTGTATCACTCATGCCTGTTTCAACGCAGGCCTTTTTTTCGGCATCGATGATGTTGCTGCCAAGTTGCAGAACGGTTTTTATATCTTTGACCGCTTCGTCTCTGCTGGCGGCTTTTTCAGGTGAGTTAGCGTCATTGCGCAGTTCCAGGGTTGCAGCGGTAGCTTTGCCCTGTGCGATAGCCATGGTGCGGGCGAACAGTTCGACCTTCGCGCGGTCGATGGCCGGCAGGCCGCTGAAGCTGGCAGGCGCAGCCGCGAATAACGCTGCGCCTGAAAGCAGAAGTGCGAACATTACCAGAAGAGTCTGTTTTGCAAACCATGTGAGACGGAACGAAAGTGCCTTGTCGATTTTTACTTTGAACATGCTGTTTCCTTATTTTATTTGCCTGATGCGGCAGCTTTGACCTTGTTGAGATACCATGAAACACCGGCGTTGAAACCGGTAACGAAACCTTTATAACCATCCCAGGGCGAATAATCACCCTCAGAAGAGAAACCGGCCAGAGTTATCTTGCCGCTGAGCAGATCGATACTGGCGTCGCCAGCTTCAATCTCGAACGAATCGCCGACCTTGCCGAGGTTCTCAGACAGCTCGCCAATGAATTTTTCGGTGCTGGCAGCAGCTTCAAGTGCTGATTGTCCTTCGAGAATGAAGGCAGACATGCCCCATACTGCAGTTTCGGTTCCTTTCCAGAAGCCGAGAGCAATGCCGGCACCATCAGGAATCAGGGCCTGAATAATGGCTTCGCCGGCAATTGTGCCACGTTCGCCGGTCTCGAGAACGCCAATCGTTTCGTAGGTTTTCGGGTTGATTTCGAGCCAGGCCCAGAAAGGCTTGTCGTTTATCATCGCCGGATTCTGCGGGAAAAGGACCACCGATCTGGTGCTCTTTATGGCTTTGATAACCCGTTCACTGACGCCGCGGCTTTCTGCGAACTTTAGCCAGGCATTTTTCTGTTTGCCGCTGTCGGCAATAATCTGCAGGCGGTTTCTGCCCCAGAACTGAAAAACGCCTTTTCCCTGTATGATTTTTGCTTCAAGATTGCTGACAAAAATCCCGGCGGCGATGCGAAAGGCTGCCGCTGCCTCAGCTTCGGCCTTAACTTCAGGCTGTACCGCAACCAGATCGAGCCTGGCTTCAAATGCACCTTTCTCATCGGCGGCACCGGTTAAAAGCATCAGGCGCGGCTGCTTTTCGCGGCTCAGGCTGATGCCGGCATTTTCGCAGAACTGTTTTTCAAAAGTAGTCTGGGCGCTGATGAATGCTGCCAGACGGGCGTGCGCATACCACTGCCACAGCGACAGATGGTCGGGTGTTTTGTCGACCCTGGCTGCCTGCCACCTTTGCTGCAGTTCTTCGGCCTGTTCGGTTGAGATGTCGGGCAGCGCGAGCGCAATACTGTGAATGCGGTTCTGTAATGATTTTTCTGGCAGATCACGCTCGATCACCGGCCATTTTACACCTTTGCCACTGAGAGTGATTCTTTCTCTAACCGGTTTCCAGGTGTTCAGATCGATGCTTTCGCGGCATTCAGAAGAGCCCCAGATGCCGATCAGATTCGTCTTGAGAAGCTTTTCGCCATCTTTGCCGCTTTCTTCAGCGTAGATTATTTCGAATGGGCTTTTGGCTATGCTTTCAGACGGCAGGTTATAACCGATTACCTTGAATGAGCGTGTTTTGCTGCCGCCGCCGCTGAGCGCCGATGCGGCCGCGCTGGTCTGGGCTGCGGCTCCTTCTGCGGCCGGTTCCACATCGATTGAAACTTCGATTCTGAACTGGTTGTCGACCGGCCCGGTCCAGGGTGCGATAACCGGCGGGCTCAGCCTGAAAGCTGCTTCAACCATATTTCCGTCGGTGTCGGTGGTTTTATCTGCTGCCTCGGCGATGGCTGCGGCATTTTGTCGCCGTCTTTCGTTTGCCAGCTGTTTAAGGCGCTCTGCGAGTTTCTTTTCGAAGTCAGCTGCCAGAACCGGAACCGCTTCGTCATTTTCGGCAAGCAGCCAGGCAGGCAGATTGTTTGGTTCTGCCGTGGCAGGAGCTACGGCAAATGGCATACTGTCAGCGGCCAGCAAATAGTCGCCCTTTGTCGGCATTCTGAAAACAGCGACGAATCTCAGCTCTTTGCCATCGGGCACAATCGCATTTTCATTGGCGGCAAAGAGCATCTGGCGACATACAGAATCAGGGTAAATTCTTGTCTGGTTGCCGTCAGCTTCACTTTTACCGGCAAAATTGCCCATCCCTTTATGGCCGGCCTTGTTGCCAGCGGCTTTCATCATGCGTTCACCGGGCTTGAGGGCGAAGCCCTGATCTTTAAGATCGGCCCGGCCGAGAAACAGCAATTTGTCGATGCGGGTGGCACTGCCATCAGGCAGGTCGGCAACGGTGGCATCGACGACCAGCCATTCGCCTTTGTGTTTATTGAGCAGTGGAAGGCGACCCTGGGTATTGATGACCAGCTTCATGCCATTGCCTTCGGCAGACCAGCTGCGCTCTACCGGTTTGTCGATAAAATTTTCGGCCGGGTTCATGGCGATGCAGACATCGTCGTTTTTCATGTCGATGCAGAGGCTGCCTGAAGCGGCTGCGGCCAGCTCAGCCGGCAACAGATAGGCCTGGGTGAAGTAATTGTTCGAGCCGGGCGAGAGTTTGACCCGGTCGTAGAACCCGAATGGCAACAGGCCTGTTGTTGCAGATAAAGGCCGGCGCACCGGCCCGGCTGTTGTTGGTATGGCAAGATGCATGCGGGCTTTCGGGTCGATATCGAGTAATGCCTGAACCTGTGATTCAATTTCTCCGTCGATAACCCGCCAGAGCAGATGTTTGCCGGCGGTTGCTCCCGCCAGAGGCGAAACGACGTCGGTAAGGCCTTTTACAGTCATGCTGAATGCAGAACCGAGCTTGCCTGTAGGAGCCTCTGGCAACCCTGCGGCTTTAAGATCGGCAGGCGCCATTTTACCTGCTATTGTCAGCGATACGTGCCCGTAGCTGCGATCGAAGAAGTCTATTGCACCATTGTTGAGGCCCTGGTCGTCTGAAACGATAAAGACGATCTGCCCGCGCACCGGTTTGCCCGGGTTTACCGTGATCGATCGGCTGCCAAAAGGCGAAAGTGAATCTTCGAACAGCCAGCCGGCCGGGGAACATGGCACCGCCGGGTCGGTGTTCCAGCGCAGATAGAAATGCCGCCCCAGGTCACCGATGCGGTATGGTGGTATCGCTTTGATGATTTTTACCTTGTCGTTGCTGCGACCAACCCACTGCGCCGGGTGATTCCCGCCTTCCGGGTAGACCGCGACGTCCTGTTCCGGCAGAATGTTGGCAAGTTCGATATCAAAAGCTGCGAAAAGCTTCTTTGCCGGCGCCTGAACGCCATTGAGACTGTCATACAGGGCCATTTTTCGGATGTGAAATGAACAGGCGCGATTCTGGCCCTTGAGGTCCATATCGATCGTCATTCTGGCGCTTCCGGCAATCTGGCTGGCGCCGCCGTGAACCTTTGCGTCAGCAGCTTCAGAAGACACTATTGTCTGCTGATTTTCGTTCGCCTGGCTGCCAGTCGACTCGTTAGAGGACGTTTCTGCAGAGCCTGCCTGAAGGTCGGCACAGGTGATCTGCAGAGTGTCTACGGCTTCTTCTGTTCCTGATTCGACCTGTTTCACAGGTGGCAGACTGAAAATTCCGTTACCTGAAACGGCAACCGGTGAACTGTCGGCCTGTGGCATGTTCCAGACCAGTTCAAACGGAACCGTGCCCTCGTCGGCCGGTTCGGCAACTTTCGCAAGCAGTCGGTCGACGGTCTGCTGCATTTTGCCCAGACTGTCGGCAATAATTGCCTCGCCGCCAGCTTTTGTAGCAGTCTGATGAAATGCGCCATTTTCATTTTCTTTGACCATGCCGATCCACAGCGAAAAGATGCCTTCGTCTTTCATACGCGCCAGCAGGCGATTGAACATTTCTTCGTCTTTTTTGCTGCCGGTTTTAATGGCTTCATCAGTCAGAAACAGCATGTAACGCCGGTTCGATGGCACTGCGAGCAGGCCCTGCATGGCGACCGAAACCGCCTTGAGAACGTCGGTGCCGCCGCCATCATTAAAAGCGGCGATGCCGGCGTGATTCCTTGACCGGCTGGCGGTAGCGGTCTGAGTGATACAGGTGTTGGCATCGAAATCGAGAATCTGTGCCAGAGCGCTTTCTGGCAATTTCTTGAGCATGTCATGCAGTGCATTTCTGGCGATATCGCGCCGGCTTCCCGGAGATCCGCCTTCAAGGCCGCTCGTCATCGAACCGCTGGTGTCGACGCAGATGCTGATTACCGGTCGAATGCCAAAACCTGGTTTCTGCGGCCGGCGGTAGGTGAGAAGATATTCTCGGGCGACGGTGGCTTCGAGTCTGGCGAAAACCTCATTGATATTGCTTTCGTCGGCTGTCTGAAACAGGCCGCCCGAAAGGTCGGCGAGGCGTGCCAGAGTTTCCCGGTCGGCGCCTTCGCCAAAACCGATGGTAAAAACCGGAATGCGCGCCTTTGTGAGCGCTTCAAATACTTCTTTTTCGCCGGCCTTGCTGCCGGGGGCCGTATCGTTGTGGTTCGCGTCGAAACCGTCGGTGAAAACGACAAGTGCCGGCCTGGGCGAACCCTTCAACTGCGAGAGGCCAAGGAGAATGCTGTCTCTGAGAGCTGTAGCTCCATCGGACCTGATGGCTTTGATCGCTTTGATCAGGTCGGTGCGGTTTGCAGCCTTAACCGGCTTTGCTTTGGTATCGAAGTCGATTACCTCGACTCTGGCTTCCCCTGGCAGCGCTTCGACAAATTTTACCGTGGCGTCGATGGCCGCTTTCATTGATTTTTTCATTGAACCCGAACTGTCGAGCAGCATAACCAGGTGCAGCGGTGTTTCTGATTGCTTTATATCGATAATTTCAGCCGGCAGTGAGCGCTCGAAGCTTTGCAGCTGGTCGATGGCAGGTGTCTGAGTCGAGAGCCCGGCCGGAACCGCAAACCGGCACAGGGCATTTTCTGAACCATCTTCAGAGGTCACTTCGCGAATTTCAAGGCGCTTTACCGAAGCGGCGGCCTGAGTTTCAAGGCTTATTTCTGGGCTGGCAGCCCATCGAACTGTCGTTCTTTTACCGCTGCTTACCGGAATCAGCCTGGCATAGCCAGTGCCGTTGCCGCTGCGCTGCAATACCCAGTAGCCTGCCGGCAGTCTGAAGAAAATGTCGCCGTTTGGACTGGTGATACCTTTGTTCATGCCTTTTTTGAAATCCGGGTGTTTGACCGAGAACATGTCGGCCTCGACTGACACGGCTGCACCACCAGTGCCGGTTACAACCAGTTCCCCCGGTTGCTCGCCGGCAATAAACTGGTCGAGCGGAGCATGCTGTTCGGTTGAAATCGTGCATGAGGCCGCTTTTCCTGAGATCTGAATTTCGTATTCACCCGGCATCTGGCAGAGCCTGTCAATGGTCTGTTCGAGGCCGTTCTTGCCGTTAATGCTGGCGGAGAGCTTCGTTTCGTAGACAGCTTTGCCATGTTCCTGTTTTGACGCGATTTTCAGGCTGAGGCGGTCAGACGATTCGCCAAACTTTATCTGCAGCGTCGTGAACTGTTTGCCGTCGTGTCTGAACAGCGCAGTGACCGGTTTTTTATCAGCCGTGCCCTGCCAGATAAAGCCGCCGTTTTCGGCCTGAAGCGTGGCTGCAGATGCAACTGCAATGATGAAGAGAATGATATAACGCAATGATTTGAGCATGGGTTAGCCTCTTGTCCTCTTGGTTTTTTCAGGGCGATAGTACCATGCAGCCGCGTAACCTGCAATAAATTCGAACACCAGCTGCACAACTGCCATGATTTATGCACTTTTACATGATCACTGCCAGTCTTTCTATTTTTAAACCACGGGCAGATTCCAAAAAATGTTTTATCTGTTCGATCGTTCTGGGTTATACTTGGAAATGACGTCAGAAGGCCTGATCTTAGGTTTCAGATTAGACTTGCGGTAGCGCATTTATTGCCGTGCCGGCATGAGTGTCTTGGAATTATATCAAGATATCCGCTCTGAGAGTTGATTGCCATGATTCAAAAAATCCTTAGCGCGCCTGAATTTTCGTCAGGTGCTGTGAATATTTCGGGCCGGCTTTTTATGAAAATTGTGGCATTTTCGGTTGGTTTAATACTGATTTTCCTGGCAATCGGCTGCGAAAAAAAAGCGGAAAACGGCGCAAAGCAGTTTTCAGGCAATCAGCAGCTTGCATTTCCGGGCAAAAAAGTACTGTTTCTTGATTCTTATCATGAGTCTTACGAGCCGAATATAAAAGCCCGCCTCGCGATGGAAAGCGAACTGAAAGGCACCGGA
>CAZFUG010000107.1:0-13925 GCA_964522035.1 uncultured bacterium
CAGGCCGAAAACTCTAAAACCCATTCCACAAAAAATAGCAACGCTATTTTTCGGTAAAAGACAAATGGTTGCAACGCTGCTGGAATTTTGAGATTCTAAAGAGACTGAAAATAAACCGGTAAGTTTTTGGAGGGTTATCATGGCCGACTGTTCGAACAAGAACCCGTGTGCCTGCACCTATTCATGTTCAAAACGCCAGAAATGCTGCGACTGCGTGGCTTATCACCGCAGAATGAAGCAGATTCCGGGCTGTTTCTTTTCAAGTGAAGGCGAAAAGACCTACGACCGAAGTATCGAAGCGTTTATAAAAGATCAGCCCCGTAGCTGAAGCCCTGAAAAAAACAATTAAAATGACGCGCGAGCAAATATGAGACTGGGAGTGATACGATGAACGGAAGGCCATTTTGTGCGGCTTCGATAGTAATTTTCGGTGGCACCGGCGATCTGGCCGGCCGCAAACTGATTCCGGCGCTGTGCCGCCTTAATGATGCCGGCCTGCTGCCGCATGATTTTCATGTTTTCGTCACTGGCCGCACCGACATGACGACGGCGGCTTTTCTTGAGAGCTTTAGCAACCGTGAGGCCGACCATTTTAAAAAAGACGCCCGTTTTGCCTCAGGCTTTGACGGACTGCGGCCGAGAATTCGCTATTTGCGGGCAAACCCGGGTCTGAAAAACGAGGCGCATGATTTCAGAAGGCGCCTGATGGCTGAAGAACCGATGGCAGCGCCGGCACGCCTGTTTTATCTTGCGGTTCCACCTGCCAGCATGGACAGTTTCATCGACCTGGTCAAAGCCTTTTCTGATGCCCGCACAGACCACAACTGCCCAGAGCGGATTCTCGTCGAAAAGCCATTTGGCAGTAATCTGGCAACCGCCCGTGAGTTGAATGCCAGGCTGCTCGAAGCTTTTTCCGAAGACCAGATTCTGCGTATCGATCATTATCTCGGCAAAGAAGCGGTACAGAATATTTTATACATGCGCTTCGCCAATCTTTTTTTCGAACCGGTCTGGAACCACCGCTTCATCAGCAACGTTCAGATTTCATTTTCTGAAGAAATCGGCATTGGCGGCCGGGCCGGCTATTTCGATCAGGCGGGCATACTGCGAGACGTGGTGCAAAACCATCTGCTGCAGGTTCTCTGTATGGTCGCTATGGAACCACCCCTGTCGCATCGCCCCGGTGATCTACATCTTGAAAAGAACAAGGTGCTGAAAGCCCTGCGAAAATACAAACCCGAAGAAGTGGCCCAGGAAACGGTCAGAGCTCAGTATCTGCACGGCATGATCAAAGGCGAACTGGCAAAGGGCTACCTTGAAGAAGAAGGAGTCAGAGCCTCTTCGAAAACCGAGACCTATGCCGCCTGCCGCGTATTCATCGATAACTGGCGCTGGGGTGGCGTGCCTTTCTACCTGCGGGCCGGCAAAAGACTTGACCGCAATATTACCGAGATCGTTGTCAATTTTAAACCGGTCCCCCACTCTATTTTTCCGACACTTACCGGTAAAATTGAATCGAACCGGCTTTACATCAGAATCCAGCCGAATGAGGGCATCAACCTGCTGCTCAACACCAAACCGCCCGGAATGAGCATGCAGGTCAGCAACGTCGGCTTGAAGTTCTCGTATGACAGCGAATTCGGCGAATACCGGCCAGACGCTTACGAGCGACTGCTTCTCGATTCTCTGCAGGGAGATTCGGCGCTGTTCTTGAGCAACAGCGAAATCGAAGAATCCTGGAAATTCATCGACCCGATAATTGAAGGCTGGCAACAGTTCTCACAGCCGATGTTCACCTACCCAGCCGGCACTCATGGGCCGCGCGAGGCTTGCGAACTGCTCGAAAGGCACGGGCACCGCTGGCGCCCGTCGGAGGGCCAATGCTGCCCCTGAATCATCAGTTCGTGCTCGCCGAAAAGCCCGAATATTTTGCCGACGCTGCAGCCACCAGACTCGCGGCAATAATTTCGGCTTTCGGCAAAAGACCCTGCCTGATAAGTCTTTCGGGGGGCAGCACACCTTTTCCGGTCTATAAAGAGCTTGCACGCAGGCTTGGCAGAAATGGTGCCGGAAACCGCTGCTGGTGGATGCAGACCGACGAAAGACTGGTGCCCGCGACCGACCCGCGCAGCAACCAGCGCGGCATCAAAGAAAGCCTGATGGGCGGTGGTTATCTGCCGCAACATACTTTTGTTCCGGTTATTGTCGGCACACCACCAGATTCTCAGAATCCGGCTGCCTTCGACCGTCTCTGCCATGATTACCACGACCGTCTCAGGCAGTTGCCAGACCCGCTGCAGCCGCCGGCGCCGATCGACCTGCTGATTCTCGGCATAGGTACCGACGGGCACACGGCTTCGCTTTTTCCTGATACCGACTGGTTAACCCGATCTTCTGTAAACGGGTTTGCGGTTTTTCAGACGCGCTCGCAGCCAGAACCACGATTCAGCCTTACACTCGGGCGGATTCTGCAGTCGCGCGAAATTGTTTTTCTTGTCAATGGCGAAGCAAAATGCGAAATACTCAACGAAATCATTTTTAACCCTGAATGCAACACTCCGGCTGCCCGTGTCGCCGGTAAAAGAGGAGTTACATGGGTTCTCGACCGCTCAGCAGCCGGCAAACGGCTGACGAAACTGATCGAAGAGCGCGAAGAAACTCTGTAAAAAGCCCGAATCGCTTAAAAATTGCAGACAAAGCCTGACCGCCAGGAAATTTAATAAAGAGAATGCAACGTGAATCTTGAAACCCGTGACATCATTTTTCAGGACGACAGTCTGGTTGTAATCAACAAACCGGCCGGCCTTCTCGTTCACCCGAGCTACATCGACAAAAACGAGACTGAAAGCGCGATGAAGCAGTTGCGCGACATGATCGGCCGCTGGGTTTATCCGGCACATCGTCTGGACAAGCCAACTTCAGGCATTCTTGTCTTTTCGCTGTCCAGTGAACTGGCACGTCAGATGACTGAGTCCTTCAGCGGCCGCGAAGTTAAAAAGACTTATCTTGCAATGGTCAGGGGCTGGACAAAAGAACACGAAATCATCGATTACCCGCTTAAAGATCTCTGGGATAAAATCACCGATCCCGACCGGCTCAAAGAAAATCCGGCGCGTGAGGCGATAACCGAATATCGTCGCCTCTCGACAGCTGAAGTGCCAGTTGCAGTCAGGCCACACCCTGTTTCTCGCTACTCTCTGCTGCTGGTTACACCGCATACCGGCAGAAATCGCCAGATCAGGCGACATATGAAACATGTTTTTCATCCGATCATCGGTGACCATCAGCATGGCGACGGGCATCACAACCGCATGCTGGCCGAATATGCCGGCCTGCAGAGATTGATGCTGCATGCACTCAGCATCGAGTTTTGCCACCCGGCCAGCGGCGCACCACTGCGCTTCGAAGCCCCGCTTCCAGAAAGCTTTTTATCGGTTCTGCAACGTGTCGGCCTTGAAGCTGTTACCGGCCCAGACCGACAAAGACTCCCAGAAGTATCAGAATAATCCCGAGAATACCGTAGAAAATGCGGGTGCCATCACGGCCAAAAATATTTACAAAAAACCGGGCTTTGTGGTGATTCATGAACCAGTCAAAATCTTTCGCAGCACAAAAAATGGTGAACAGGCCAGCGAGAATGGCGAACAATCCTTTGAACATCTGTTCTGACATCGGTGCGACTCCATAACGAAAAGAATTCTGAAGACATCCGGGGCAATGACTGATTTTATTTTTCATCAGCGATGAACCCGGAGTATAATAACAAAAAAAAGCAGGAGCCGGAAATATGATTATTCCATGGGTCTATTTTCTGAAAGAGGAAGAGCAGCTGGTACTCGAGGGTTTCACCAAAAAATGGGTAGTCAACGGCCCCGGGCATGTTTTTGTTCAACCCTTTATCAGTGCGCGCATCAGACTCGGTGTGAGCCTTACACCAACCGAGTTTGTTAAGATCAGAGACCTTCTCACCGGCGAAATAAGGGTCGAGAAGGGGCCGTGCTTTTTTTTCATGCAGGCCTATGAAGAACTCATCAAAAAATACGACGTCATCGTTCTGCAGCAGAATGAATATGTAAGGCTGATAGACAAATCTACCGGCGTTATCAGAGTCGTCACCGGCCCGAACCACGTGGTTCTGAGCGCCAGCGAAGAAATGCTGGAAAAGCCGTGCAAAGGCATCAACATCGACGAACACACTGCGGTTCTGGTGCGCAACAACACCGACGGTTCACTGCGGCTGGTAACCAAGAATCAGGTATTTTTTCCGGCAGCCACTGAAGAGATAGAAGATGTCAGGCGCAAGATTCTGCTTGAAACGCATCAATCGGTCATTATCAAGGGCAAAGACGGCAGATTTCGCATTGTAAGCGGCAGTCAGTCGGAAAACGCCTTTTTCCTGCAGCCCTACGAAACGCTGGTGGCGATGAACTGGTCATCGGGCATTCATAAAGAAAAACGTGATCTTAAGATTACCCATATCGACTCGCGCCCGAAATTCATGTGGTATGAATTCGGCGTCAGAACCAAGGATAACGTCGAACTGATTCTCGGGGTTACCTTTTTCTGGCAGATAGACAATATCGAAACCATGATAAAAACGACAGACGACGCGCCAGGCGATATCTGCTCGCACGCCCGCAGCATGATCATTCAGTCGGTGTCGAAATCGAGCCTTGAGGCTTTTCTTGATAGTTTCAACGACATCGTCAAGGAAGCGATCAACGACAGCAGCGACCCTTTCTACACGCAGCGCGGCGTCAAGATTCATTCGGTCGAAGTTCGCTCAGTCAGCTGCAAAGAAGAAAGCACCCAGGTCATTCTTCAGGAAATCATTCAGGAAACCACCAACCGCCTCAACCGTCTGCTGAAACAGCAGAGCGAAAATGAGGTCAGACTCAACGAGGTCAAAGGCAATCTAGATATCGAGCGGCAGAAGGGCGATCTTATTCAGATTCAGCGTGAAAATGCGCTCAAAGAAGCTGAAATGCACGGTGAGTGCGAAGCGGTCAGGGTGGCGCGCTTTTTCGACAAACTCGCCGACTCGCTGTCAGAGCAGGAAAAGATCAATATCTTCAACACTCTCAAAAAGGTCGAATACATAGAAAAGCTTGGCCGCAGCAATGCCAGCATGTTCTTCACCCCTCAGGATATCGACCTGCGCATAGAAACCGCTCGCCCACCCCAGAGTTAATCGGCTGTTACGTGCAAGTTACAGAGCAGGCAGCCATTAAGTTGCCGATGCAGATGGGACAGTAAAATAGACTTTTGCTAAAAACAGAACCCGGTAACCGTGCGATTGCGGTTGCCGGGTTCTGGCTTTGCTGCGTCTTATAACAGGCTGGCGCCGTTAATCTGCTCAGGCTTCGTGGCAGATATCGTAATCAGGGCAGCGACCTTCAGAGGTTTCACATTCGAGATAGCCCCGACTTTTGCCGACACAGGCAAGCTTCATGCCGGTCTGGCGGCGTGATTTGCGGTTCAGCTCGATCTTTTCACTGCGCAGCTCTACTACCTGCTCATCGGTAAGGCGACCCGGGTTCATCATCATAGCGGTAACTCCTGTGAAATGCTTGTTAATAACCAACCTGAGCAAAAATACATGGTTTGTCGTTTTTTTTCAACCCCTTACTGCTTTTGTCGGTGGCAGACTGATTAAATCTGAGTTATAATCAAGCTGTAAAAATGCATAATACTTCGCCATACCTTGAGGGAACCAACGACATAATTCCTTGCGGCTCTGCCTGCGAGGCATTGAATTTTCTGCAGCAGATTTATCATTCGGCTCCGGTTGGCATGCTCGCGGTCGATCATAAAAATCACATCATCAGACTGAATCAGCGTCTCGCCGATTTTGCCGGGAAAGGCGTTTCAGACTGCCCGGGCCTGACCATCTCAGAACTGCTTCCTGCTGCTGCGGGCCAACTGAAGACCATTTGTGCGCAGGTTCTCAAATCAGAACTGCCAGTTCTGAACCAGGAAATAAGCTTCGCAAAGGCCGAACAAAAGTTCTTCTGGGCGATAAATGCCTACCCGGTAACCTATGAACAGACCGGCGGTCTGACTGTCAGCCTCATAATCAACGATATTTCGGAGTTGCGCAACACTCAGATTGGTCTTGAGAAAGCCTACCAGGATATCCTCTCCCTCCAGGAAAAGTTGAAACAGGAAAATCAGGCACTCAAAAGCCACCTCGCCTTTAATTTTGACGACAACACCATGCTTGGCAGCAGTCCTTCGCTGAAACAGGTGCTTTTTCAGATACATAAAGTCGCCCCGACCGACGCCACCGTGCTGATTACCGGCGATACAGGTACAGGCAAAGAGCTGGCGGCGCGAGAAATTCACCGCTGCAGTCGCCGGGTAAATCAGCCTTTGATTGTGGTAAACTGCGCGGCTTTGCCTGCAAATCTTATTGAAAGCGAACTGTTCGGGCATGAAAAGGGCGCTTTCACCGGGGCAATTGCCCGCAAGATCGGCCGCTTCGAAGTGGCCAGCGGCGGCAGTATTTTTCTCGATGAGATTGGCGAAATGCCGCTCGAACTGCAAAGCAAACTGCTGCGCGTTCTTCAGGAAAACCAGCTCGAAAGAATCGGCAGCACCAAACTCATCAACATCGACGTCAGGGTAATTGCCGCCACCAACCGAAATTTAAAGGCCCAGGTCGAAGCCGGCAAATTTCGCGAAGATCTTTTTTTCAGACTCAATGTGTTTCCGATTCATCTGCCGTCTCTGGCAGAACGCGAAGGTGATGTCATCGAAATAGCAACCAGTTTCATGCTGCAGTTCGCCAGACGCCTCGGCAAAAACATAAGTTGTATTTCGCCGGCTTCTATTGCCCGCATGCAGACCTATAAATGGCCTGGCAACATTCGCGAACTCAAGAATGTAATCGAAAGGTCAGTAATTTTGTGTCATTCTGACACTTTAGAGATTGACCTGCCTGAAACTGCAGGTAAAATGCCAAAAGAAGCACCAGCAGTCGAAGTCGGCAGTGCGCAGAATTTAAACGAAGTGGAAAAAGCACACATTTTACAGATTCTCAATTCCACTTTCTGGCGGGTGCGCGGGCCGGGTGGTGCCGCTGAACTGCTGGGTCTGAAACCCACCACCCTCGAATCAAGAATGGCAAAACTCGGCATCAAACGCAGCACCAGAAGATAATCACAACATTTCACTGACCCTGGGCAATCGCGCTAACCCTCCGTCACATTTAAACTCAAGGGGCGTCAGTTTGTGCGTCATCCCTGAGCAAGCAGGGATCTAAGCTTTTTCCAATCAGATTCCCGCCTTCGCGGGAATGACGAAAACCCCTTTAATCCTTGTGTGACAAAGGGCTAGAACCAGTGTTTCATTATCAGCATAATATTTCTACCCATAAACGCGGCAATGACGCAATTTATATCAATAATTCCTTGCGCAGAGCTTTAATCTGAGGGCTCAATGTGATTTCAATATTATCAAAGCCCGTGTTTCCGAATGCGAGAGTCACAGGCATAGCTTTTCCAAAACAACAAAAAACCAATTTCTAAAACCTGGCATGGCTTTTGCATATAATATTTGCGTAAGGGCAGAAAAGTTTGTTGGGAAAGCGGGCAGATCATGATAATAATGTTTAACCTGTTGGTTATCTGGATCAGATTCATGATGTTCGTTTCTGCAGTCAGGCAGGCAGTTTCAACGCACAGCAAAGTCGCAGTTCCGTGCCGCTGAACGATTTACCACCAGACGAGTTTAACCTCTACCAGTCCTGTTCTTTATAACAATAACATCACACCAGCTCACAGCACAGACAGACCTTAAGACACATTATTGCAACAACTGTTCACAGCAAAGCCACACCTCTACCAGTCCTAGAGTCCAGACCAGCAGACCTGAAACGCAAATTTGCGGCACAACCACAGTTCTTTCACAGATCAGCCTCATCACAGTCACAGTAAAGTCAAATTCAGAAGCACTTTAAATCACAGCACTGCCAATATTCAAATTGCAGATGTCGAAGCACAGACAAGTTTAAGCTACAGCAAAATCATTGAATAATTAAACCTCAACCAGACTAAAATCGCAGCAAAAGTCACAGCATCTGCCCGAAAAACACCGCGCCGGTAAAACGGCGCGGTTGTTTTTTTCTGCCGGGGCATTGCCCGGCCCATTGATAATGCGATATCATCAGAATATGAAAAAAATCATCTTACTGATTTCGCTGTTTTTCCTGCTGAACGCCTCGGCATCGGCCTGCAGCATGGCCATGCACGAATGGGAACTGATTTTTGACCAGCGTTTCCCCCTGCCAGGCCCGCTTGTTCCGGCTCAGGAATTCCCTATTCTTGCCAACCGCTTTGTTCCTTCTGAACTTTCTAAAATTCTCTGGGTCAGCGATGCTGCGGTTCCGACCGGAATCGTTGAAAGCTTCAGAAAGACCAGCAAAAAATGGACAACCTCGCTCCAGTGGGTTCCGACAGATCATGTGGGCCTCGCAAGTCAGACCCTCGCGTCGACCACAATCATTGTCGAGCCGGTTCACTACAATCTGCGCATCGTCATGTTCAAGGATAAACTCTCAAATTACCGCTGCCGACAGCTTCTGGTAATGCAGGAAGGACGAATCAAACTGGCAATGCCTCTGGCGCCTCGACCGGTCGCCGAGCAGCATTTCACAAGAACCTGGCTGTCTGTTTATTTTTTCGACATGCCGGTTCCGGGTCGGATTCTGAGTATCGAGGCTTTTCCGATTGCTGACCATCTCACCGAAATCTATATCGACACAAAACTGGTCGAAGGTCTGCTGAGAAACAACCTCATTCAGCGGCGCCCAGACAACTATGTAACCCCATACCCAGACGGGTTCCCGGAACTCAGCCAGTAAGACTCTAGAGATTGTATTTGCTGTTCAGAGTATAACTGAGCTTATCGGCCGCACGGACATATCCCCAGTTCAAGACTGCTGTTGATTCAGGGTCGACGGGCAATTCGAGAATATATTTCGGCACCAGAGTCGCAATATCTGGCGGGAATTCGCCTTTATCAGCCTTGTATTCCATGAGTGCTTTTTTCAAAAGGTGCAGATTGGCACGCATGATCGAGTTTTTGCTCTGGCCGACGTAATCCTGGTAATAAGGCACCGCCAGCCCGACCAGAGCTGCGATAATGCCTATTACCAGCAAAAGTTCGAGCAGAGTAAACCCTTTTTTTTCACCAGTCAGAATAGTTTGTTTCATCTATAGCCTTCTTCCAGCCGTCAATTCCCGCAAGTGGGTAGCGTATATCATAGATATTGTTGAGAGCGGCATTCAAGGGGTCAGACTGATTGACCAGCCAGGCGCCGTTGTCTTTTCGCACATCCCAGAAAAAAATATCTCCGTTCCTTTTAAAGGGGTTACCCAGAGAATCAGAGGCCAGATACGGCCCGCTATTGGCGCCCGGTTTGAGAAGAGCGACCGGCATTGTGGCGATCAGGCTGCCAAAAGTCGGCGGGTATGGGCTGCCACCAGTTGTGTTGCGGGCAGCGACATAGGCGTCGATACCGCGCCTTATTTCGAAGAGCCTTTCGCGCAACTGCTTTTCGCGGGCTTTTACATAGACGATTTCGAGGGTCGGCATTGCGAAAAAAGACAGGGCGAGAAGAATTGTGACGACGGTAACCAGCTCGATGAGGCTGAAGCCCTTTTTCATGCCTGAACCCAACCGGCTGATTACAGCTGAGAGAGCATTGCCGCAAGTTTTTTGCTGCGTTCTTCTTCGCTTTTGCTGTTGCGCATGAATTCAGCAAGCCTGAGCATGAGATCGGCATAAAGGTTGTAAGAATCGCGACCCGGTTTTACAGTGACAGCCGGCTGAGCCTTCTGGGCCGTCTTGCTATCTGCTTTCGCCACAGCAGGCTTTTTCGCAGCAGCGACAGCAACCGCTTCGGCGGCCAGCAGGTCGAATTCTTCGTTCATGCGTGGGGCAATGGCTCTGAAACCGCGTTTCTCGTTCAGAAGCGCGGCAAATTCATCGGCCGCATCCGGTTCGCCGTGCACGACAAAAACCGTGCGGCGCACTTCTTCGACAGCAGCAAGCCAGTTCAACAGGCCATTCTGATCGGCATGCCCGCTGTAACCGTATATCTGCTCGATCTTTGCATTCACCGTGACTTCTTCGCCATGTATGCGCACGGTCTTCGCCCCTTCTAGAATCAGGCGGCCAAGAGTGCCCTCGGCCTGGTAGCCGACAAAAACCACGGTATTGGCGGGGTTCCAGAGGTTATGTTTGAGATGATGCTTTATACGGCCGGCATCACACATGCCGCTCGCCGACATGATAACGATATCGTTCTGCTGATTGAGCCCCTTCGATTCTTCGGCGCTGTTGGTAAAGCGAAAATCTGGGTGATCGAAAAGTCCACCCATGCTGCGCATGACTTCGCGAGCGTCTTCGTCATAGCACTCTGGATATTTGACGAAAACCTGGGTAATTTCTTTGGCAAGTGGCGAATCTACAACTACCGGGATTCTAGAAATATCACCGCGCTGCTTGAGAATAAGAATGTCGTGCAGCATATCCTGAGTTCGTTCAAGGGCAAAAGCCGGAATAATGATCTTGCCGCCGCGCTTTTCTGCTTCTTTAAAAACCTCTGCCAGCCTGGCAAGACGGTCTTCTTTACTGACCTTGTCGCGGTTACGGTTGCCGTATGTCGACTCGACGACGAGAAAGTCGGCTGATTTGAAGCGATCGGGGTCGTTGACGATCGGGTGATCATCTTCGCCGAGGTCACCTGAAAAGACGATGGTACGCTTCTCAGAGCCCTCTTCTAGAACTATTTCGATAAATGCCGAGCCTAGCACATGGCCGGCATTATGGTAGGTCACCTGGCAACCTTTCGCCGGCGAAAAGCTTTCGTAGCGCTTCAAGCCCTTGAGCTGAGAAATAGCCTTTTCGGCATCCATTTCATCGTAGATCGGCTGTATCTCTTCGAGACCCTTGCGCTCATTGCGACGGTTCTTCTGAAGAACTTCTATTTCCTGGATTCTGGCTGAATCGGGCAGCAGATGCTTTAAAAGATCGACAGTCTGTTCGGTGGCATAAATAGGCCCTTCGAACCCATGTTTAACCAGCTTCGGCAACAGGCCGGTATGGTCGATGTGGGCATGCGTCACCAGAACGAAGTCGATCGAGGCCGGATCGTATGCAAAGCTGCGATAGTTGTTTTCCCTGAGCGTTTTATTGCCCTGAAACATGCCACAATCGACGAGAAAGCGGCAATTCGACGTTTCGATCAGATAATTGGAACCGGTAACACAGCCGGCAGCGCCATGAAACGAAATTTTCATAGTGTTTCCTTTCAGACTGAGCTCAGGAAGTAATTTTTACGGAAGTGCTGACCGGCAGTTTCTTGTTTTTGGCGTAGGTTAGAAGCTTGTCCTGGCGGATCGTATGCTGCGTCTCGAATTCTTCCCCCCGGTCGGTTTTGTACGAAACCTTTATCATTTTACCCCATGAATTATAAACTGTCGCCACTTCAGTAACCTTGCCGCCATCAGGAGCTTCAAAAATTCTCGGCAGGAAACAGATCAGGCCATAGCGGCCGGGCGCGATCAGATAAACGTGCTGCTGCAATTTTGGCGGCAGACGCTTGTATTCGTCGGGGTAAAGCGGCAGATAGGTGGCAACGGTGCCAAAATCGCCCGGGTCGATCAACCCGGCAAAAGGCCTTGAAAAGCTTTTCAGGCCCAGCGCACTGAGTATTTCATTGATATGTTCGCGTGCAACGGTTTTAACTGCCATAGGCGGCCATTCTATTCTTTAATCGCAACCAATTCAAGTTAATTTTTTGTCGGTCATCAATAGTCATCGTAGAAGCGGCGCACCCTTTTGTTGATCTGACAGGTAACTTCGTAGGTAATAGTGCTGAGCTTTTCGGCCCATTCATAAACAGAAATACTCTGACAACCGGAATCGCCGATCAGAACGACCTCGTCGCCGACTTTCACTTCTGTTGCCGGGCCAAGATTGCACATGCTCTGATCCATGCATACCCGCCCTACTATCGGGTATGAACGACCATTTATCAGCACCCGGCCGCTGTTAGAAAAGAGGCGGTTGAAACCATCGGCATAACCGGCCGGTAAAGTGGCGATCCATGAATCTTCGGGGGCAATCCAGGTGCGGCCGTAACCGACCGAACCGCCTTTGGGCACAAGCTTGATAAATGAAACTCTGGTCTTGAAGCTTAGACCTGGCTTGAGAAGAATCGTCTGCGGTGTCTCATCAGATGGGTAAAAGCCGTAAATCATGATTCCGGGGCGAACCATGTCACACCAGCTTTCGGGGTGTGCGAGCACCCCGCCGCTGTTGGCGCAGTGAACCAGCGGAATCTTGTAATTCAGGCGCTTTTCGATATCTGCAACCGTCTTTTTAAAACGGTCGATCTGACGCTGCGTAAAGGTCTTGCTGCCTTCATCGCTGACCGGCAGATGGGTCATCACCCCACCCAGTCTGAGGTTTGGGCTGTGTTTAACAATCTGCTCGGCAAGCTGAAAAGCTTCGTCTATGGCAACGCCGATGCGCCCCATTCCGGTCTCTATTTTCAAATGCACTTCGCAGACTTTTCCGGCTGCTGCTGCAGCTTTTTGCAGCATGGCAATGTTTTCACGCTCGATTACAGCAATTGCCAGATCGTGTTTAACCGCTTCTTCCATTTCTTCAGCAAAAGCCGGGCTGAACTTGAGAATTGGCAGCCTGATACCGGCAAGACGGAGCTCGATGCCTTCTGGCACGGTTGCGACACCAAGCCAGTCAACACCTATATTTTCAGCCATGCGCGACACTTCAACCGCGCCGTGCCCGTAGCCATCGGCTTTAACGGCAATAAGAACCTTTCGCTCGGCACCAACGGCCTTGCGGATGTTTTCGAGATTGCTGCGGATATTGTTTAAATGAACTCTGGCATGCGTCTGGTATAACATCGTCAATTACCTGCGATAACCACTTTCTGAACGTATTCTGAAGTTGACAGGGCCAGCAGAGCGCCGTAACCCGGGTAAAAAGCCACTTCGTCGCCGACTTTGATCTCACGTGCAGCATCGGTCACATCGAGAATCAGATGATCGCTTGAACCGCCAAGAACGATGATGCCGTCTTCAACCGGTTCAATGCCGTCGACAACCACATCCTGACGCCCGATATTGCAGATTACGCGTTTGCGCAGGCCGCGATCGACGAATTCCTGACTGCCGCCAAAGGCATCCTGACCACGGTCGCCGATCGGCACCGACGGCTTTGTTTCGGCCTCGATCACTTCGGCCACTGCAATGAAAGTGTCCTGACGGGTCCCCTGCCATGGCGAACGGTCGATGACGTTGCGGCCCAAAACAATTGCTTCGCCGACCCGATAAAGGTTCACATCCGATGGCAGGCGGCCCTCAGACATAATCGGCAGACCCGAGCTGTTACCGCCGCAGATAACCGGAAGAGCCAGACCGGTTGCCTGACGACAGGTTTTCACAGTATCGACGAGCAGCTTCATGTTTTCTGGCGAAGGAATCACACCGCCGTAACAGGCAAGATTGCAGCCAAGGCCGATCACTTCGAGCCCCTTGATCTGGGAAGCATCTTTGACCAGCTGCACGGCCTTATCGGGCCAGACGCCTTCGCGCAGGTCGCCAACATCGATCATGACAATTACCTTGTGAACGCGGTTGCGCAGAACCGCCGCCGCACCGAGTGCCTGCATCGTTTTTAAACTTGAGTTGAGGCTGATATCAGCAACTTCGACGACTTCGGCCGCCCGCGAAACCGGGGGCAGGCGCAGCAGCATGAACGGGCCGGGCAAACCGGCTTCGCGCAGCTTCCAGAGATTTTCGATGCGGCTGTCGGCAAGCATGTCGGCGCCACCAGCCACCATGGCTGCAGCAACCGCCGGGTGCGCCGCGGTCACTTTGGTGACGCAG
>CAZFUG010000108.1:0-13848 GCA_964522035.1 uncultured bacterium
TTCTTCACATCATTTCTCCTGATTGTTAATTGCTGTTCGTTTGCTATGAAGCTTTTACAGAAGACTGACAACCTGAAAACCGGTTATTTCAGCACCCGATTATCCGGCTTCATGGGCAAGTATACTATAAAAAAAAACTATGACACGCGCGGCTAAAATTTTCACAAAGCCTGTTTTGTTTCTCGTGCCTGGAGGTATTTATGATAGCTGGTTGTCGGAGTTTGCAATGGCAACGATTGTCAGATCCTGATCAGATGCCGTGTTAGAAGAATCGGCTCTGAAGTGCCCGGCAAGATGACCAACAATTGTTTCAGGGAAAGCATTCTCCATGCCGTCGAGGCTGGCGCTGGTCACTGCTGTAACGGTGCCTGTGAGGCAAAGCAGACTCTGACGGCTGTCCAGCTTTATACTGATGGTTGCTGGCCCCTGGCTGTCGGCTGCGGTAAGAGCGGTTGAATCGAGTTCAACTGTTGCAAAACCTCTCCTGGCGTGGTCAAATATTATTGGCGGTCGCATGCCGGCGTTAACGATGGCTATTTCCTGGTCAGAAACGGGCACAAGCATTATCAGAGAGATTTCGTGATGATTGTCTTTGATACTGCTGTTTTTGAGGATTTCCTGCAGACCGTGCATGAATTCTGCCGGCTGGTCGGCGAGATGGCGCAGCTGTAGAGCCGCAGATCTGAGAAACGCGAGCAGCAGGCAACGGCTTATTCCGGTGCCCGAGACGGTGCCAAGCAGCACGGCGGTTTTCTGGCAGGGAGTTTCGAAGATTTCGAAATAATCGCCGCCGTTTCCTGAGGTCGAAATAATTTTGCCATAAATGCTCAGATTGCCGGCTTTAACCGGTTTTTCGAGGCGGGTCATGAGTTTTTCCTGAACGATCGAGGCGACCTGCATTTCTTCGAAGTCGACAAGAATTTCGTTGAAAATGCGGGCGAGTGAGCCGAATTCGTCGTGACCGAGGTCGGGCAGGCGGTAGGCGAAATTGCGGCGCTGCAGTTCGCCAATGCCTGACTGTAGTTCGGCAAGGGGCTGCAGAATGCCGGAAGCGACGCGCAGGCCGAGCGAAACCGAAATCAGAAGGCTGACAAGAGCAAGCAACAGCATCGTGTTTTTTTTGCCGGCGATTTCATTTTCGATTTTTTCGAGCGGGAACAGCGAAAAAAGTCTGATAGAGGGCATGTGCACACATTTGTGCCCGGCGAGAAGGTATTTTTTTCCGTCGATCTGGCAGAATTCAGGGCGGGTAAGAGTCTGGTCGCGCAGTTTGCTGATGAATGCGGCAAATTCAGGTTTTTCAAGAGCTTCAGGTGGAAACACCTCTGTCATCAGCTCATTGGCTGCCATTATGGTAATGCCTTCGGCGCTGCTGCGAATATTGCCAAAAATGCGCCTGACGAATTCAAGCTCAAGATTGCGGCTGTCCCAGACGTAGAGCATTATGTAGTCGACGATTTCCGGATCGAACAGTGAAAGGTTTTCGATGAAGGTAGGGTGACGCATCTGTCCGATACCCCAATGCCAGAAGGTGCCGCGGGCAAAAAATCTGCCGATGAGCTCGGCCGGTTTTTTCTGCATCAGGCCGTCGGCAATGAATTCAACTTCGGTGGCAGTCTTATCAGAGATTGGAGTTTTGTTAATGTACGCCATTATATAGACAGAGAGCTTGTAAATAGCTTTCATGACGTTGACCTTGGTATTTTCTTCGGCCAGTCTCTGGTTATAGACGTCTTTCATTGCGCCATCCTGCATCAGGCCGGCTTCGCTGATGATTTTGCCCGTGCTGCTGGCCGTCAGCAGCAGCATGTCAGGCCCAGGATTCTGGCTGCCGAGGAAGGTGGCAATGGTCTGGCGTTCGATGCGGTTTTGCTTCAAGTCTTGCTGCAGTATCTTTATGGCTGCGGCGAGACGACCCTTCTGCACCGTAAACTCGTTGTTAAAAAGTTCATCGACGTCCTGCAGTCTGGTAAGGCTTTGATTAAAAGCCCGGTTCAGCAGGCCAACACGCAGCTGCTGCAGATAATCACTGCCCGAAACGAACAGCAGAAAACCTGGTAATATGCTGGCTACCACAAAAAGCAACAGAAGCTGGCTGTGAAGCTTTAGAGATACCCGGGTCTGATAAACGGTTACTCTGTAGCTGATAAGGGCATAAAGTCCCATACATAGATGCAGCAGCAGCATTATCATGCGTGTCATGGAATCTGTTTCAAGCTGATCGATCGCGTTTTTTCTGATGGCACAGAAGCCGGTCAGGTTTGAGTTGATGAATCTGGTGCTGATGTAATGCCCGGGCAGCGCCTGTCTGTTCATGTAACTGTGTCTGAAAGCGGCGATTCTTGGGCTGATCTCTTCTGCTGCCAGCGGATTGTGGCAGAACACTTCTTTGTCGGAAAGCAGCCCGACGCTCAGATTGCCACGATAATTATCAAGCCAGACTTTGAGCCCTGGCTGGCGATTGAGAACGCTGTAATCAAAAAAAACTGCCAGGCCGAATTTTGGACCGGTTTTAAGCCAGGTCAGCGGGTATTTTTGTGTCGAATCTGGTCTGATAAGTCTTAATTCGCGGCCGGCATAGCAGTGGCGTGAGTAGAATGGGAAAAAATGTGGCCCGAATATCATGCGCATATTTGCCATGCTCTGGGCTGGAATATCGCTTTCGTTACGCAGATAGTCGTCGTCGATAAGCTTTCTCACTTCAAGATAGGCGGATTTCCAGTCGCCAGGAACTTTTTCATACGGAAAACTGGAATGTAAAACCTCGCCGCAGTCGTTCCAGACCATGTAACGAAGCTGCAGGCGATGCTGTCGTGCATAATCTTTGATTGCTTCTACCATGCCGGCCGGGTTGTTCTGTTGATTAAAAAGAGAGTTCAGACTGGTGCACAGATATTTTTCGGTTTCAGCAAGCGCGCGCATGGTGGCAAGGGTTTCGTCTGCCTCGATCTCAAAATTCTTGAAGCGCAGATCGCGGGCGAGCGAAGCAAGATATGCTCCGCCAGCCCAGAAGATGACCATTGGCAAAATTACTGTCGCAGCCATAAGTTTCAGCCAGGCCGAAAATCTGCCTTCAATCATGACATTTTTCCTCCCGCCGCAGCATCAGAAAGGTCAGATCGTCGTCCTGATTCTCGGCCCAGGCGCGATAGCCAGAATGAATGCCCTGCCAGTAAGTTTCGAGGTCCTCATTCCAGGCGCTTTTCAGCAGTTGCAGAAATCTCGGATAACCGAACATCTCACCCGATTTATTGGTGGCTTCGATGATGCCATCCGTATACAGAATCATTGTTTCGCCGGTTTTCAGGGTTGCGGTTTTTTCTTCCGAGCGGTTTTTTGCCGAACTTCCGAGCGGGAACCCCTTCAGTTCAAAAAGCTCTGCACTTTTACCATGCGGGCCAATGATTGCCGGGTAGCAGTGGCCAGCATTGGCGATGACAAAACTGCCGGTCCGGCAGTTGAAGTCAAGGCACTGGGCTGTCATCATCCGACGCCATTCTCTTTTTTTGAGTTCCTGAAGAATCTGACCGCCTCTGAAAAGGACTTCGGCAGGGCCGGAGAAGTCTTTTGAAGCTGCTGCAATCATGGCTTTCATCATCGCCATGATCATCGCTGCCGGAATTCCGTGCCCGGCAACATCGCCGAAAAAGACCCCGAGACGATCACCTGGCAGATCGAAGTAGTCGTAGTAGTCACCGCCCATTTTACTCATGAACAGTGAGCGGGCAAAAAGTTTTGTCTGCCTGCGCCTGCAGGTTTCGGGCGGCAGCAGACTGACCTGAACCGTGGTACCGATTGCCAGTTCATTCAGACCTTCGACAGTCTGGTTGAAGGCATTCACCAGCAGACCAAGCTCGTCATCGCTGCCAGGAGAAACTCTGGTGGTGTAATCACGCCTTTTAACCTTCTCGATTCCATGAGCAAGAGCATCGACCGGTGCGAGAAGTCTTGTGGCGAACAGCATGATTATCTGCCTGAGTATTATTACGGTCAGCAGCATTGCAAAACCGACGACAATCTGGAGATTGTAAATCTGGCGTTCAATAAGTTCGGCAGGGTAGAGGGCGGCAAGAACGCCATGGGCGATTTCATTGCCGGCAATAGAGGTAAAGAGCCAGGCTTTGCCGTTTACTTCAACATGGTCGCTGGTAATGATTCTTCGGCTGCGGGTCTGGCGCATCAGTTTCTTGATCTGGGGAGTTTCGATCGCAGTGGTTGAGAAGATCCGGTCAGAAGAGCTTTCCATAACAGCAAGGGTTCTTGGTTTAAGCTCTTCTGCCGATTTCTGCAGTCTTTCACCAATAAAATCACGAATAAAGGCAGATTTTTCCCATGAAAGAAGTATCAGGCCCCAGTTGAGTCCGCGGTTCTGTGCGCCGGTGAATTTAAGGTAGGTCAGTCTTTCGCTGTCGCCGCTGCTGAGAGTTGAAAAGCGGTTCAGAGCCGCGAGAAAGAAATACAGTGATTTGTCGGTGCTCGAAACCTGGTCCAGAATCGATTCCTTGTTTTGCCCCGGTCTTTTTTCTTTCGGGTCGCTGAAAAAATTAATCGCTTCCTGCATCAATGCCAGCCCCATCTTCGAAGCCCGGTTTGTGGTATTGGCAATGTAAAAACTGAAGTTATCAGTTTCTGCAAGCAGTCCGCCTTCCTGTGGCCGTATTTCTTCAAGAAGTTTTTTCAGGCTTGCAATTTCTGTGTCGGGCCAGCGGCTGCCGCCATAAAGGCGATTGCGCGCGTCAATGAAGCGGTTAAGTCTGTCTGCAAGGGTGGTTGCTGCTTCTGGAAAGCGCCCGTCAAATTCTTTGAGAATGCGCATCGACTCCTGATGGGCGGAGTTCAGCAGTTCGCTTCTCTTCTCGTGGAAAAACTCGTAACCGGCTGAGAGCATCAGCAGCATTGGCAGGCCGTTAGAAAAGACAAACAGCAGCAGCATTTTGGATTTAACCGACAGGTACCAGTTCGGGTGCCTTAACAGCAGACAGTGGAAGAAAAAAACCGCAAGAAAGGCGGCTGAAATAAAGCGGCACAGAGTTCTGGCGGCCTGATCATGCGATGACGGCAAGGCAGTTTTGCGCAGGTAGCTGGCAAGCAGCAGGTCGGGGCTGGCCTGGCGCACGTTTACAAGAAAATTGTGACTCGCACGGGTTGCCATGCCGTCGGATTCGAATTTTTTGATTTCGAGCATGATTTCAGCCCGCTCTTCAGCAGTTTCAGGAAGCCCGTATGAATCATAAGAGAGGGTTTTAACCATTGCCGGGCGCTCTGACGCCAGTTTTGCCGCAGTCCATCTGATAAAAGTCTTTGGGCCAAGAAATCTGCCGGTCAGCTCGGCGTCAAGAAAACAGGCGAGCGAAAAATTACGGCCGGGATAATACCAGAGCAGCTGCTGTTGCTTATCAAGCGAAACAAAGAGACATCTGCCATGCGCTCCAGGTTTGAGTGGTTCAAAAAGCTGGTTTTCAAAGAGAAGCTGGCCAAAATAGCCGCGCAGAAGGTTGATTTTATCGGTCACCGTCTGCAGACCGGCGGGATCAGAGGCAGGTTCGTTGCGGTATGCTTCTGCCAGCAGGTGCATTACCTGATACATGGTTTTGAGAATGAACTGAAAACGCTTTTCGTCGCTAAGGGCTGTATTTACAGAACCATCGGGTTTCCAGACGATAAAGCGCACCCGGTCAGCAAAGAAGCGTTTGAAAGATGCCATTTTATTTTTCAATTCGGCATCAGGATTGGTAGAGGCATCCGCTCCGGCAAAGTTTTGCTGCAGCAGAGCGTGAAAGAATGTCTCATCGGCATGAAAAGCTTCGAGGCGGTCGAGCTGCAGATTCAGGCGATCCTGGGCGGCAGCGACTGCCTGGCGGCTCACAGAGCCGTAGTAGCCTGAAAGCACAGACCAGAGAAGAAAAACCGGCAGCAGAACCATCAGCATCAGCTGCAGCAGTCTGGTGATCAATTTTCCTGGCTGGGTTGGCAAGTGGTTTTCTTTCCGGGTTGGTTAACCTGTTGTTTCTGTTTTAGAACTCTGAGTCAAAAGCTTTGTCAGGGTCAGTCTCTGCAGGCACATCATGCAGTGATTCACCGACCGCCTGAATATCTTCGGGGAATTTACGTGAGAACTGGCCGTAAAGATAGATTTTTTCTGCCGCCGGAATCTGACTTTGCAGCAGAAGCATCGGGCTCGATGCTGCAATCTGGCTCGAACTGTCGAATTGCAGGCGGTCACCGGTCTTGTAAATTATTTCCAGCCGGTAGGCAATATTCAGCAGGCCAAGTTCTCGACTGATAACAGCCAGTTTCAGATTGCCTTTCAGTTTTGTTCCGGCGGTTTGATACGCGAATTCAGCAGATTTGCCATTCTGCAGAGAAAGCATCTGGCGCGCGCCATGTTGCCCCCGATCAGCACTGATGCCGAGATTGAATCGTTGTGGTTCAGCCGCCCAGTCTTCGCAGATTCCGATTGCGGTTTCGGTACCCTGTTCGTCTGATATTATGGCTGCCCGATTGCCGGAAACCGGGCTTACTTTTCCCGGAATGCCGGCTTCTTTGAAAAATGAATTGAGCATGAAGGCTGCGGAGGCAGCAGAAACAGCTTTAAGCGGTTCAGAAAATACCGGTCTGCCGGGTTTCAGCTGCATATCCGTTATAGTCCGGCGGTTACCGACAAAAGTTATGCCGTCTTCTTCGTGCAGGCCACCGACGGTCATGGCGATGGTTTTTAGAAGCATTTCGCGGTCGAGAGTTTCGTCAAAGCAGAACGCAGAGATTCTGCCAGAAACGCTGCTGTCACAAATAAGTCTGATATTCTGCTCTCTGGCAAGGTTGGAGAGTGTTGCCGATATGTCGGCATTCTTTAGTATCAGAGGTTTTTCAAGAGTCTCGGCGGTTGAATGCGGGATTTCTGTGTAATGCCGCAGTGACGGTTCTTTTTCGGTCTGTTTATCGTCTGAAGAACCGGGCGGTATTCTGGTACTGCTAACAGCATTTTCTTGAGCCAGCCGTCCATAAAGCTGAACCGGCCTCATCTGCCAGCCAACCAGCCACTGTGTACCGGCCAGATTTATTTGGTGTTCTTCCGGTTTCTGGTAGTGCAGAAAGATATTGTCTGATTTATGTAGTCTGCCTTCAGATGAAGCGAATTTATCGCTGAAGGCGAATCTGATTTTGCCGTCGTCGTTCAGTGATGGGGTTCCTGCGATCGAGATTTTTTCTTTGCCCGATCCAGAAACGAAAGTGAGCGAAAATGGCTGATTGCTTACGCCGTTGAATGTGCATGAAGCAATGGTTTCGCCAGAGATCTTCTTCAGATAGAATGCAATCTGAAGTGCGTGAACCGGTGTGTCGAGGGTTTCTTTGAGCTTTTTTATTTCGTCGAGACCGGCTTTCGAGCCGACTGCAGCCATTAACCGGGCATGAGGCGGAAACCAGAGGTTGACTTCCGGCATCTTCATCAGTTCAATCTGATTTCCAAGCTCAGAAAGCTGTCTGAATGTAAGATCCCTGATGATTACTGACTGGCGATCGTTTTTGGTATGGGCATTTTCAGGCGCGATGACCCAGATGTTGTCATTTCTGCGAACCTTCAGACGATTTATGTTGGCCAGAAGGTGCATGGCTTCTTCAAAGTAGACTGTTTCGTTAAGCCTGAAATAACCGTTTTTCTTTTCTGGAAAAGCGCAGACGATGTTTATGCGGGCCTTCATAGCCAGGTCGGCAAAGGCTTCGGTCAGTGACCAGTCTGAGTAATCAGCCCTCATTTCTTTGGCTGCCATGCCTGCCGGTATCAACTGGATAATAAACAGGAGGCAGGCGAACAGGCGGTGCAGGTTGGTCCGGCAGGTTTTTATGGTTTTCTCTGTCATTATTTCAGTCCTCAGAATGAAGATTCGAAGGCATCATCTGTTTCGCTGCCGCTCTCATCTTCTGCTTCACGTGAAAGATGCCGTTGATCGGCAAGCTGCCTGTCTGACTTTGAGCCCGAAATAAAAATGGAGGCAGTTGAGTTGCCATTGAATGCAATTACCGGCCTGGAATCAAATTCTGATAAAGCTGACCAGAACGCCAGTCTCAGCTTCAGACCCGATCTAAGTTTCATATTAGCTCGTATTTTAAGCCCGGGCTCAGTCAGATATGGCAGACTGACAGGCAGCAAATCAATTTCAGCGGCCACGTCTTTTAACTCGATCTGTCGTCTGCTTATCCGGCCTGTATTTATATTGAATGTTTCAGAAAAATCGTCTGCATCAGACTGCAGAGAAAGTCGGCTGTCGAAGAGCACCGGTGGGCGGTCGAGTTCGGCAAGCAGCTTTACAAGACTGTCGGTTATTTCTGATGATCCGGCGAGAACAATGGCATTTATAAATTTGTCAGCTGCCACACGACAGCTGGCTGGCGCCTTAAGAGCTTCAAGGCAGGCTTTCAGTGTCGCGGCTGTGGCTTCTGCGTCAGAATACTGCAGCCTTTTGGTAATGTTGTAGCCAAATTCACAGGCGTCGACAAACATGTTTTCCGGCGCAGCAATCCAGGTGTTGCCGATTTTTCTGATAGCGCCGCCGACAGAGCGGGCGATGCGATTCAACTGTTCTTCAAAATAGAGGTCGGGCCCGAAAAAGAAAACTGACAGATTGCCGCTCAGAGCTCTGTTTACAACCAGATTGCAGCTTTCAGAGGCTGCGATTCTGCCGAGAATTTCGGCAACGGGTTCATTAAGCAGCGCCGTGTTCATCAGAGCCGCTGGGTCTGGTTGATTGGAGGTTGCCTTCAATCCGGCGCGGCCGGAAAGAGCGTTTTTACTGTTCCTGTCAGTTGTTTCGGTAAATGGCTTGAGCAGTCTGGCGTTCCAGCTTATGGTCACAGTGCCACCGTTGCCCTCCAAAATCAGCGGGCTTTGTTTCTGTGCCCCGTGCGGAGATCGCGAATTCAGGCTTTTGCGTGCATCTGAAGCGCTGGCGGCGGCATTGTCAATTGCCAGGCTGAAAGAGTCAGAGGCATCGAAGGAAAATGCAAAAGTAGCGGCGACTGGCTCAAATTCAGGGTGTGCCAGTTCAATAAAAAAGCTGGTATTCGTCAGCAGTTGAAGTGAAATGGAAGCAGCCTGCAGTGAATTGTCAGCGCTAATATCAAGCTGCAGCTCAGCCGGAACTGCAGGCTTTTCGATACTTCGAAAGTGTTCTGCCGCAGCGGTGGCTCTTCTATGTTCTCCGGAAATGATGCAGGCATTTACAGACTGCACCATAAAGGTTAAGGTGCCGGCGCAATCCTTTTCATTTTTGCGGTCCAGAAGGCTTTCTATCGGCCCATCAAATGGGTAGAAAAATTGCCAGCCTGAAGAATTCTGAAAAATCTGTCGCTCTCTGGCTGTAATCAGCCAGATCGAGCCGGTGCGGTCGGCGGTACAGTTGGCGGCATCGGCAATTGCAAGAAGCTGTTCAATGCTGTTCTGTGACTCTGATGAGTTGAAATCGCCAAGGTTTCGGTCTGGCGCGTTGACGATCAGATTCAGGCGGGCTCTGGCGGCAAGAGCGTGCAGCCTGGCCAGAAGGCCGTTTTCCGGAAAACTTTTAGCCTGAGCAATGTTGAGAAACAGGCAGAAAGCAAAAAGCAATAGATAAAGCCTTAATCGGCCGAAAGACAGCATTCAGATTGTCCTCGCAAAATTTTGACTTTGACCGGGGAATTATACAAAATTTGGCAGGTTTTGCGGGGCAAAAGTCTGATTTTTTATTCTACGCCGGTGAAAAATTTTAAGCAGTGTGCTTTGGCTGTGGTGAGCTGAACGAGGCTCTGATTATTTCACCCAGTTGTGCTGCCGTAAAGGGCTTTTGAATGAAAAAGATGCCCTCCTGCATGGCGATATGGGGCGAAACAATGTTTGAGGCATAACCTGACATGAAGACAATTTTAATCCCCGGGTTGTTTTTTTTGATCTCGCTGGCGAGGTCGCTGCCTGTCATTTCTGGCATGATTACATCCGTCAGCAGCATATGAAAACGTTCACCAGAATTTGCTTTTTTCAAAGCCTCTGCAGGGGAAGATTCTGAAATGACTTTGTACCCCTGCTGAGTCAGCATTGCCTCTGTCATTTTCAGTAATGCCGGCTCATCTTCAACCAGAAGAATGGTTTCGCAGCCTCTTTGGGCTTCTGCTGGTGATTTTTCTGCTTCAACAGGTTTTTCTTCGGTATGTCTTGAAAAGAAAATCCTGAATGTTGCCCCTTCACCAGGCTGACTTTCTACTTCGATATACCCACCGTTCTGTTTGACAATGCCGTAAACCGTGGCCAGCCCAAGGCCGGTGCCCTGATTCAGCCCTTTGGTTGTGTAGAACGGCTCAAATATATTTGCCAGTGATTTTTTTTCAATTCCACAGCCATTGTCAGAAACTGAAAGCGTGACGTAGGTTCCGACAATAAAGCCTGGATGGATTTCGCAGAATTCATCGTCTATGGTCTGCATGGATGTTTTTATGACGATTCTGCCGGGCCGGTCACCAATCGCATCTCTGGCATTAACGCAAAGGTTGGCAAGAATCTGGTCGACCTGCACCGGGTCGATTTTTATATTCTGCATCTCCTGTCCGGGTTCGAAAGTCAGAGAGATGCTTTCGCCGATCAGTCGCTTGAGTATGCTCAACATCGAATCAACGGTTTTATTGAGATCGAGTATTTTGGGTAATGCCGGCTGCTTGCGCGCGAATGCCAGCAGTTGTCTGGTAAGGTCTGCAGATCTCTGGGCTGCCTTGAGAATTTCGCTCAGGTATCGCTGCTGTGGATGATCCGAGGGTAGTTTTCTTGCGGCAATTTCTGAATATCCAAGAATTACGTTGAGCATGTTGTTGAAATCGTGGGCAACCCCACCAGCCAGACGACCTATAGATTCCATTTTCTGGGCCTGGTGCAGCTGCATCTGCAATGCTTCGTTCTCGCCGGCAGAAAGATTCAGAAGGCGGTTGATCCAGAACAGTCCTCCGCAGATCATGATAATCACAAAAGCATGTACTGTCCTTATTCCTAGACTGAAGCCTGCTGTCGAAGCAAGGTATGGGGCCAATGGCACCGATACGCTGATTCCGCCACGGATCTCACCAACCTTGTAACCCTGCTGTTCATGACACTTTAAGCATGAATTTTCTGTGACCATAGGGCGCATAAGTCTGAGACAGGGCTTGCCTTCAAGTTCAGATATGGCAAGCATCTCTTCCTGGCCTTTCTCAAAAGCTTTCAAGGCTTCCATTTCCCACGGGTCAGGTGCATTTTCAGGCCTGATCGGTTTCAAGCTGGTAATATGCCCACGGTCTCCATAGTCTTTCATACCAAGTTCATGCACCTGACGGGTCATGTAGGCAGGATTGACAAGGGTGAGTGATTTACCGGAGGTTGTAGTGATGTCACGTTCAGCGATGTGGGCAAGATATGGGTTTGGCGGCGTTGCCTCTGTCGGGGGTACATAGACGCCTCCGTGCAGCGAAGCCCAGCGCCGGTAGATGAGATCTTTTTTGTATTGAGAACGGGCATTCTGCGCTGCAATTTCAAGTGTTGCCTGTTTGAGTCGTTTACAGTTCCAGGCAAGGGAAATCAGAGTTAGAGAACACAGGAAAATTCCGGAAGCCAGGATGATTATTCTGCGAAGTTGTGCGTCTGAAAAATGAGGAAAAAAGCGTTTCCATGTACTCATCTGCAGCCACCTCTTTGTTTTTTACCCGGTGTGAGCAGAACTTAAGGCAAATATATCAGAGTCAACAACCCCATTAAACCCTGTACTAATTTTAACAATCAAACGGGAAAAATCGCAGGGGGTAGAACAAAAACTTCAGAGCCCTGTGAAAGCCTGCAGTTTCCATGGATTGGTGAACTTTTGAAAACCATCGAGGGCGGCGGCGACCTGGCTGGCCCTTTCTGCGAGGCTGCCTGTTACAATCTGATATGGAATCCTGCGGCAATGCAGGTCAGCAAGAATCTGTTTCTGCATTATTGCACGGTTAACCTCACCAG
This sequence comes from uncultured bacterium, assembly GCA_964522035.1. Lineage (GTDB taxonomy): Bacteria > Muiribacteriota > Ozemobacteria > Ozemobacterales > Ozemobacteraceae > Rifleibacterium. Next base: position 11,987 of record CAZFUG010000108.1, read on the forward strand.
ATCGGTCGACCGAGTCTTCGTAAGGAATATCGGTGCCGCAGACGAAACAGAGATCGTAGCGTGAAACGCAGCGCATCGCCAGATCTTCAAGTTCTGGTTCGGCGGCGCCGTGGTAGTGATAAGAAAAGATTCTGGTAGTCAGTGCATTGGTGTCGGTGAACAGATAGCGGTTTGCTTTGAGCAGCATCTGATCTTCGCGTTCGAGATGCCCGCGCGCTATTTCGACAAGCTGACCGGTGGTCAGGCGCCGGTCGACCTGGTTGTTATCCCAGTATTCCCGGCCGTATTCCGGCATCCAGACAGTTGAAAACTTCTGAGCCAGATATTCAGCAAGCGTGGTTTTGCCGGTTGACGGGCCGCCGAGAAAAACCACATTGATGACGTGATCGCGATAGACGATGTCGTGCACAAAATCCCTTGCCGAAAATGGGTCATTACGAACCTGTGTGCCGGAAACCGGTATTGCCGTGCGCTTGAGGTCGACGGTGCGGTTTGCCGCTTTGAGAGCTTTGCTGACGTGGTCGCCATAGGGCTCGCTCGAATAAAAGTGGGTTATTCCCTTATCGTGAAATTTCGAGAGAATATAGGTGTCCTGAATTTTCATGATTTCCGGGGTGTAGCCGGCGTCAGTAGGGCCGTCCCAGGCTTCGACGATCTGAACCTGCGGGTAGAGAGCCCGTATCCATCCAGCTCTTACCGTCAGCGGGATAGTCGTGGTTTCGGGGCTGTCGTAAATCATGAGATACAGCCTGTCCATTTCTTTCAGCGCGGTTTCGATAAGATACTGGTGCCCTTTGTGCAGTGGCGAAAACTTGCCGATTGTCAGCCCGATTTTCATACGGCCGGCTCCAGAGCAGAGTCTTCAATGATTTCAGGGTTCTGCTGCATCGACTGTTTCCACTTCTGCAAACCGATGACAGCCATAATCAGAAATGCCGTGTACAGACCTGCTGTCAGGTGCAAGCCCTTAACCGCGTATATATATATGGCGACGACATCGACTGCGATCCAGAAATGCCATGATTCAAGCTTTTTGCGAGACATCAGCCATTGTGCCGACAGACTGAAGGTTGTCGTGAAGGCATCGCCATAGGGAAACGACGCATCGGTGCGGCTTGCCATAACGTAGCCGAGCAGCAGCATCGCGATGGTTGAGCCCGCAACCGTGCCGGCCAGCCATCCGTCTGCAAGCGGGGTAACTTTTGCTTCCTGTTTTTGCCGGCCGCCGTGCAGCCAGAAATACCAGCCGTAGATATTCATGAAAATGTAGATTATATGCAGAATTACGTCTGAATAAAGCTTTGCTTCGAAAAATACGAACACGTAAAGACTCACCTGCACCAGACCGGTTGGCCAGCACCAGATATTTTCTCTGATCGTGAAAAATACACAGAGAAAGCCGCAGATAACCGCAATTAATTCTATCGTTGACATGACTGCAGGTCCGTTTCGTTGATTTCGCTTGAATATTTTACTTTTTTTGTTTCGGCCAGAAGCTCTTTTGAGATGTTTACGCGCATTTCAATATTTTTTCCAAACAATTCTGTGAGCTTGTCGTGAAGGATTTCTTTGTTGATGCCGGTGCCCCAGGCTGAAAAGTCGAGAGAGAGGTCTTTTTTCTGATGCAGAGTGAATCCTGCCAGGGAGAAGCTGCTGAGCGCCCGTGAAATATCGACGTGGTTGACAAAATCACGCTTCTGACTCAAGAAGAGGGTGGGGGAGCGCCCCTCAAGATTGATCAGGCAGGGGTGCCCGGCAACGAACTGCAATGAGGCGAAATCACCTGTGCGGTAGCGGATCAGCGGTAAAAACGGGTTGATGCCGCCGGTAACCGTTATCTCACCGCGTGCCCCGGGCGAAAC
>CAZFUG010000109.1:0-13835 GCA_964522035.1 uncultured bacterium
AGTTCACCTGAGGGCAGGTCCTGCTTTTTAGTAGCATTTTTCGTGCCAGAACTGCCCTGCTTTTGGGTTGAGCCGATCTTGTCTGCCTTTTTGCCTGTTCTGGGTGTGGCTTTTAAGGGGGATTTTGAGGTTTCAGCAGTTGTATTTCCGGAATTTGCCGGTTGTCTGCTGTCGGGGAGCGCCGCATTTGTTCCTGTTTCTGTTGGTTTGCCAGTCTTTATGTCGGCTGTACCGGAAGCGTTTGCAGAATCGGCAAAGGTGGCTGACTCGACGACAAAATACTGCAGTTCCTGGTTCATACCGGATTTAATAAAGCGCCCGGTCAAATTGACTTTGCCATCGAGCATCTTTTCATTTCTGACTTCGCTGAGCAGTTTCAGATTCGATTTAAGCGGAATACGCCCGCCGTCATCGGTTTTGAGAACCCAGCGATACAGGTGCCGGCGGCGCCCCAATGGCTGTTTCTCGGGCACCAGGCGACCGGTGATTTTTTTTATTTCATCTTCGCCGGACTGCTCGTCTTCAGGCTTGCCCCGCGTCATCAGAGCAGGTGTCAGTGCTTCGGCCTTTTCGAAAAGGCCAGGCAGTTCACCGCCAGAACTCGTTTCAGATGCTGTTCGCTCGCTGAAAAGCTGCCGGCTGCCAGTTGCGAATTCCGGGTCTTCGGGAGAATCCGGCCACTGCACCGGAATTATCTCATTTTCTGTTTCGGTGACAATGGTTTCAGACGCCAATGCAGGCTCGTCGACCACTGCTTTTTCACCAATATTTGCAGAACCCGATGCCGCGATAACTTTGCCCGGCTTAACCTTTGCAGCTGGTTTGTCTGAAATTGCTTTATCAGTCGATGCCGAGGTTGAAGCACTGCCGGAGGCTATTGCTGGTTCGGTTGCTGGCGCGGTCTTTGTTTCCGGCTCTTCAGTTATTTCGTTTTCTTTTACGGCACTGCCCTGCCTTTTTTTATCGGGTTGGGTTGCCTGTGTTTTGTTGATTTCGGCGGCAGCGGAGGCTTTTGTATCACCGGGATATTCCCATGAACCGCTGTCGGCTTCGGTCACAACTCTGGCTTCACCAGATGCGGTCTCAGGTGTTTCTGGTTCGAGATTGCCGCTTGCCGATGCTTCCAGAACGGCCGTTTCAGTTGCCGGCATACGCTCAGATGGCGGAATATATTCGATTCCGAGTTCTTTTGCGGTGCGCTCAGCGATTTCTTCAGCCTTCTGATTTATCTCGTCAATGATTTCCTTTGCCGGGCGGTTCTTTTCAGCTTCGCTGACACCGCTTTCAGACGGAAAGTCAGGCGAAAGCGGGTCAGGAAAAAGTGTGTCAATATATTCGCCGTCTTTCTTTTTCTTTGTTTCTGCAGTTGCAGAGGCATTTATTACCGCTCCGGCCGAAGCCGGGGCAACGGAAACAGGAGTGCCGGTGGCTGCAGGCATGAAGGTTGCGCTCAGATTGTCTATCAGAGGTTGTGCCTGTGTCGCCATCTGCAGAAGGTTGTCGATTGCCGGTATTTCCTGAACCGGTATTTCGACGGGATTACTTGCAACCGTTAATGCCACCGAAGCCAATGAAGCCTGATCAGATGCAGTAAGTCCCGGAAAGGTGAAATTCCCGTCGGTGATCCGCGCCTGGTTTATATCTGACTTGACAGGTGTAGAAGAAGCGTTATCGGCGTGCAGCGCCGGACAGGCGAGGCTACAGATCAACAGTGACAGCAGAGTTTTATGCAAAGACAGGTGCATCTGAGCTCCTTGTTTTTATTGAGAAACAATTCTATCATTATTGCCCGTAATCATCAAATAAACACACTCAGGAGTCAATAATGCACAGCCTCGAAAATCTCTGCTCCGGTGCCCGCGACGTTGCCGCCATGGCTGCAGAAGTTATCAGAAACGGTTTCAACAAAAGTCACGAAATCGTTCACAAGGGAACCGTCGATCTGGTAACCGAGATTGATATTGCTTCGGAGAGACTTATCCGCAAAGAACTGCTGGCGAAATTCCCCAAAATCCGTTTTCATGGCGAGGAAGACGGCGGCGATGACTGGCGGCACGGCGAAGTCTGGGTGGTCGACCCGCTCGATGGCACCACGAATTTTGCCAACCGCCTGCCCCACTTTGCTGTTTCGATAGCCCTGTGCAATGATGGTGAACCGGTTGCGGGTGTCGTGATGAACCCGATGAACAATGATGTTTACCATTGCTTCAAGGGCGGCGGTGCTTTTGTGAACGGCGCCAGGATTCGCGTCGGCACCCAGAACACGATGAATGACGCGCTGGCGGTGACCGGTTTCCCCTACACCCGGCGCGAAAATATCGAAGTCATCGTCGAACGCCTCAAAATCATGCTGATGCACGTTCAATGCGTGCGCCGCCTCGGTTCGGCCGCCCTCGACCTTTGTCACATCGCCCGCGGCATCTTTGCCGTCTACTGGGAAACCAACCTCAAACCCTGGGATGTCGCGGCCGGCACATTGCTGGTCAACGAAGCCGGCGGTCGTGTCACCCGGTTCGACGGCACACCGATGGCCCTCGACAGTTACGAACTGCTCGCCACCAACGGCATTCTGCACGCAGAGGCGATGCGCCTGCTCGCTCCCACCCTTGCAAAATAATTATATAAAAGAATGCTTTTATTGCTATTCAGAAGCTTCGGCCTATCAGCCGGGTTGCTTTTTCTACAGCGATTCGCTTCGCTCACAAGCTTCCGAAAAAGCAATCCCGTCTTCTCGCCTCGCAATTAAATAATCGGTGCTGATAAAACATTGCAATCCATCAAAGAGCTTTCTATAAAAAATTTATCCTGAGGGTTTATTGACGCTTATGAAGCGGGGCAGCAGTGCTGCAAAAACCAGAGCGGCGAACAGCAGCAGCTGTGGCGGCATCGAAGGAAGCGCTGTCGGGTCGGCAACAGCCGCGGCAGAAGATTTTATATCCATTTTGAAGGCAAAATACATGGCGCTTCCGGCAAGAGCGTTGTTGAATGCGTGGGTCGCGATGCTCATCCATAATGAGCCGGTGATCTGATAAATGTAGCCCATCCATAATCCGATCATGAAGGTTGTAATTATTTTTGCGGGCGAAATATGCGCAAAGCCGAACATCATGGCTGCCATTATGATTGCCGCCCACGGGCCAAGGCGGGTTCTCAGCCCTTTCTGGATAAAGCCGCGGAAAAGCACCTCTTCGCATATTCCGGCCAATGGGCTCATTATCAGGAGTATCCACCAGAAAGGCGCCGAGTCGAAGAGCCCGGCAAACATGTCCGTCAGTTCTCTGGCTTCCGGCAGCACCGAGGCCTGCCAGATGCCGAACTGCAGAACGAAAACCAGCACACAGAGTGTCATGACAGGAATTAAAACAAAGTTTTCGAGCCGCACTTTTTTTAACTCGAGGTCGAGCGATTCGATGACCCGGTAACGGTAAAACCACAGATAAACAAGCGGCGGCAGCAGATAAAACAGTATCTGGGTTATGCCCAGACCAGTGATTTTACTGAAATGCTCTGCATTCAGAATAAATGGCGAAACGCCTGTCAGCAGAAAAAAGGCCAGACCAAACATGTAGACGGCGGCCCTGGCTGTCGGGGCTGTTTGCCCAGGCGCCGCCGGGCACAGCAGATCTGCCAGCGTTCCGGACTCAGAAACGAGAATATCCTCGCTTCGATAAATGGAAGATGCCAGAAGAGCTGCCAGAATACAATGAAAGAGGCAGAAGGCAAGAGTCTGAAGATAAAGGCTCCAGCTGCAGGTTTCCATGGCAAGTGCCTTGAAGGTGAGCGTAAGGTTCACGACAGGAATCGCAGCCGTAAAAGTCGACAGATCAAAACCATCGAGCATGCCGACGAAGGATGGAAGAATTATCAGGCCGGTCATCGGCGAAAGATACATCTGCGCCCTCTTGGTGGTGCCCGCCATAAGAGCGACCGTCATAAAAAGAACGGCCAGACAGGCTGCAAAGGGTATCATCATGACAAATATCTTTAACAGAGCCGATGCGGATATGCTCAATGAGATTCCGTAATTGCCGCCCGCCGGCATATGTCTGCTGAGAAGATAGGCAAGAATACCCTGACAGCCAACATTCACCGAAACTGAAATAAGAACGTTCGTTACTATCGCCGTCAGTTTTCCGAGCATGATTTCAATGGTCGGGACAGGCGTCAGCAGGAGTGTTTCCAGAGTGCCTCGATCCCGCTCCCCGGAAGTAATATCGAGCGAGGTCATAAACGCACCCATCACCGCGAACATTATCATCAGGCCGGGCAGGATATTTCCGAGCAGGTGCCCGCCCTCTTTTTCAGGGGATGCAATGCTTTTTTTCGATATTTTAAGTGGGTAAACAAAGGTGGACGGTAGATTTTTGTTCTGCAGGCGCAGTTCAGAAAGCTGGTCATCGACTGTTTCGAAAGCATCGGAAAGCAGTTCGACCGCTTTTTTGCTTTTCCAGCTGGTTCTGTCATAATGCAGGCGAAATTGTGCGGTTTCAACCGAACTGGCGCTGAAAAAATCTTTTGCAACCGAAGCGACTTCAATGATTGCGTGAATTTTAAGCTGTTTCAATTCTTCGCTTTGCAGCATTGGGTCTGCCACGAAACTTAGCTGCATGGAATCGGTGCTGATCTGGTTTTTGAACCTTTCAAGCTCGAGCGGCAGAACTGCCTTCACTTTTGCCTGGCTGACAACCTGTTGCGACTGGGATGCTGCGGTAAAAGAAATAACCGCGATTACCGGGTAAATGAGAAATGGCAGAATCAGCAATATCATCAGTTGATCGATATCGCGAAGGGCGAATATTATTTCCTTACGGGCAATGTTGAGTATTCTGCGAATATTTGGCATCTGCATAAAATCTGTAAGCGTCTATAAGATTGGTTTTCCCGCTCTGGGCGATCATTTCGTCGACAGTCAGGTTATATGGAATTTTTCCGTTGATGAGAAAAGCGACCCTGCCCCCGAGTTTGTGAACCATTTCCATGTTATGGGTCACGATCAGAAGAGTTTTTTTCTGCGACCGCTGGTAGAGAATAAAATCGAGTATACCGGAAATGCTTTCAACATCGAGTCCGGTTGTCGGTTCATCCATTATGTAAACCGGCGGGTCATGCAGAACCGCCCTGGCGATATTGCATTTCTGTTTCTGCCCCGAGCTCATCGCGGAACAGTCGAGTTTCAGGCATGAATCAAGATCGAATATGCGATTGATTTCATCGAGCCGGGAAATGAACCTGTCATGCGATAAGTCATACAGGCCGGCGAAATACTGCAGAAATTCGAAACCGGTCAGACGCTCATAAAGAGCCGTATTAACCGAGAAAAAGCCGATCGACCTCTTGACCATATCTGGTGCAGAAGAGGCATCAAAGCCGTTGACCGCAATAGAACCGGTATCCTGAGGCAGAAGCGTGCTGATTGCGCGCAGAAGCGTAGTTTTGCCGGCGCCATTGCCGCCCAGCAGAAACTGTGTTTCACCATCTGCGATTTCAAGGTCGACGCCTTTCAGAACATCTTTCTGATGAGGCAGATGGCGATAATAACTTTTATAAACCCCGCTGACGCTTATCAAAACAAACCTTTATTCTATTGGCGGTGTGCAGCACTGTTCAGAACTTCTATCGCCCACTGATTCAAACTTTTGCCACTGGCTTTTGCAGCAATTGTAACAGCCGCATGCACTTCCGGCGGCACCCGAAACATAAGCTTCCCGGAAAATGGCTTCTGCGGCTTTTTTCCAATTGCCTTGCAGGTTTCCAGATAATCAGTTACCGCTTCCTTGAACGCTTCTCTAAGCTCAGAAACGCTTTCACCGTGAAAGGTGACAAGATCTTCAATGCCCAGAATACGCCCGAAGAAAATATTATCGCGGGCATCGAATTCAACGCGAGCGGAAAACCCTTTATAAACAAGCGTATTATTCATGGTTTAAATCCCATCCTTTCCAGGAATTCCCTTGCGGCCTCCACCTGGTAAGGCTTGGCTTCCTTTTGCGGGTGCGGCCGATGAAAACTGACGATCTTGTCACCGAAAGCAAACCGGACACGGGAGCCCCGGCCTTCCACTACAACACCGCCAAGAGCAACGAGCAGTTTTTCAATGGCAATAAACTCGATATTAGCTTTGGTCGGGGTCGCAAATATCGCTTCCAATGTTTTGCGGTGCCTGCTGTTCATAATTTAAATATACTCCCGGCTCTGCCAACCTGCAATCATTTTTTGCTATCATCAAACCTGCTTTGCTTACAGCCGATCTGGGCTTTCTCGACTAGAATCAGCAGGTTGTAAGCATTTCAATATACCCGTCATGAACATTGCTGCAGCTTACACCGCCCGGCGGCTGCGAGTGAGGGGCAGGCAGAACTGCGGGGCGGTGTATCGACTAATAGCCGCATTAGCCGGAAACCGCCCCGCGCCCGCCCCTCACTCCTGGGCTTCGCCTCCGCTGATCAAAGATACAGCGGAACCGCCGGGCTGGTTATGTGCTCTGCGTAAGTCGTTCGAGCCAGCGCAGCTGAAGAAAAGAAAACCACAGAACGCTCCTACTTTAGCCGCATTCTGAATGCCCGCCAGAAGAGGGCGCGAAATGATTGCCATTCACCACCGGCGGCGGCAAGGCGAAGGCCGGCGAGATCTGTGCTCCTGATGTGAGATTGCAAGAGAGCAGTAAGACAAATCCAATCAGAGCACTGCAACGAAGCATACTGCTAATGATATCGCTTTAGTCAGGCTTATTGATCAATGTCTTTTCTAGCAATCCATTTATCCCATTTTTCGTGAAACTCACATATTACTGGATCATTATCGTAAGCATGTTTAAATTCAGGGCATGAATAATAAAGCTCGGTTAAATCAGGAAGTTCATCGCTTGTGCCTTGTATAAAAGCATGAACTTCATTAAGAATTTCTAAGATTTCTTCCCTTCTCATGACTAATTTCACCTGTGTAGGTCTTCAGGTCTTAAATATGGTGTATAAGGATTTGGAACAGTAAAACCTGGTTCAATAGAATCTGACTTACCCAACCAGCACAATTTCGGCCAAGAAAATTTGGAGCATGATATTTCCACTTATCTGGGCCATTCAAAGCCACTGATTTTTTAATTTCGGCTTGGCTTTCTGGGCAAGCTGAAAAAGGCTTTTGAGGTTTTGCATGAACACTATTTACCAAAATTTTATCATCTTGAATTTTCCCAGGAACTACTTGGGTAAGTGGTTGAGGCTTATATAAAGCAGTCCAACCTTTAACACCAATTAACGGTGCTGCTAATGACACGTGACCGAGCGGGGCAATCTGGTTACCCCTTGCAATAACTAAAATTACAACAGGCGTAAGTTCAGAAGCCTTACACATTCTACCTGCATCGTCAGGAACCATTCGATCCTCATCTTGCTCGCATTTATCGACTATGAGACCATTCATTAACATTTGCGAAAAATAAATTGAAAAGCCTAGATCTATCAATATTTTAACTCCAGCAGGTATTGCTACAGCGAAACTCCCTGTAGGATCAGTAAAAATAATAGGGTTGTTATCAGCATATCTGTAGAGGTTCATCCCGCCGTTGAAGCCAATCGGGTCTTTTGGGGTAAATCTACCGAGAGCCGGTGAATAATAGCGGTTACGGTTGAAATACTGGTTCGTATCTTCAGAATAACGCATTCCGGGAATGACGTTACATATATGAGAAATTGCCTGAAAATGCTGGTCTTCAGGAACTGAGTATGACGGGTCATCCGCCTGACTTTGCAGAATTTGTGACTTTGCGGCGTCGTAGGCAGAGATTTTCAGATCGTAACTGATTGCGGCATACGAATACGATGCAGAAAAGAAAACGCACAGCACCAGCAGAACTCGCAGAAAGCGACACACCATTCCCTCGAATGGCGGTTTATTTGAACTGATGATCTCTTTGAGCCACATACAGCTGCTTTGGCGTTCCTGAATGCCAAAAGCGGTCAGGCGGTGCGGGATTTATTCTGCATCCAGCGGGGCTGGCCGGTGGTTTCGAGAACGTTGAGCCAGAACATGCTTTCGGGGTCGATGAATTTGCGGTTGCGGATCGCGATATCGATCGGAACATGCGTGAAACAGTTGTTCCAGATGCCGACGAGCATGCCGGTTTTGCCGGCCATACCGGCGTGCACGGCGTTCTGCGCCAGCTGGTTGCAGAAAATGCTGTCTGAAGGTATGGCGCACGAACTGCGGATAATGTAGCTCGGGTCGATGTATTTCAGCGAAACCGGCACCTTGCGGTCTTTGAAATACCTGGCAATGCCGTCGCGCAGCATGACACCGACATCGCCGAATTTGCGGTTGCCCGAAACATCGCGTTCCTCGAGGGCGCACAGACGGTCGCCGACCCCTTCGGCCACGACGACAACCGCGTGGTTTTTCCTGAGAATGCGATCCATAAGGTGTTTGTAGAAGCCGTTTTCGCCTTCGAGATCGAAAGGCATTTCGGGGATCAGGCAGAAGTTAACGTCCTGCGAGGCGATTGAAGCATTAGCAGTGATATAGCCAGACTGGCGGCCCATAAGCTTTACAAGGCCAACGCCGTTCTGGTAGCCCTTGGCTTCGACGTGCGCGGTGCGAAGTGAGTCGACAGCATGGGTAAAAGCGGTTTCGAAGCCGAAGGTCTTTTCGATGAAACCGATATCGTTATCGATGGTTTTCGGAATCCCGATGACGGAAATGGCGAGCCCGCGCTTGTTGATCTCGTCGGTTATTTCTTTGGCGCCGCGCAGCGTGCCGTCGCCTCCGATGCAGAAAAGAATGTTGATATTGAAATCCATCAGCCGGTCGACCATCAGGCCGACGTCCTGAGGGCCGCGTGATGAACCGAGAATCGTGCCGCCCTTTTCGTGAATTTCACTGACGACGTCAGGGTCGAGCACCATCGGCTGCAGCCCTGATTCTTTGATCATACCAAGGTAACCGTAACGGAAACCATAAATATTCTTGACGCCATACCAGAAATACAGCTGCATGACCAGACCGCGGATTACGTCATTGATACCGGGGCAGAGACCGCCGCAGGTAACGATACCGGCGCGGGTGCGTGAAGGATCGAAGAAAATTTTCTCGCGGGGGCCGGCCTTTTCGAAAGTCAGCGGCTCGCGGCCGGCTGCCAGTTCTTCTTTGAGTTTACAGAGGCTGTTGTTATAGAGAACCCGTTCCTGATCTTCAACATAATTGGTCAGGTAGTCGCCGTCGACGGTCGAAAGCTTGAGCGGCGAATCAAAATTGGCCTTGCCCAGCGTCTGAATGTTCAAATCCTTCTGGCTGAATTCCATAAAAGCCCCTTCTCTGATGGGATAATAAAGCGGCCGAAAACCCTCTCTTTATACTTTTTCGCCACTATAAAAGTCAATAGCCGTTTTCGCTCTTCATCATTAATACAGGTCAGTCGTTGCCGCCGCTTCTGCCATCCTTGGCTCACGCGGCATAATGTCATCCTGGCAAAAACAAGCGTCGCTTATGCAATCGCCTGACCTGTCCATCAGGCGGCGATCTGCTGCTGGTCGTTGCTGCCGTCGCTGCGCAGGGTAAAATTGGCGAAGCGGCTTTTCAGCTTGAGCAGCGTTGTATTGAGTATCCAGGGGCCGATTACCGGCGGCAGTGATGCATCGTAGGCGCCGCCATGCTTGAACTTCTGCAGGGCAAAACTGCTGATCTTCTTTTCGACGAGCCAGTCGGCCATGGTCATCAGTTCTTTTTCAGACATGAGGCGCGGATGAAACGTCGTGCGATATTCATGTCTGATACCAGAGGCGACAATCATTTCGGCAACTTTGCCGAATGACTTTTCGCTGGCACTCTGGCCGGTAACTTCAAGGTAACGGGCAATCGGCGCCTTGTAATCGACGGCAATAAACTGCAGAAGCCGCTGTTCGATCGCTTTTTCGACGACATCGGGGAAAAAACCATTGGTGTGCAGCGCAATTTCGTAGCCGAGTTCGCGAACTTCATGCATCGCGTCAAGCAGGCCCGGCTGCATGCAGGGTTCACCGCCGCTGAACACCACGCCTTCGACGAAGCCCTGGCGGTCTTTGAGAAAGTTGATGACTGCTTCCCAGGTGATGTGTTCGCGGGCGGTTCCGGGCAGCAGCGGGCCGTTGTAGCAGAAGCGGCAGCGCAGATTGCAGCCCTGCAGAAACAGAACGCTCGCCAGTCGGCCCGGGAAATCGATCATGGTAAAGGGCTGCATGCCCCCGACCCTTACTTTGTCTCTTAGAACGTGCATTTTATTTGTGGTGCTCTATAATCTTGGGCCGTTTCCTGGCTTGTCGAAGCACGGATGGCCCGGGTTGCTTTAATCGTGGCAGAATTGCAGGTTTAACTCAGTAAATCGCTCGACAGCACCGGTAGATGCTGTCGAGCGCACTTTTCGTTACGGAATCGCTCAGATTACTTCTCTGACGATTTCCTGAGAGTTGAGCAGAACGCGTTCGCTGTATTCGCTCTTCTTGCCGGCGTTGAACTGTGAAACCGGTCTGAAATAACCCATGACGCGGGTCCAGACTTCGCAGATCTGGCGGTTTTCATCTTTGAGAACAACGGCGTCAGGTGCGATTTCGCGGCCTTCGTTCTGAGCTTCGGCAACGATTCTGCGGGTCTCGATGGTGTCGCAGGTCGGGCAGTGCTGGTGTTCGCCGGCGATGTAGCCATGTTTCGGGCAGATGCTGAAGGTCGGAGTGACGGTGACATACGGCAGTCTGAACTGTGAGAGCGACTTTCTGACCAGGCGCTTGCACGATTCGGCATCGGGAATGCGTTCGCCAACGTAGAGGTGCAGAACGGTGCCGCCGGTATATTTGGTCTGCAGTTTTTCCTGGTGGCGCATGATTTCGAACAGGTCGCCCTGGAAGTCGACCGGCAGCTGGGTCGAATTGGTGTAATAGGCGGCCTGCGGTGTGCCGGCCTGAATGATTTCGGGGAAACGCTTGCGGTCTTCGCGGGCGAAGCGATGGGTGGCGCCTTCAGCCGGTGTGGCTTCGAGGTTGTAGAGGTGGCCGGTTTCGACCTGATACTGCACGATGCGTTCGCGCATGAAATCAAGAATCTTCTGCGCCAGTTCGACGCCTTCAGCGGAAGTGATGTCGTAGGCATTGTCAGAAAAGTTTCTGATACATTCGTTCATGCCATTGATGCCGATGGTCGAGAAGTGATTGCGCAGGGTGCCGAGATAGCGGCGGGTGTATGGGAACAGGCCGCTGTCAATGCGGGCCTGAATGACTTTGCGCTTGACTTCGAGGCTCTTCTTTGACAGTTCCATGAGGGTTCCGAGGCGGTCGGTAAGAGCGTTGAAGTTGCCTTTGTGCATGTAACCGATGCGGGCCAGGTTGATGGTGACGACACCGATCGAACCGGTCTGTTCGGCTGAACCGAAGAGGCCGTTGCCGCGCTTGAGCAGTTCGCGCAGGTCAAGCTGCAGACGGCAGCACATCGATCTGACCATGTTCGGCTGCAGATCTGAGTTTATGAAATTCTGGAAATACGGCAGACCGTATTTGGCGGTCATTTCGAACAGCGGCTGGCAGTTCGGGTGTTCCCAGTCGAAATCCTTGGTGATGTTGTAAGTCGGAATCGGGAAGGTGAAAGCACGGCCACGGTGATCGCCACGGCTCATCACATCGATGAAAGCGCGGTTGATCATGTCCATTTCCTGCTGCAGCTCGCCATAGGTGAATTCGGTCGGTTTGCCGCCGATGAGCGGGTGCTGACTGCGCAGGTCTTCCGGGCAGTTCCAGTCGAGGGTCAGGTTGGTGAATGGAGTCTGTGTACCCCAGCGTGACGGCACGTTGAGGTTGTAGACAAATTCCTGAATACCCTGGAAAACGTCATCATAGCTGAGTTTGTCGTTTCTGACGAACGGAGCCAGATAGGTGTCGAACGAAGAGAACGCCTGAGCGCCGGCCCATTCATTCTGCAGCGTGCCCAGGAAGTTTACCATCTGACCGAGTGCACTGGAAAAGTGCTTCGGTGCACCAGCTTCGACCTTGCCGGGTACGCCATTGAAGCCTTCGTTCAGCAGTGTGCGCAGCGACCAGCCGGCACAATAGCCGGAAAGCATGTCTAGGTCATGAATGTGAAAGTCGCCTTCGCGGTGTGCATCGCCGATTTCAGGGGTGTATACGTGCGACAGCCAGTAATTGGCAGTAACCTTGCCGGCTACGTTGAGAATCAGACCGCCGAGAGAGTACCCCTGGTTGGCATTGGCGTTGACACGCCAGTCCTGCTGACCGAGGTATTCGTTGATCGAACTGATGCTGTCGACGAGAGAGCGACGGCCTTCGCGCATCTGCTTATGCTGTTCACGATAGACGATGTAAGAGCGGTTGGTGGTGAAATAGTTGTTGGCTATCAGCACGTGCTCTACGACATCCTGCACTTCTTCGACGTTCGGTGTACCCGACTGATGACGATGTGCCAGAATGTTGATCACCTGGCTGGCCATACGCATCGAATCAACCATACCGAATTCGCCGGTGGCTCTGCCGGCTCTCTCGATAGCTGAACGGACTTTTTCCGGGTTGAATGGAACGATGTTGCCCTGGCGATTTTCGATGAACTGCAATTCGCGACCCTGCTTCATGGTTACTCCTGAAAGATATTTTTGCGCTGCCTTAAAAAAAACTGGTGCGACCTCAGACCCATTGTTAACTGTACACGAAACAATGTATGACAAAATGGTGTGAAATGCCCATTACAGGGAGTTTGAGGGGGAAATTTTATTTCAAAGTCGACGCTTTCGAGGGTCAAATTAAACCATATTTTAGAACCCAAAGTCAAAGGTTTTTTAGAAAAAATTTTGCTTCAAGAATGATGCGAATCTCAGCCAATAATGCCGTTGCTAGCATGGTCTGAAGAGGTTTGCACCCTACCCTTCAACCCGGAAGTTGCACCAGACAATTCTTGCCGGATTTTGTGAAAAAACGAACCTGCTGTCTGTTCAAAAACTGCACAGCGAGAATCGCACAAAAAATACCAGATGAAACACAAAAATGAAATAAAACGCTAAAAATAAAAATCGCCCACCCCATTCCGAGGCGGGCGATAATCAGATCAATAAAGAATCAGAATGACCCGGGTTCGATGAAACCGGCTTCGTTACCAGTCTCGGTGATCTTCAGTGAACCGAACTGAATACCCTTGACCTTGCCGAGATCGCCACGATAATTCGTGCGGATTCTGAAGTTATCCCTCAGAAAGTCGATTTCTTCAAGGCGGCCGATACCAAGCATATTCTGATCGGCATCGAGCAGAGCGATCATCAGACCCTTTTCCTGGCCGGCAATAAAGATGCGCTGCATCCCGAGATCCTTGGGCCAGCTTTTCATCATTTCGGGCAGTAACGGGCCAGAGGTGAAGATCAGGGTGCCTTCCCAGCCTGAGAGTCTTTCGGCGTAAAGGGTACCCTCGAGTTCGATCTTTGTACCGGTGAGAAAGTAACAGCGATCGGTGAAAACCTGTTTGAAAGGAATTTCGAAAACCTTCGAACCGGCAAAATATCTGCGGCTGACGAGTTCGCGCAGCTCTTTGCGGTCCATCTGGCTGGTTGACGTCGCTTTCTTCGAAACCGGCAGGCGTACAATCTTATCGGCCGGCAGGTGGCGAACCAGATGTTCGAGCTCAGTGCCTCTCTGCATCAATACAACCTTGTCAGGCTGCACGATGTCGAGTTTGGCTTTTTTGATGGCACGGCCACCATCGCCCTGTACCCAGCCGGTGGTGTCGATGATGAGAGCATCGGCTTCTTTTTCGGCTTTGCGCAGCATATCGACCAGCCCGGTAATGGCCGGCACAAAGTGCAGCCCTGCCGAATGGGCGCCGAGCAT
>CAZFUG010000110.1:0-13622 GCA_964522035.1 uncultured bacterium
CCTGGTGCCGCGGAAGGCCACGCGCCGCAGCGGGTTGCGCCGCGAGGGCGACTGCATCGTCGAAGTCATCGAGCCGGGCACCATCACTTCGATAGAGCCGGCACTGCGCTATTTCTGCGAACGCAACATGGATCTCGTCTGTGCGGTTGGTATTTTTGCCAACGATGCGGTGCGCCGCGTCGCCCAGGAATTTCCCGAAAGTAAATTCGTTCTGCTAGATTCTGTAGTTACGGTTCCGAACGTTCTGTCAATCCTGTTTGACGAAGAACAGGGCTCGTTTTATGCTGGCGCTTTTGCTGCAATGATGAGTAAAAGCGGCAAGGTCGGCTTTCTCGGTGGCATGGATTCACCTGTTATTGCAAGCTTCGAGCGTGGCTACAAAAATGGCGTAAGGTTTGTTAAGCCTGAAGCAACGGTTATTTCACGCTATCTTGGCACTACCCCTGAAGCTTTCGACATGCCAGACAAAGCTCAGGTTCTCGGCATGGATATCGCCAAAGAAGGCGCTGATGTGGTTTATCATGCCGCCGGCAAGAGTGGTCTCGGTCTGATTCAGGCTTCTCGCCGTGGCAATTTTATGGTGATCGGTGTCGACTCTGACCAGAGCCGCACGGCGCCGGGCAAGGTTCCGGCAAGCATGGTCAAACGCATCGACAATGCCCTGATCAAAGCCGTCGATGTGTTGCGTCTTGGCAATTTCGAAGGCGGCATCTGGACCCTCGGTCTTCAGGATCACGGCATCGAACTGGTGCTTTCACGCTTTAACCGCGATCTGATGACCCCGGAAGCAGTTCTCAAACTCAAAGAAATTGAAGACTTTCTCGTTCACAAGAACGATAAAGACAGCGAACAAAAGTAACAGGAAAAGCAGACAGAAATTTTGAGTGTACAGCTCTTGCGGGTTTGGCATGTGATTCTTATAATCTAAGCATAATTCGACTCTGACCGCTCTTGTATCGCAGGAGGAACCTATATGATGACAATGACTTACAACCAGAGACAGAGCATTTCAACAATGCTGCTCATCTCGATGCTGTTCTCGATGTGGCTGACCGTGGCCCCCATCGGCCAGGCTCACGCCTCTATGCTCGGGAAAGTGGGCAGCGTTGCCAAATCACTTTTCGTTAATGTCGGCGCTATCGCAGCCGGTGCCTTTGGCGGCGTTCTCGGAATGGCCGTCGGCGGTGGTCCGCTGGGTATGGCCGTCGGTGCTGTCGGTGGTTACATCGTCGGTAAAAAGGTTCTGAACTGGACAACCTCGAGCGTTGCCAACTTTGCAACGGTTGCCGGTGCCATTGCCGGTGGTGCTCTCTGTATCGGTATGGGTTTCCCGATGCTTGCGGTTGGCGTTATCGGTGGTGGTCTGATTGCCAGACTTGCGGTGAAAGCTGCACAGAAACTTTTCGGCAAGAAAACCGTAACTCTGAAGCAGAGCGATATCGATCCGGCCGCTGCTGCCGCTGAAAGTGCCGCAACTGCTGATTTTCTCGCCAAGCTGAATGCCAAAGAAGAACCAGCCCCGGTCGTGAAGAAAGCTGAACCGAAAGCTGCAGCTCCTGCTGTAACTGCTCCGGCAGTAAAAGATTCGCAGACTGCCTACAACAATTATCTGGCTGCCTACAAACAGTATATGGAAGCCACCCAGAAGGGTGATGCGGCTCTTGCTCAGACCGCTTACAAAGAATACAAAACCAACCTCGATCTTTACAATACTCTGATCAAGAGCGGCAAATAACCAGTAAGTGATCATAAATAAAAAACCGGCCTGCGGGCCGGTTTTTTGTTTATGGCAGAGTTTTGTTGGCGCTTTTCTGGTTAAATACCCCAGTCATGGATTTTGGTTATTGATCTTAGAACGTGGCTGCGATCAGGCTGTTCGAGTGTCAGAACCGGGTTATTGCCTTCCGGCAGGGTATTGTGCCAGTCTATCAGCGGTTGATAGTCGAGATTGCCGTCACCAATAGCGCGGTGCTGGTCAGCGCTTTTGTCGTTATCGTGCAGATGAAATTCAAAAATTTTTGTTCCGAGCGCGGTAAACCAGGCCTGCATCGGCAGCTTCGAAAAAATATTGAAATGCCCGACGTCGAAGCAGATGCCGGCATTCGGGGCATTGACGAAGTCAAGCAGTCTGACGAGGTAGTCGGGGCGGCTGTCGAAGATGTTTTCGAACGCGATTTTTATGTTGCGTTCGCCCGCATATTCAACCAGTTTTTTCAGAAACCCGCCGGCGCGGCCAAGCCAGACTTCGATGTCGATTTCGCCGGGGCCGACGCCGTAACCGGGGTGAACCACGACGACATTCGAACCGAGCATTGAGGCGGTTTCGACTGCCCAGACAAGCCTTTCGAAGCTTGCCATTCTGATGCTTCGGTCGCGCGCGCCGACATTCAGATCGTAAAACGGCGCATGCAGAGTTGAGCGAAAGTTCTGACTTTCGACGAGCCCCCGCAGGTCTTCGATCGTTTTTCTTTCGATGGTGTCAATGGTGTCGGCGCAGAAATAAAATTCTGGAAAAAGTTTCTGGTCGGCCAGAAACTTGAAGCCGTCGGCGGTCATGCGTTGATAGGCAATGTTAACGAATATCTGTGGCATTTTCAGTTATTGTGCCGGTCAGCGTTTTTCGGCGTCAGGCGGCAGTTTGGCCTCTTCAACGAGCATTACCGGAATATCGTCGCGAATCGGGTAGATGCGGCGGCAACCCTGGCAGTCGAGAGTGTCGCGGTCATCGTTATAGACGACTTTGCCGCGGCAGGCCGGGCAGGCAAGAATTTCGAGCAGTTCTTTTTTGATGGGCATCTTGATCTCCAGCGGGCAGATATCTGCCAAAAGTGGCTTCAGTATAGAGGGTTCGCTGCAAAAATTCAACCCCGCAAGATGGCGCTGGTCAGCTGAGAAGCATTATCCAACGGGCGAGAACGGCGACAAAAATAAAGAGAAAATAGATAAACAGGGCTGCTTCGATGTAGTTTTTGCCGGTGGCTTCAGAGCCATCTTTGTAGCCGGTTTTTTGTTTCCAGATGGCCAGTTGGCGGCGGTCTTCATCGCCGAGCAGATCGATGCCGGAGCGGTTTTCCCAGTGGTGAAGGAGTTCGTGGGTGATGGTACGCGCGATTTCGAGCCTGAGTTCGCTGATTTTGTGGTGCGGAAAGGCTCTGACAAAAGAGCCGAAGTAGAGAACGACGACCGGGTTGCCGAAGTGTCCGCGCGGCATGTAGTGACCGAGCGTGTAGAGTCCGCGCATGTATTTGCTGTGCCGGTGTTCGCGCTCTTCGATTATGAACTGGGCAACCCCTTCTTTGAACTGGTCAGGAACTTTTTCCAGTTCTTCTCTGAACAGGCTGTCGAACTGATCGAAGGTAATTGCGGCGGTTCTGATTTCACCGGCTGAAATGTTGGCGGGTTCTGGCATCAGTGGTGGTTTTACTTTTCGTAAATCGTGCCGCTGAAAGAAACGCCGGCGGGTGAAATACTGTAACTTTCAAGACTGGCCTTGAATGGCAGGATCGAAAAATCCCAGACAGGGTTGAGCCAGGTCAGAATCTGCTGCAGCGAATCATCGGCCATCGGCTGGTCGTTGATTTTTGCGTCAATTACCTTCAGGTCGATACGGTTGCCGCTCTGCTCGGGTTTTACAACTGCCGAGAAAGGCGTTGGGCCGGTAGAAAGAAACGACAGAACGTTGCCGGGTATCTTGCGAAAGTCGATCTGACCGGTGACCCTTACCTGGCCATTTTGAAAGCTGAGCGTCAGCGGGTCGAAAATGCGGTTTTCTTTGCTTACTCTGGCGATTTCGCGCTCGATGATGCCTTTGATAGCATCTGCAGCTATGGTTGCCTCGACCTCGATACCGTCACCTTCAAGAAGTTTTGCCGTATCGACCGCGCCACCGCGCATGACCGAGAACTGCGCGTCTGAAAACCCTTTAAAGGTGATGCTGCCACTCTGTACCGCGGTTTTTCTGATTGTCTTGCCGGTAAGATCGATTCGATAGTCTGAGCCGGCTTGTTCAACTTCGGAAAATATGATTTCTCTGAATATTTTTTCGGCTTCGCGGGTGAAATGCTGCGCTTCGCGTTCGCCCAGCGGCAGAGCCTGTGCTGGCACAGTAAATGCAGTGGCGGCGAGAAACAGGCACGACAGGCCTTTAAAGCAACGGTTGAACATTTGAACCTCCTGAAGCCGCCCGATGCGGCATTACGGCCAGAAATTCAGAAAACATCATTTCTCTGGCCTGCTTCAAGGATAACTTACCCGTCGGTAAAAGTTCAATCAGACGAACGATTATGATTTGAGCAGGCTTTCGAAGGCTGAAAGGATGCCCTGCAGAAAATCCTGCAGCATACCGACCAGTTCTCTGATGCGCTCAATGGCGGCCTGTTCCGGTGTAACTGCAGCGTCGGTGTTTTCAGAACCTATTTCTGAGACTGGTTCCTGCTCAAGGTCAGTTTCGCTTTCGATTGTGCTTTCTGCTTCGCCGCCAATCGTTGAGTTTTCTGATGCTTCGTTGTCGAGGCTGTTTTCATCGGCGTCACTGGTGACTTCTTCAAGTTCTTCACCCTCAGACGCACCTTCTGTGCCGGAATCAGTCTGGGTATCTGCCGGTTCGACGCTGCTTTCAGCTGATTCGTCGGTTGACACTTTTTCGGATTCAGAGTCGAGAACACTGTCGTCAAAGTCTGTATCATCGAGTTCTGACGCGTCGGAATCAGGTTCATTTGTGTTTTCATCGTTGATTTCTTCTTCGCCGGTGTTCTGCTTTTCTTCTTCAGAATCGCTTTCTGGTTTGTCAGGGGCTTTGCGTGCCTGCAGGTCGATTTTCAGGGCCGGGTGTTCCCCGGCAAAGAGGCCCGGGATACTGGTCGGCGGTATTGCCTGGCGTTTGATCGATTTGTGTGTCTTCGGGGTCCAGGCCAGCCACATCAGTTCGTTGTTGACATAGGTCAGCCCAAGACGTTTGAAGATATTGCCCGGGGCCATTTTATGGGCTCTGGCATTCTGTCGGGAGTCGTTCCAGTTAAGGTCACCGCCAATAATGACTGCCCAGCCGTCTTTGATGTCCTGACGCCAGATCTTTTCGAGGCGACTCAAACCATCGCGGGTTACTTCCCAGCGTCTTTCGGCGCGAGGTTCGCCGGTTTTTTCCTGAATGACGGCATTGAGATGCAGTGAGTATACGCAGGTTTTGATGCCGGCTACTTTTGTCTGGGCGCGTGTCCACCAGCGGTCGTGGGCGATGCCGCTGCCAAGGTCTGGTGAAATTTTGCCGAAATCGTGCTTCATGACTGGCAGGCCATCACGCACGACGACGACCACCTCGCGGCGGCCACGGGTTTCATTGCCGGCATTGAAGACTCTGCCTGACGGCCTCAGATGCGGGTTCATGTCGACCGATTCGCTGACCAGGGCTATGTCTGGTTCCTGATTTTCGAGCCAGTCGCCAAAGCCGGCGCGATTGCGGTTTCCACCTGAATGGGCGTTGGTTATCACAATTCTGGTCTTTTTGGCGATTTTGCCGGTTTTGCTGTCATCTTTGTCGTCTTTGCGGGGCTGTGACTCTTTGTCAGCCGCGTCAGCCGAGGTTTTTATGTTGGGTCTGAATACTCTGGTGTGGCGTTTGAGGTATTTCCCTGACTTAACGTCGAGGGTTTTAACGATTGCGCCTTTGGGCGAAAGTCTCACTACCTGCACCCACGAGGCATGAATCTGGGAAGGCGGCACATGCACGACATTGACTTTTCCGACCCGGTTGCCGGGGAAATTGAAATATTTCTGCGATGGAGTAATGTGCAGGTGCCCTGCGAACCAGAGATAAACCTGCGGGTTGTTCTGCAACAGGCGTTTGAGTCTGGCTGACGGTTGGGCATTGGCCTGAATCGGCGGCATGGTTCTTTTGTCGCCGTAGCTGCCTTCGAGCGGGGCATGGTTGAAGATTATGGTTGGCAGATTGCGATTCTCACGCAATGTCTGCCGCAAAAAGTCGTAGGCATCATCTGATGGGAAAGAACAGGGAATAGCGCTCAAAGCATCATTCGGAAGGAAAATCAGCAGGTGCCCGCCGATTTTGCGCGAGTAGTAGAGCGATCTGAGATCTAGTGTGCGCTTGAAGAGTTCGTGCTTTGCCTTTTTCTCGGCCGGGGTGCCGCGTTTCTTTTCGCCACCGATCAGATAGTCTTTGTAGAGAATATCGTGATTGCCGGGCACCGCATAAATCGGCATTTTTGCGCCGCTCAACCCGTTTCGCAACGTCTCGTATTCACTTCTGGTGCCGAGCTGTTTGCAGAGGTCTCCGACAATAGCTAGCCCCATAATGTCTTTGAGGCTGTTGACCCGGTCGACGGCTTTCTTGAGCAGTGGCAGGCTCTCTGGTTTGGCGTGCAGGTCGGCCATAACCGCCAGGGTGCACGGTCGCGCATCCTGCTGGTTTCTGCGTTCTGAAGTTTCAGCACGGTGGCTGCTGTTGCCATCGGCATTGGCGCTTCCGGAAATTTTAACTGTATTCTGATTATCGAACGGAGTGGCGGCATCTGCCGGCAAGAGGCAGAAGATGGCCAGAAAAACCAGACAGAACCGGGCCAGCTTGCGAAGGTTGCTCATAGATTCACTCCATCTGTAAATTCATGCTTAATCATACCTGATCTTTCGCCTGAAAGTTTTTTTAAGTATTGCCTGGGATTGAAGTTTCTGTTATTATTGGCTGCGTTGACCCTTGAGCGAGGGTGGCGAAACTGGCAGACGCGCCAGACTTAGGATCTGGTGGTTAACACCGTGCGGGTTCAAGTCCCGCCCTTCGCATTTGCGTCAGCCTGAGTCACCAAAACTCTGCGGGAGTAACTCAATGGCAGAGTCCCTGCCTTCCAAGCAGGTGGTTGCGGGTTCGAGTCCCGTCTCCCGCTCCGAATTGTCAAAGAGCCGAAAATTTCGGCTCTTTTGTTTTTTTCGGCGGAAACCCTGAAAATGTACGAAACCGATAAATTGGCCCCGGTTTTTTGCGGGGCAGGGCGTCTTTACTTTAGGGTCTGACTCCATTATAATAATACATCCAATCCGTGCCCCTGCCGGCGGATGCTTTTCTGGCATTAAGTTCTTTATGCCGGGCGGGTTTCGTGTGTGGCTAGTCTGTCGAAATTCTCTCCACAAGGAGTTATTGCATATGTTAAAGACACAAGTTCAGGAACTGGAAGCTAACAAAGTAGCATTGACCGTTGAAGTCGAAAAGGAAAAAGTCAATGCCGCCTATGCCAGCTTTTACAATCGCGCCGCCCGCTCTGTAAAGATCCCGGGTTTCCGCCAGGGCAAGATTCCGAAAGCTGTTCTGGTCAAGTTTATTGGCGCCGATTCCGTTCGCGAACAGATCGAAGAAGAACTCGTCCAGGAAGTATATCCGCAGGCGATCAGAGAAACCAAGCTGCATCCGGTAAGCCGCTTCGAGCTTGAAGAATCAAACCTGCAGGAAAATGCTCCGTTCACCTTCAAGGCTGTTTTC
Organism: uncultured bacterium; assembly: GCA_964522035.1. Classification (GTDB taxonomy): domain Bacteria; phylum Muiribacteriota; class Ozemobacteria; order Ozemobacterales; family Ozemobacteraceae; genus Rifleibacterium. The sequence goes on from CAZFUG010000110.1 coordinate 7,484, forward strand.
GAAGTCAGACCGAAACTGGGTGATTTCAACTATAAGGGCTACACTGCACAGGTTCAGCGCGAAATCGTCGATGACGAAAGCGTTAAAAAGGTGCTCAATCAGGTTCGCGAACAGCAGAGCAAGACCGAGACCGTCGAAGGCGGCACCCTGTCGGTCGGCGATTATTTCTCGGCCAAAATTCAGGTTGCCAGTGAAGGTAACGTTGACGAAGAACTTTCTGATGAAAAAGCCGCCCACAAACTGATGGAAGACGACAAGCTCTTCTCACCGGCCATTGGTATGAAGGTTGGCGAAACCCGCACCTGGCAGCACAAGGTTGAAGGTGAAAACGAAGCCAATTCTAAATATTTTGGCAAGACTCTCGACTACACCGTTACCCTCAACCGCATTTCCCGCCCGACTCTTCCTGAGCTGAACGACGAATTTGCCAAAACCCTCGGTGAATTCGAAAACCTGGCTGCCCTTGAAGCCAAGGTTAAAGAAGATCTCGAAGAGCGCTCCAAATATGACGCCGAAGAGCGTGCCTTCGAAGAAGTTCTCGGTCAGATCATCAAAGATTACCAGTTCGATGTTCCTGAAGCTATGGTTCAGAGCACCATCGACTTTTTCATTCAGGGTCTCGACCGCCGCTGGAGACAGTTTGGCACTACCATTCAGGACTATCTGCGCAACAGTGGCAAAGATGTGAATGAATTCCGCGAAACTTTCCGTGAAAGAGCCGTGCGCCAGACCAAGACCATGCTGCTTCTCGATTCAATCGGCGACCGTGAAAAAATCGAAGTTACCGATGCCGAATACCGCGAAGAAATTGAAAAGCGCGCTAAAGAATACAACATGCCGGTTGAAAAGCTGCTTCACACCCTTGCAGAAAACGATGGCGAAGAAAATGTCAGATTTTCACTCAGAAGCCAAAAAATTCGTGAATTTATGCTAAAAAATAACCAGATTAATTACGATATGGTTAAAGAAGCCGATTTTAACAAGGGGGAAACTGAAGCGTGACTCTCGTCCCAATAGTAATTGAACAAAGCAGCCGTGGGGAACGGGCTTTTGACATCTATTCACGCCTTCTCAAGGATAGAATTATCTTTCTCGGCGGCGGAATCGATGACGGAATGGCCGATCTGGTCGTAGCTCAGCTTCTTTTCCTTGAATCAGAAGATCCTGAAAAGGATATTTCGATTTACATCAACAGTCCGGGTGGCGTAGTAACCGCCGGTATGGCCATTTACGATACCATGCAGTACATCAAGCCCGATGTCAGCACTATCTGTATCGGCCAGGCGGCCAGCATGGGCGCACTGCTTCTCGCTGCAGGCGCAAAAGGCAAGCGCTACGCCCTTCCCAACTCACGAATCATGATTCACCAGCCTCTCGGTGGGGCACAGGGTCAGGCCAGCGACATCGAAATTCAGGCTCAGGAAATCCTGAGAATGAAAGAGATGCTCAATGACATCCTGGCGAATCATACCGGTCAGCCTTTGAAGCGTATCAAAAAAGATACTGACCGCGATTTCTTCATGTCTTCGAAAGAAGCTAAGGAATATGGCCTGATTGACGAAGTAGTTCAGCGTAAAGTTGTTGCAGCAAAACCCAACGAGGAGTAAGCATGCTTTCTAAGACCCCTCAGTTCCGTTGTTCTTTCTGCGGAAAGAGTCAGGATCAGGTTCGCAAGTTAATTGCCGGGCCTGAGGTCTATATTTGCGACGAGTGCATAGGCCTTTGTAACGAGATCATTCTCGAAGAACTCGATGACGACGGCCCTCTGGTTATGCAGAATGCGCTCAAGCCCAAGGAAATCGCCAGGGTTCTCGACCAGTATGTAATTGGTCAGGAACAGGCGAAGAAGATTCTCTCGGTGGCTGTTTATAACCACTATAAGAGAATTACCCTTGAGGAATCACGTCGCGACGATGTCGAAGTGCAGAAGTCAAATGTGCTTCTCATCGGGCCGACCGGCTCTGGAAAAACCCACATAGCTCAGACACTAGCGAAGCTTTTGAATGTTCCGTTCTGCATTGCCGATGCCACGACTCTTACCGAGGCGGGTTATGTAGGTGATGACGTCGAGAGCATTCTTCTGAATCTGCTTCGTGCCGCTGACTATGATGTGCAGAGAGCTGAACGGGGTATCGTCTACATCGACGAAATCGACAAAATCGCCCGCAAGAGCGAGAATGTTTCGATTACTCGCGATGTTTCGGGCGAAGGGGTGCAGCAGGCACTGTTGAAACTGCTCGAAGGCAAGGTTGCGCATGTGCCGCCGCAGGGTGGCCGCAAGCATCCGCATCAGGATTATATTCAGGTTAATACCAAGAATATCCTCTTCCTGCTCGGCGGGGCTTTCGAAGGCGTCGAAAAGCTTATCGAAGCACGCTCATCTACCAAGACCATGGGTTTTGGCTCGACTCCGGTTCTCAAGAGTGAACGCCGTGTTGGTGAACTGCTGAAGGAAATCATGCCTGAAGATTTGCTGAGATTTGGTCTGATTCCTGAATTTATTGGCCGCGTGCCGGTAATTGCCACTTTCAACAACCTCGGCGTCGATGATCTTGTAAAGATTCTCACAGACCCCAAAGATGCCCTGATCAAGCAGTATGCCCGGCTTCTGCGCATGGAAGGCGTCGATCTCGAAATCACGCCGAAAGCACTGCAGGCGATTGCCCGCAGCGCCATTCAGCAGAATACTGGTGCTCGTGGTCTGCGCCGCATCATTGAAGATCTGATGCTCGACCTGATGTATGATATACCTTCTGATAATAATATTAGTAAAGTGATAATACATGAGCGTTGCGTAGAGAAGAAAGAGCCTTACCAGATTCTCTACAAAGTCGAGAGCCAGATTGCTTGATGTTGATTTTATCTAAAAACTGATAATTAGTGCGTTTTAATTCACAAAAAAAATGCTTCTCCATTCGGAGGGGCATTTTTTTTACTGGGCGATTAGAGTTGTGAAGCCTGCTTTGGAAAAATACCAGGGTGATTAGATTGTCAATATGGCTGTCACATTATTCACGAGGGATGCCCTTCTGGCAAAGAGGGTTCTATCTACTTCTTGTCCAGTATTTCGCGGATCTTTTCGGCCAGGTCTTTTATCGAAAAAGGCTTGTGGAGAAAATTAACTCCTTCATCGAGTATGCCATGACCGGCGATTACATTGGCCGTATAGCCAGAGATAAACAGAGTTTTGAGTTCCGGGTTGTTCTGGCTAAGGATTTTTACCAGTTCTGAGCCATTCATTTCTGGCATTACCACATCCGTTATCAGCAGTTTTATTTCCGTTGCGTGCTCTTTTGCAATTTTAATAGCTTCCCCAGCGGAAGGAGAAAACAGTATGACATAACCCAGGCGTATGAGCATTTCTTTGGTTATCTCCAGAAGGATGTTTTCGTCTTCGACGAGCAGAATTGTCTCGTTTCCATACTGGAATGGTTTTTCTGTGGTTTTCCAGGGTTGCTTTGTTTCGGTTTCTTCAATTCTCGGCAGATAAATTTGAAAGGTCGTTCCATGTTCAGGTTCGCTGTAGACATTGACGAATCCTTTGTTTTGCTTGATTATGCCGTAAATGGTAGCAAGCCCAAGCCCGGTGCCTTTTCCTATTTCTTTGGTTGTAAAAAATGGTTCGAACAGCTGTGAAACGGTTGCCTGATCCATACCACAACCATCGTCGCTGACGGAAAGCATTGCGTAACTTCCTGGAATGAAGTCGCTGTGAGTGCGGCAATATTCCTTGTCGAAGTTGGCAACGCCTGTTTCAATGGTTATTTTGCCTGTGTCTCGAATAGCATCTCTTGAATTGACACAGAGATTTGCCAGTATCTGGTCGATCTGAGAAGGGTCGATTCTAACCATTCCGATTTTTTTTCCCTGCAGCCAGACCAGTTTAATGTTCTCGCCGATCATTCGCTTCAACATTTTCAGAGTGCTTTCGACTGCCTGGTTTAAATCGATATTCTTCGGGGCGATGGTTTGTTTTCTGGCAAAGGTTAATAATTGCTTTGTCAACTCAGCAGAGCGCTCTGCTGCTTTTTTGATTTCAAGTAGATAAGAGGCGATTTTGGATTCTTTGGATGACTCAGATAAGGCCATTTCTGTGCAGCCGAGAATTGCACCGAGCATGTTGTTGAAGTCGTGAGCAACTCCTCCAGCCAGGCGACCGATTGAGTCCATTTTCTGTGCCTGATGAAGCTGAGTCTGCAATTTCTCGCGCTCCTCTTCTGCCCGTTTGCGTTCAGTTATGTCGGCATGCGTTCCTACCACGCGTTCCGGGGTGCCATTTTTGTCTCTTTTTACGCATTTACCCCTGCATCGAATCCACATCCAGGAGTTATCTTTCCGAAGAAAACGGTATTCTGTATCTATATAGGCTGTTTTATCTGATAGATGGTCATCCCATGCCTGCTGGAAGCTTTTCAGGTCATCGGGATGGATTCGCTTTTGCCATTCTTCAAGGTTCGGAAGAAATTCAAACGGATGGTAGCCTGCCAGGGTGAAATACCTTGAATCGAAGAACATCTTCTGTTCCGCTATGGTCCAGTCCCAGAGGCCGTCGTTGGCTGCGTTCATTGCCAGGTCCATGCGCTCTTCGTTTGCCCGCAGGGCTAGCTCAGTCTGTTTCAGTCTATTGATGTTTGTGTGGGTGCCAAACATCAATAGAGGTTTGCCTTCGGCATCTCTGGTCATTATGCGCCCCTGGTCAAGTATCCAGAGCCAGGAGCCATCTTTGTGCCTCATTCTAAGCTCGCATTCGTAACTGGGAGCAAGATTTTGCGAGCATTTGCTTAACAGCTCCATGGAAATTTTAAGGTCTTCAGGGTTTGTCAGTTTGATCCATGTGTCTAAATTGCAGGGAGAAAGTTCTTCGAGAGTATACCCAAGCATCTGGGCCCAGGCTTCATTGAAAATTGTTTCATTGGTCTGCATGTTCCATTCCCATGTTCCGAGGTTGGCACCATCGATGATGAACTGCAGGCGCTTACGTTCATTTTGAATTATGATATCTGCCTGTTTACGTTCTGCAATAAAGCGTGCCTGTAGAAGGTTCTGGTAGGCCATTGTCGAAATCTGGTTGGCCAGAGTAAAAAGCATCTGAGCAATGCTGCGGAACTGTTCCTGTTTCATTGATGGAACTTCACGGAAGGCCGCGACGGTTTCTTCTTCGTCCGCACCAATTTCTCGGGCGTATCTGCGCATCATTTCTTCGGTCTGAGTTTCGTCTCTTACCTGACCAATCAGCCAGTTGGCAATATGTTTTCCACCAACGGTAATGCCTGCTCCTGCATCCCACAGGCCGCCGCTGAGACATGGTCTTATTATTGGACCATGGACGCATAGGCACCCTATGGCTGCATCTGACTTATAGCAGTTTTCACATCCCTTTTTTGTTTTCCTGATTATGTCGGAACACAATCTGGTAAAGTTGCCTGGCCTGGTTATTGGGGTTCCGTCAGGTCGGGTGATAATAGTTGCAACACCGGTCGCTCTGGCGAATTCATCCTGCAGTTGTTGGATTTTTTCAAGGTCAAAAAGGTCTTCAAAAAGAATATTTTCTATTTTACTGGGTGGCTGGGTCAAAGTATTCAGCCGGTGCTGGATCCAGTCTGTTTCTTTGTGGCGGGTGATATCTTCAATGAGGAATTCAAAACAGCCTTCTGCGGCAGTTTCAGCATAAGAAGGTATGGCGGTATTCCTTATCCAGCGGGTTTCTCCGGAACGGCATGTAATTCGGTGTTCAATGGATTCTGTTGCTTCTCCTGCTATGGCTGCTGCTGCGACCTGAAGAACAGTCGGTAGTTCGTCCGCAGGAATCAGGCTTTGCCAGAGAAACTGGTTATTTATAAAGGCATTTGTGTCATAACCGGTAAGCAGTTGGCAACCTGGGCTAATGCGGACAGTTGCGAGTCTGCCATGCAGCATCTGACCTCTGGCCAGAAATTTGTTTCGTGGTTCTCCGGTGGAATCGTGTTTGCCCATGATTCTTTTCCTGGGAAAGGTTTCAAGACAACGGCAAGGTTTTTTATTTTTTGTTCCTCTTCGATTTCATTATAACTCAGATTTTAAAAATAATCCTGTTCTGGAAATTTCCAGTTATTGATTACTGCATAAACAAAATTGAACCGGTTCGTCGGCCCGGTCTATC
>CAZFUG010000111.1:0-1019 GCA_964522035.1 uncultured bacterium
AACCGCAGAGAAATCACTGGTAAAAATCGTCGAATAGGTTGTGGTAACTGCACCCACACCTATTTGTGCATTTCTGGAAGCAGGTACCGTTATTGTAGCAACTGCAGTACCGTCGGTCGTCACCAGATAAAGACCGTTGTTTGTTGCGGCTACAAGTCTCTTGGAATTCTGAAGACTCATGGCAATATCGTTGATCACATATCTGCCACCCTGACCAACCTGAGGGGTCGATAATGGCGTCGCCCCATTCACGCCAGTCCAGGAAACGGAGTTCCAGTTATAGTCGCTTCCAGAGGGGACTACTGGAGCACGGAACAAGCCATTTCCATTTGTGCCGGTGTAAAGAACCCTGTCGCTTCCAGCCGGGGTGGTTGGGTCGATCTGCAGGCTGTAAATTGAATGTGTAGCATTGGTAACGTCTTTCAAATTGTCAGATCTCGGAATCCAGAAATCAAGGAGGTTGATCGTCGTTTCTGCGAAGGCAGTCGGCTTCGAAACACTTACCGCCTTAAGAGTTACAGCCGCCTGCGGAGCGGTGTCGGGAGCGGTAAACTTACCGGTTGAATCTACGGTTCCGTAGGAACTGTTGCCACCGGCAACATTCTGCACATACCAGGTAACCGAAGTGTTGACGGTCGGGTCAGTAACCGGCCCGACGGCGGCGTAAAACTGCCTCTGACCGACTTCCAGAGTTACATTCACATTGCTGTCGGTCACATCTGGAGCAGCAGCGTTGAAACCGTCATGGATCCGCACTTTAAGGGCTTCCAACAGTGTTATGCTGGCAACAGCAATGGCGGTGGTATCATCCTGGCTGATGGCCCTGACGTTGATCAGCTTCACATCTACGGCGCTCGAAGATGGGAAGATATCGGGCGGCAGATATACCGAATCGATGCCCGAAGTGTCGAGAGTGCCGTTGAAAGAATTGACATAGTTATCAGCCCTTACCCAATCTGTGTCAGAGGCGTTCTTGAATTCCCAGAATACCAGGTTGTTGGTGGTATTTTAAACCGTAG
>CAZFUG010000111.1:1029-13532 GCA_964522035.1 uncultured bacterium
GGCCGTATCGGCCACGTAAATATTTTTATGTTTCTGAGTTATGTTAATTGAGACTCTCGGGCTCAGAGAGATGGTTGAAGTTGCGCCATACTGCGTCGCGCCTTCGACAAAAAACGCGCCAAGCCTGATGGTCGGGCCACCGGCAACCGGGGCAAATACCCTGATGTTGTGCCTGCCATCGGTTGTGGAAGTTCTGGTTGCGGTAGTGCCGTCAGAGAACGTGCCGCCGTCGGGAAGGCGCCATTGCAGATCTGCAGTTTTCGACGAGCTTTCTGCCGCGAAATAGGCCGAGCCGTCAAACAGACGCATCGTGGTTGAAGACGGCGACAACGAAACATAGGGCCCGTCATTGATTTCGAAAAAGATGTTTGTCTGTTTTGAAGGATCTTCGCTTGATACTATCCGCAGGGCCACCGGGTTGTTAGCAGGCACCGCAGGCGGCGCATAATAAGTCAGAGACGCCAGAGTATCGGTCGGAGGAACGGCCGGACCAGGGTGAGCCGTCATGGTCGCAGTACCGCCTAGAGCGTCTGAAATGCTGACCGTGCCTATCTGACTGCTGTTAACAAAGCGAACCGTAATTGTGGCAACCTCGCCTTTGGAAATCTTGTAGTTGGTCGGAGAAACGGAAACTTCGACCTGAGTAAGCAGATCGACGCTTACCTCATCGTATACAGCCGGATTGCCAAGCAGTTCGCCACGAATCGTAACGGTTGCGGTTGAAGTGATGTTCGATGGAGCCGTATAGAGGCCGGTGTTGATGTTGATACTGCCATACTTCGTCGGATCGGTGCTTGGGGAGGCAGTCCAGCGCACTGTGCCTTCGACGTTTTCGAGAGTCGCCAGGAACTGCTGAGTCTGGCCTGAATAGAATGGCCCGGCGGACTGCGGACTGATCTTAAGGCTGGGGCCGAGAACCTTCACTGAAACGATGTTCAGAGGCGTCTCGTTGCCAACGCCATCAGAAAACTTGTAATAGACATTGAAAGTGCCATTGCCGGCAAAATCGGCCTGATCGAGAACGATCGGAGCAACCGGCAGAGAGGTTTTCTGGAAAACGGTGGGAATTGGCGACCCACCGGAAGCGATCTGATACGAAGCGGTCGAAGTATTGGCATCATTGATGGTGAAATGCAAATAAATCGGCAGAGAACCAACAGGAACCTGGGCAACAGAATCTGAGGTCGGGGCCACAGTCTGGCGCAGCGTTGCCAGATTGCCGCTGGGTGAAGAGGCTACAACGCTTACATTAAGAGAGATAGCGTCTGTCTCTATCCAATTCGTCGCTGCATTATAGAACTTGCAGTAAAGAGTGCGCGTGCCTTTCTTGTCTCCCAGCGAATAAATTTTCTGAGTTGAATATGGTTCCCAATGCAGGCTGGGCGATGAAAAACTTGCAATACTGTCGGTTATCAGCATTCTTACGGCACCGACCGCATAGAGGTCGAGGGCGACCCAGTTTTTATTCATCGGCTGTGCATCGAACGTCGACATGGTCGCGCTTGCAGGAGCGCGTGCGATAATTGTATCGCTGACAGTGATGTATTCATTGCGGGTGTTATGTTTGAAACGGGCATAGACAGTCTTGGTTCCGGGCAGTTTGTCTGTAAAGATGAATGGCTGGTCAACGGCAGCGGTATCGCCGACACTGAAAAAGTCACCATCTTCAGAAAGGCGCACGACGCTCGAATAATCGGCTGAGGTGGTTACATTGACCGTTACCGCAGAACTGTTGGTGAAGGAATCGCCACCATTGAGCATGATCGACGGCGAGGCCGGCGGCGCTACCGCAACATTCAGGTCTAGAGAAATGACCGGTGTTTCAACATAGCCGGTATTGCGATATTTGGCGTAAATGGTGTGTTTGCCATCGGTTTTTGCCATAGCAAAATTGATAGAATAGGAAAAACTGGCCCACATGGCCTGACTGGCAAGCAGTGAGAAATCTTCGGTGATCAGCATTTCATTTGCCCCAACAGCAAATGGCCGCAGATTAACCGTATAGGTGCTCAACGGCAGGCTGTCATTGGTTGTCAGAGAATAGCTGGCAGGGCCCAGCAGAGTGATAGTGTCACTCGCATAGGTGAATTTGCCGGTCGCATCTTCGTATCTGATATGAAGGGTTTTCTCGCCAAGCTCAGGGGTCAGGTCGAAATCGGGTCGCAGCATTTTTCCGTCGGGGCCGGCAACGTAATTTTCGTCGGCAACACCGGCAAAGCTGACAGATTCAGACAGTCTGAAACGTATTCCCTTCTCGGAAAACAGCAACAGCGAAACTCTCCGGTTGTTTGAAGAAATATCGCCAGAGTTGATGGAAATAGTCGGAGTTGCCGGCGGCACACCATAAGCATCGACATCGAGGGTCATGATCGGGGTTTCGACAAAGCCGGCGTTACGGTATTTCGTATAAATCGTATGTTTGCCATCAAAAATCTGCATCGGGAAAGCCAGCTGGAAAGAGAAGCTCGCCCAACCGGTTCCGTTGGTGATCTGGGCGTAATTTTCGGTGATGATCATCTCATTAGCATTTACCGCGAACGGACGCAGGTTGACAGTGTAGGTCGAGAGAGGCAGCGAATCGGGCGTTGAAATACTGTAGCTCGAAGGCCCGACCAGGTTGATATAATCGCTCGCTACGACAAACGAACCGGAAGCGTCTTCGAATCTGACGTAAACCGTGCGGGTACCGATGTCAGGCGTCAGCATGAAACCGGATTTGATCATGGCCCCGCCGGGAGCGTTGGCAACGTAGTTTTCTTCGGCAACGCTGCTGAACGTCTCGCTCTGAGAAACCTTTATCTTGGTAGCGGTTGCCGAATACAGATTCAAACTGACTTCACGCCGGTCGGTAAACTGGTCACCGTCATTGATTTTGACAGTTCCGTTTACCGGGCTGTAGCCGCCGGCCGGTTCAAGAATCTTGACCGAGACAATCTGAACTGGAGTTCGGTTGCCGACGCCATCGACAAAACTGTAATAAAGATTGAAGGTGCCATAACCCGGGAAATCTTCTGGGTTAAGCCTGACCGGCAGAATCGGCAGAGAATAATCGGTAAGAGTGGTCGGCACGGCCGCGTCGGCTCTGACCAGGCGGTAGGAAACCGTTGCTGACATGCTGTCTACGATCTCGAAATGCAGATAGAACGGCATCGATGCTGGTGAAATTTCTGTTACCTGTGCAGAAACAGACGAGACCGAAGTTCTAAAAACCGCGTTATTACCGGTTGGGGCAAGAGAATTAACCGTTACTGATGATTGCAGCATATCGGTTTCAACCCAGGTGGTGGTCGAATTATAAAATTTGCAGTAAATCGTCTGAACCCCGGTACGATCCTCAAGATTCAGAACTTTGCGGAAAGCGTATGGCTCCCAGTAAAGCGAGGGGTTAGAAAAGCTTGCCAGATTCTGACTGATGAGCATTCGGCTCGCCTTTTCCGCATACAGGCTGAGTTCAACCCACTTTTTATTGAGTGGCTGAGGATCAAGAACGGTCATGGTGGCATTTGCCGGTCCCACCAGAGTAATCGTGTCACTGGCAAAACCGAAAGAACCAGAAGCACTCTCAAATCGTGCGAAAACGGTTTTTACACCAGCCGTTTTAGGCGACATGTCGAAATTGATATTCATGCCGTTCGGGTCGGCGATATAGTTGATGTCAGGCTCAAGACTGAAGCTTTCAATCGAAGAAACCCGCACCTTGCTGGCATTGTTTGAATAAAGATTGACCGCCAGGCGACTGCTTTCGCTGACAGCGTCACCATTATTGATCGTCACCCGGCCGGTGGTTGGCGTCACTACCTGACTTGGGTCGATCAGCCTTATCGACGATACCCCGATGGCACTCTTGTTTCCGGCACCGTCACTGAACTGATAATAAAGATTGAAAACGCCATATCCACCGAAATCAGCCTGATTGAGCCCAATCGGCGCTACCGGAACAATTTCGATCTTCATGTCGGAAGGATTCGGCACCGCTGCCCCGCCTGGCACTATTTTCCAGGCGACCGAAGCGGTTTTGCTGTCGGTTATCTCAAAATGCAGATAAATCGGCATTGAAGCCTGAGCTACCTCGGTCACCCTGGCCGAATCAGCAGCGGCAGTGGCTCTAAACACGGCTGCATTGCCGGTTGGCGCCGAGGCATTCACCGTTACATCGAGCTGAACCGGCAGAGTTTCGATCCAGTCTGTGGCTGCATTGCGGTATTTTGCAAAAATCGTGCGTTTGCCGACCTTGTCACCAAGCGGAAAAACCAGCGAAGTCTGGTAGGGAATCCAGCCGGAATTAAGCGATTTAACAGCCGGATCTTCGGTGACGATCATGTCGACCGCCTCATCGGCAAACAGGTTCAGCTGCACCCAGTTCTTGTTAAGCGGCTGAATATCGCCTGTTGAAATAGTTGCACTGCCCGGGCCTCTGGCGGTTATAAGGTCATAAACGACCTGAGACTCGTTCGTGGAGGCGTTAAAAAACCTGGCATAAACAGTTTTCTGACCTTCGCTGCGGGTGATGTCCCATAGAGTGTCGGCAATCGGCAGAACCGTGGAATTATAGAAAGTTCCATCGTTTGAAAGCTGCATCTGCGAATAAATGCCTGACGACAAAATTTTGACCTGCACTTTGGAGCGGGTGGTAACCGCATCGCCCATGTTGACAAGAATAGTCGGAGTGGCGGGAGTGACTTCGCTGACAACAACATCGAGGCTCAGAACCGGCGTTTCAACATTGCCGTTGTTGCGGAATTTTGCATAAATCGTGTGTTTGCCCAGAAAGCGTTCAAGGTTGAAAGACGTGGAATAAACGAACGGGCGCCAGAGCGCTGCGTCATTCAGGCTTGCATAAGCCTCGGTGATCAGCATCTGGGTTGCGCCAAGCGCGAAGGGGCGCAGATTGACCGAAAAGCTTGAGAGTGGCTGAGTATCGGGGGTTGAAATTGAATAGCTCGATGGCCCGACCAGCAAAATCGAATCGCTGCCAACCGAAAACGACCCCGAAGCATCTTCCATACGCACAAACACCCTCTTTTCACCGACCTGCGGCGAAAGCTGGAAATTGCTGATCCGCATGGTTGAAGTGCCGACGTTAGGGATAAAAAGCTGGTCAGCAACACTGCTGAAGTTTTCATGCTCGGCAATTCGTATCTTTTTCGTAGACTCTGAATTAATCGTCAGACTGACACTGGCACTCTCGGTACTCGGGTCGCCGTCATTTATTCTTACAGTGCCGCTGGCTGGCGGCACCCCTTCTACCAGAATGCTTTCAACAAGAATAGTGGTCGAGTTGCTGGCGTCGTCAAAAAACATGGCATAAACATTCTGAAGCCCATAACCCGAAAGAGTCCAGGCCTTAACCTTACCAAAGCGCTCAACGGTGGCGCCTGAAAAATTCTCGTTATTCGAGATCATCATATACAACTGCTCGCCATCTTCACCGGTAACGTCGAGAGTTAATTTTACCGAAATCGACTTGGTAATCTCATCGCCGCTGTTGATCTGCATTGACGGATCCTGGGGGGCTTTGGTGTCAAGAATTATGCGGCCTTCGACCACCGGCGAAATATTGCCGAGGGAGTCTTTGAAGCGTGCATATATGAATTTTTCGCCATCGGTGCGCGAAAGTACGTAACGGTAAGGGTTCGCAAACCTGACCCAGATAGAAGTGTCATTGAAGGTATTGTTGTCCTGAATCTGCATTTCGACCGGTTGCTTCGAATAGGTAAAGCTGACCTGAACGGCGCTCTGATTGGTCTTGAGCGCGCCATTGTTGATGGACATGACCACCTCAGGGCCGGCGGTATCGAGCACAATCGTGGCTGAAAACGACTTGCTCTCATTGGCGTTTCCACCGCGAAACCTCACATAGACGGTCTTTGCCCCATCGCCCGTGGAAATCTTCATTTTGCGGGTGGTTATATAGGGTTCCCAGAAGGAGTTCAGGAAGTCTGGGCGGTCGGAAACCTGCATCTGCGAGGCCCCGGGGTAAAGAATGGTCAGCAGCACATCGAGCTTGTTGGTGAGAGCTTCACCATTATTAACCCAAACGCCTATGTAGCCGGTGTTATCGGTCTGCAGAAGAATTGAATCATTGATAACCGGGCTGAGATTGCCAAGCAGATCGCGAAACTGCACATAAACACGGCGGGTACCATCGCCTGTGGTAAAAGTATAATCCCGCAGCGTCGTGTAGGTTTCCCAGGGCTGTGAGGTCAGATCTTCGCTGTTGCCAATGCGCATCTGCGTTGCACCATCAGCACTCAGATAAAGTTTGTTGGCCAGATTGCGGGTTTTGATATCACCGTTGTTGATACTGAAAGACAGGTTGCTCGGCCCGCCTGAAGTCGCTGTCGTCGTGTAGACGGTAGGATAAACCAGAGACTGGCCATCCTGGGATTGCAGACGAATCGAAAAACCGTATCTGGTGCCCGGCATAAGACCGGAAATATTAACCTGATGGCTTCCGGAGAAGGTTGAGCCGGCCGAAACAGTTGCGGGCGAACCGGTGGACGTTGAATATTCGACCTGAGCCACTGTTGAAACGCTCGCTTCAAAGCGCAGACGAACAGATGTGGAGGTAACCTGATCGAGAACCACTTTTTCGAGTTCTATCAGCGGCTTTTCAGGAATACTGACCGGATTGGCAGCAATGACCTGAGCGCCACTGAAAAATTGCACTTCTGATTCGCCGGTGCTGGCAAAAAGGTTGTAGACGCCTGCAGGCAGGTCGGCAAAATAGTAATTGCCCTGAGCGTCGGTTCTTGTAGTGCCTAAAACCAGGCCGGAGGCATCTTTGGCAAGAATCGGAATGCCGCCATAATATGAACTCTCGGCAAAATAGGCGCGACCGGAAAGCACAACCCCCGTAGGAACAACAGGGCCAACTCCGGTTGAGCCGCCACCGCCCCCACCGCCGCCCATACCAAGGCAACCGATGAGAACGCAGAGAACCGTAACCAACCCTATTACTGCCAGATTACGCATATTTTTCAGTCTAGCATGCAGGCAGAGATAAAAGCAACGGGCTCAGTTGATTTTATCGAATTCTTCGGCGGGCATCGATTCATCTTTCCAGTTGATGATCGTAAAACCGGCGATCGGGTATGGCGGATAGTATTCACCGCCGCCGCGCACGAAGGTCGTGTCGAAAGAGTTGCGACGCACCACCGGCTGATCGTTCCGCAGCGAACCATTGAGATATGGTGTCACATTACGGTTGCGCAGATGAATCATCGGGCCCATGTGACGCAGAATGAAGCGGCAATTCTTGTCGATCCACGGAAAACTTCGCATTTCAGGGCTTTGAATATTGCCAAGCTCGTTGCGCACCTTGTCGGTGCCATTGGCGTGACTCCAGCGGGCGTTCAGTTCGCCGGAATCGATAAGCAGTGCATTGACCGTCATCTCGGGCATGCGAAAGCCAGAGCGCGGGTATTTCATCGCCAGCTGAAAAATGCGGTCGGCAATGTTCCAGGGGCCGAGCGACGGGTCTGGCTCGCCCTCGTTCATTTCCTTTTCAGCCTGGTCGAGAATCGATTCTATGATCTTGTCGCGGGCTCCGGCCAGAATCGTTCCGGTCATGTAGGCGCGCGCGCCGATACCTTCATACACAGCAGTCCGTTTCATGGCACTTTTGATGCCGAAGTGAGGTGTTTTTTCGCCAGCGGATGCCTCGGCATTTTCTGATGGCTGCAGGTATTCACGCAGTTTTTTCAGGGCCGGATGCGCCGGAACCCCGGCAGCAGTCACCGGAATAATCTCGGGTGGCTGCTTAGGCAGTGAAAAGAGAGAATTAATGGCAGGGAAATTGAGTGCGGTCATCGGCAGTCGCTTGTTATACGGGCCGGTGCTGAGTCGCGGCGGGAAAACAATGCCTGCGAGCACCAGTTCATTGATATTTTCTTCATCAGCGAGGGCCATGGCAATATCGTAATCGATAACTGTCGTCATCTCGTTGCGCAGAAACAGCATCGGATTTGAATAATCGAACCAGATGCGCCCCATCGACAAAACCATGCAGCCGTTCTTGTCGGTGCCGTTGAGCGGTTCCTTCGTATATTCCTTGAATCCGAGCGTGTAGGTCTGCGGATTATCTGGATTGGCGTTAAAATCGCCGGCGATGTAGACATCTTTTTCGCAGAAAATCGTCAGAGATTTCCAGGGTGGGCAGCCCCAGATGCGCAGCGGCACTTCAGAATAAAGAAGCACATCACCGACCTTGTTCTGATATTCCCAGCCAAAGAAAAGGTCATACACCGCTTCGCCCGGTTTGGCCGGGTTGCGCCACTTCGACTCAGAAAATCCCTTGAAGCTGCTGCCGGCCTTCAGAACTGTCGGAGCCGGCTTACGGGCATTGCGATAATACAGCGGATTCAATGGCGGCAGCTTCTGCGGCCGGGCACCGTGGTAGCCATCCTGAACGAAACAGTTGATCATTTTGCCGCCCTTGATATCGGCATGCATTTCGAATTTATCTGGGTCGGTCGAATCGTTGCCGGCCTTGATCGTGCCGCGCTTGCCGTTGATGAAGTCGACCTGCACCGGCGATTCGGCTCTGATAAAGCCTGGAGTCGAGATTTTTTCCATTTCGAGAAGGTCTGCTCCACGGTCAAAACTGCCACGGCGGGTGAAGTTGATCATCTCATGGCCATAAAGCCGCCCGCTGCGCATTTCACCCGGAATGACGCGAAAAGGCCCGTAACCGCCAACATCCAGGATCTGCCCATCGTAGAAAAGAAAATTACCCGGAACCACTTTTTCGATGATCGTCGATATTTTCCGGCAGGCATCTTCGACCTGACCAACCGCCTCGAGCAGAAAATAGCGATGCGCTTCGTCGACGGTTTTACTATCAGTACTGTTCTTCGATTTAATAAGCTTAACCCTGACCTTGAATTTACCAGACTGTTTCATCGCCGGCAGTTCGATCGACCCGCTGTAGGTGCCGCGCTCGTTTTTATCGAGGCGCAGCAGTTCAAAACTCTGCAGATGGTTGTAACGATTCTCGGTCGCAGAAGGCCAGCCTTCGGCAGGAATGTAAGGGTTACCGTGGGTAACGAACTGGTAATCGGCGCGCATTTCAGCGAGGACACAGTGCAAACCGGCTTCGGCAACGCTGAGAGCCAGATAATCGCGGGCGGACTTCGAAAGCAGGTGAATCTGACCGCGCTGAAAGTTCAGAACCGCGCCGGCAAGAATGCCAAGCACGAGACAGACCATGAGAACCACGATGATCGCCTGACCGCGTCGCGCCTGCCTGTTCATGGGTGAACTCCGTTCAGCTTGCCTCTGACGTTGAAGCAGGTGCGCACCCGGTGCGCAACCCGCTCGGCAGTGTCGCGCGGGTCGCCTTTCCTGACAAACGAGGCGCTGACATGCACCAGATAAGGCCCAGTGCCGTCAAGCTCGTAAGGCTCTGGAGTAATCAGACTCTTGAAACCTAAGGATGGCGAAAAAGACTTGAGATTGACAGGTTTGCGGTTGGTGGTAAAAACAAGCATCTCTCTGATACCATCGCAAACCTTCTTTTCGTGAACGCCACCCGGCGAATTCGGCAGATCGCCTTTGGCAATGCGAAACAGATCGCTGGTGCCGTCGTCGGATTTGCGCAGCTGATACTCGATGATTTCTTCGCGCAGAAATTCAGGGGCAGGCGGCTTGATAGCGAAATCAAAAACCTGCCGGCGCAACACAAGAATCTTGCCTTCGTTGGTGTACATAAGCTTGTCGACGGTCTGCCGGTTAGTCTGAGTCGGGTATTCAACCCAGTTGGCATTGCGGATATCGTTGCCCAGATGAGCAAAAAAGCGTCGGGCACTCTCATTAACGCCGATATGCTCGAGCGCCGTTTTTATGGTGCGAACTTCAGCAAAGAACAGGCGATATATAACCAGCATCAGCAAAGAAAACAGACCGGCAACAATGATGATTTCCATCAGAGTTACGGCGCGGCGACGGTTGTTTATTCTGATCATGGCTTTACCACTGGTCACTGTGAGTCGTAACGACTTCGAATTCGACGGGCTTGCCGTCGTCTGTGGATTTCCAGGCGACATTGACCCGTATAATCTTCAGACCGGAAGGGAAATCTTTGCTTGAAGATGGGACATCTTTGATGCTGATGGTTCGGCGGTATTCGACGCCACCTATTTCAACGACCGGAACAAAGCCGTCAGGATTCTTGTCATACTGGTTGTCGGCAGCTTTGAAATCAGCAAGCAGCGTATTGTGCCCCGGATCGCCATCTGTGCCAAGCTCAGCCGAACGGGCAGCACGAACCGCCTCAATAGCCTGATTGGCAAGAAAAATAGCGTTTTCGTAATTACGAACTTTTGAAACGCCGGTAAAGCTGCTAGATATGGTCCAGCCTATAATAAAGACAACGGTCATCAGCAGACCGGCAATCATGACTTCGACAAAAGTCATCGCCGCCCTGCTGTGTGATTTCAGCAAGCTTTTCAACAGGCCGCTTTTCATGTTACCCGACAATTTTATCATACGAAACCGCCACAGGCTCAGCAAAAATTGCGAAATAAAAAGGGCTGCGGCACGTTCGGCTGCAGCCCTGATTTTGAACGAAAAAAGAATCAGAAGAGGTCGGCGGGATTCAGTCCTGCTTCCATGATCAGCATATCGGGGTTTCTGACTTCGCCACCGGTGCGGGTATCCTGGCGGGCCGGGCCTTCACAGATTTCTTTAACCAGTTTCGGATCAAATCTCGGATTTTCGAGGTTGGAATTCTGGGGATTCGGAGCATCAGCGGTCGGAACCCAGACGAAGTCGGGGTGATTCTTGCGTGAGTCGCCGGTCCACTCCCCTGAAACGATGTTGTTATTCTGGTCGAGAATCAGATTGTAGGTATATCTGACCGTAAACCATTTGGTACCGATATAATCGGGGTGAACGTCATCATTAGCCAGCCAGCAGGTGGTGGTGACTTTAAGTTTGCGGTCGTCGAACCAGCCGGTGGTCCAGGTTGATTCAAATTTATAAAGGGGGTAGTTCCAGACCATACGGTCGGATTCGATATCACAGATCATGGCACTTTTGCCCGAAGAGAGATAATTTATCAACAGGCGATGAAATTCATCGGGATAAATATCGTCGCGGTCATCACCGGCATTGCCCCAGTTGCGGTTGCCGTAAAAGTTACAATAGGTATTCATGTAGACTTCAGAAAGAATAGCCTTCTGATCGGCAGTCTTGAATTCAATGCCGTTGCGGCTGCGGGCGATGGTGGGTTCCGGGGTGAGAATTGAAGCGGCAGACCATCCATTGCAGTGGCCTTCCCAGTTTTCGGCGCTGGGATTGTAATGATGGTTGCGCACATCTGATTCCCAGGCGTGAGCGCCGGGATTCTTGCCGGTGCGTGACTGAGCATAGGCATCGTATTTTTCGAACGGTGACGGGCTGTGACCGGGCCAACCCTTGACCATGAAACCTTTCTTGCGTGACCACCAGTCGCCTGACCATGGGGCCGGCTTGATTTCGCCTTTAGCGGAACCATCGTTGGCGATGGCGGCGAACGGAGCGGTTACAACCAGTAATGCAACTATGAGAATGAGCTTTTTCATCAGTATTCACCTCCGTTGTTGCGGCCGGATTCCGGCAGCGGCGTCGGGGCAGAGGGTGGAACCAGTCTTACTTTGCGGTCACGGTTTTCTGAAGAAACCGCCCAGGGCGAGCCCTGCTGCCACAGCTGAGTAATGTTGGTGCTGCCACGGGCTTCTTCGATTTCAACCTGATAGGTGGCACCGCGTGAGCGGTAAGCGGCGAAAGTATCGGCGTGCTGTTTATCGGGGGCCTTGTTTTTCTGGGCGACAGTGCGTTTGAATGACAGGCCGCCGATATTGCGGATTTTTGCGAATTTCCTGGCGAGTGACTGGCCGCGGTAGGCAGAAAAACCATCGGCACCCTGCACGGCGTTGTTGGCGCGGGTTATCGGGAAAGCCGGCAGATCGTAGGGAACGACCGTATCTTCAGCGACCAGAGGTTCGGAGCTATTCGGGTCGACGTCTCTTTCGGAAAACTTCATGCCCTCGGCGGTCGGGAAAATATCGAGAACTCTGACCGGGCGGAGGTCTGCCGTTGAAAGATAAAGAACGGCCTGGTTTTTCACTTCACCGCCACGGGCATATACATGCAGAACGTAGCATTCCTGACCATTGAGTTCCTTGCGGGCACGCACCTTGAAAACCCAGTTGACCGGGGGCAACCAGACGTCACCGCCGGATTTCAGATCGCGGTAAGAGGCTTCAAGAACCCAGCGATCACCGACCTGCCAGGCTGGCACAAAACCTTCGCCGTCAGCGGCGAAAGCACTACCGGAAGTCAGCGCTGTGAGAAGCAGCAATACGCTGAGAAGCAGATTTCGTTTCATTTCGACCTCCAGAACGCTTATAACGTAATGTACAACAATTTTAAGAAATTAAACATGAACCGTCAAGGCCTAAAAACACCCGAAAAATAGCGCTGCTATTTTTTGTGGGGTGGGTTTTAGAGTTTTCGGCCTG
>CAZFUG010000112.1:0-737 GCA_964522035.1 uncultured bacterium
TGCGGAAATACTTCGAGAATTTTCGCGGCAGCCGTATCTATGGCAACCATATCGGTCGACAGCAGCAGCATTTTGCGGGTTACCAGGTCGTCGGTCGAAACGCCGCGCGGCCCGTTGCGCATCATGACATTATAGGCGTCGATTACGTTAAGAGTCGGCTTTTTCGCGATCGTCGTGAAATCGGCGATGCACTGATGCAGGTCATTACTGTGGTAGTAGCGCCGGTCGAAGATGACGCCCATGAGGTTTTTCATGGCGGCGGTCATTCGTGCGCCACCGTGATGTTTCAGAACCGGAACATTGATGATCACATCACTGTCGAGCCAGGCCTGATGCACGGCAGTCTTTTTGAGAACCTTGCCGGCCGGCACATCGATTGGAGTGTAATAACTTTCTTCATTGGCCATCAGCATTTTGCCGCCGGCCTCTTTGACCGCAGCCTCGATGCCGCTGTTGCCATAGCAGGCCTGCCAATGGTTGCAGGTGTTGTCAAAAACCCTGACTTCGGCTGCGCCAGCTTTCACACAAAGCTCGACAATGCGCTTTACCAGCTCGGGCGATGTGTTGGCGCCTTCTTCTGGTTTTTTATCCCAGCCGATATTGGGCTTGACGAGAACCTTCTGACCCTGTTTCACAAAACGCTCGATGCCGCCGGCCGCCGCGATGGCCCGGTCAAACATTGCCGCCGGAGTGCCGCCGGCGACGCCAACCAGGTCAGGAAAGCCGCCCGCAGCAGG
>CAZFUG010000112.1:747-3878 GCA_964522035.1 uncultured bacterium
CAGGCGCAACTGCCACTGCTGCCGGTTCTTTGGCAGCAAGTGCCAGAGGAAACTTCAGATTGTGTGAAGCCGCTATCGTCGACAAGAGGGCGATAAATTTTCTTCTGTCCATGGTGCCTCCCCGTATATTCGTTGTGCCGGCAGAAGGGAAAAAAGGCGCAGAAAAAGACCTTGTATAATAAATGATATATTCCGCCGGAACCGTTAGTCAAACGAAAGATGTTTTTCATTCGCCACCTCTCTGTTATCATCAGTCGTAGCAAAAAATCGTATCGATGAAGTTTCCTGGTTCTATCCCCGCCGATAGGCCGAAGCTGCAGAATAGAAAATATCTGCGCTTATGTAACGATTTTCGGTCAGGTGTTGCTGATGCTGCAGGGTGAAAACAAAGAAGGCTCGTTCGTCGAGCATCTCGAAGAACTTCGCTGGGCGATCATCAGGTCGCTGATCAGCGTTGTGGCACTGTTCCCGCTGGCATTCTACTTTTCTGACGATCTGACAGCCATGCTGGTCGGCAGATTCTGCCCGCCCGGTCTCAAACTGCGCTACTTCTCGCCGGTAGAACCTCTGCTGGTGCAGCTGAAAATGGCTATGTACCTGGCGATTATCGTCGCGGCACCCTATATTCTCAAACAGGTCTGGGGTTTTGTCGCCCCCGGTCTTTACCTCAGGGAAAGGCGCCTCGCCGGCGGGTTGCTGCTGGCCAGCTGCCTGCTGTTCATTGTCGGCGGCGCCTTCGCGACGATTCTGATTTTGCCATTGGTTATGGGCTTTTCTGCCGGCTTTCAGAGCGCCTGGCTCGAACCGTCGATCGGATTTGAGCAGTTCGTCAATCTCACCGGCCTTCTCGCCATCAGCTTTGGTGCCATGTTTCAATGCCCGGCCGCAGTTTTCATTCTGATTCGTACCGGGATTGTCAGTTACGAAAAACTGGCGTCGCTGCGCCCGGTAATTATCGTTGTCATTTTTATTCTGGCTGCCATTCTGACGCCACCAGATGCAGTCAGTCAGCTGCTGATGGGTATTCCGACCTGGCTGCTTTTTGAACTCGGTCTGCTGCTCGCCCGTTTCGTCGCACCCCGCAGCTGCTGAGTTTTGCGCCGGATGGTGAAATTGTGTATTATGTTGAATAAATCGCTCTGATGGAGATGGATAATGCTTGAAGTCATGCTCAACGAGCTGCCGCGCAAACTTTCACCGTTCGATGCCGTCGAACAGTGCTATCAGGAACAACTGCGCTTCGTCTGCGCCCGCCTGAAAGAAGATGTTTCGGTGCTGATCCGCTGCGAAAAGCAGATAATTCCGTATCTGCAGACGATTCTTAAGCGCCGGCTGGCGGCTGACGGCAAGAGCATCGGCATTGTCGACGGCCGTGAAACTGCTGAAAATCAGCAGGGCCCCGCTACCCGTCTCAGCCGTATTGTCGCTCAGCTGCGCGATCTGGTTAATAATACCGAACCTAACAAGGTCTTTTTTCTGCCATACCTTGATATCATCACCTCGATGCTGCCAGGCGGTCTGACCATGGAAGCCCGCGAAATCATGACCACCATTCACGAAAACCCGATGCTGAATCTGGTGGCCTTCGAAGACCCGGACTTTACTCTGCCTGAGCTGATTTCGCAAGCTTTTCCGGCCCGCTGTGAGATGCTCGGTATTGCCCGTAACCGCATTACCAGCCTGATTACCGAAATTGAAGCACGCAAGTTCGCTGTCGACAAGATCAACCTGATGGGCATTTTTAAATTCGTATCAGGTCTGAATCCGGTTAAATTTCGCGAAATCATGGGTATCTTCTCGCGCAAGGCTGATTATGATCCGACCGTAAAAGACATGCTGTCGAACTACATGCGCGAACTTCGCGATTATACCGCCTGCGGCGGCGTGTCGCTCTCTGAGATCGAGCTGAACCGTGACATTGCCGGTTATGATCGGGTTAAAAAACAGATCCGCGAGAATGTGCTCAATCTGCTGCAGGCTACCGCTGCGATGACCGACGAGAACGCCATTCGCAAAATCGAGTCGATTATTCCACGTGGCCTGATTTTTCATGGCCCGCCCGGCACCGGTAAAACCCTTTTTGCCAAAGGCATTGCTGAAGCACTGAATGCGGCAATCTATATTGTCAGTGGTCCAGAACTGAAGTCAAAATGGGTGGGCGAGGGGGAAGCCAACATTCGCCGCCTGTTTGCCAGAGCGAGAGCCACTGCACCGTCGGTCATCGTTTTTGACGAACTCGATTCGATCGCGCAGGCCCGCAGCGCCAATGCCTCTGACGGCGCCTCGCAGGCGGCCCATTCGATGGTTAACCAGCTTCTCACCGAAATGGACGGTTTTCGCAAAGAGCAGATGGTGCTGATCATCGGCACCACTAACTTCGTCGAAAGCCTCGACCCGGCGTTTCTTCGCCCTGGCCGTTTCGAATACCAGATCGAGATACCGTATCCCGAGTGGGAAGACCGCCGCGCCATTCTTGCTCTTTACAACAAAAAGTTCGAAACCGGCATGACTGACGCCCAGGTCGATCGCCTTGCCGGCTGGACCGGCCGCTCTACCGATCTTGGCACCCCGCACACCGGCGACCACCTCAGTGCCCTGATCAAAGGATTGAAGCGTTACCTGATCAATCACCAGAAAGACGCGGCTGATGAAGAAACGATGCAGGCCTGGCTGAACAGCCTGGTAGAAAAGGCGCAGTTGTCTGACAACGAAGAAAAGGTCGTCGCCACGCACGAGGCCGGGCATGCTCTGATGTTCTTTCTTTACGGTCGGCAGAGCGAGATTACCCGCATCACCCTCGAAACCGGCGGCAGCGATGCCCTTGGCTTCGTCGAATCGGTTTCGCGCCGGCCCTATTTCTATACCGAAGGTCGTCTGCGCAGCGAGATCGGCATTTCGCTCGGCGGCTATGCTGCCGAACGCCTTATATTCGGCGAGGTTTCGACCGGTGCTTCGCAGGACCTGCGCAAGGCGACCGCCATCGCCACTGATATGGCCACTGTCTACGGCATGGCTGGAACGCCGCGCGAATTCACCTTTCAGAACAACCGTCCAGACCCGTATTATCTTCCGCAACTGTCACCTCAGATCAACCGGATCATCGACGAGGTCTACAAAGACGTCTGCGCCTT
>CAZFUG010000112.1:3888-7101 GCA_964522035.1 uncultured bacterium
GGATAGAAATCGTGGCAGACTCACCGAACTGGTAGTAAAATTGCAGAAGCAGCGAACGCTGCAGCGCGAAGAAGTCGAAGCAATCTTTTCACCTGAGAACCTGCAGAAATGAGCAAAACTGAACGCTATCTGAAAATGCGCACACCGGCAGATCTGCTGACGGTGCGGTATTTTTCGAGCAGCGGTCAGCTGAAAGGCCAGTTCGTGCAGGAACAGGACCCGCCCTGGACAATCTGGTGGCAGGTCCCGGTGATCAGGGCCTGATCGGGCGCCTTGGCAACATGATCAGCGGTTCGATCGAAGCCCCCGAAAAAGTCTGGGAAGAAGGCAAGCCCGGCAGCAAACTGCGGGAGATATCCTGGCTCGACCTGTTCCGCAAGGCGGTCATCAGACAGGAACCGACCCGGCAGGTGACCGATGAGGTCATTTTGCTGACATCTGACCGCGAAACCTTTTTTGCCGCAGTTAAAAAGCATTTCGTTCTGCAGCAGGGCCAGTATGAATTTGCGGTTCTCGAAACCGGCGGTCGCGAATATTTTCTGTTAAAGATCAACAATCCGTCACTGTGGGTTTTCAATACCCTCGATCAGAGCGGTTTTACCTGGTTCAATCTGCTGCCCGGCCATTCTGGCATCTACATGGAAGCCGGTTGGCGCATTCACGACATTTCGGGTGCCGAATGTTTCAATCAGTTCAAGATTGTCGACGGCGGCATTCTCGTTATTCAGAAAGACGGGCGGTTACTAAGTCTAAAACCCGCCTGGAAAAAGGGCGAAAGCGTTATCAAAATCGAGACCGGCCGTATCGATATTCCGCAGAAGAATACTGATGCCGAAATCGTTATCAAACCAGGCCTGCGCAAAACCGACCGCCATCAGCTGCCGGTTTTCTGGAAAATCGATGATCTGAACCGACTCAAGGCGATTCTGGCGAATGAATCGCTCGAACAGTTTCGCAATTACCGCAGCTGGAACTGCGCCGACGGGCGTATGTTCATCATGGCCCGTGACCATCGCGCCGACCGTGCGATTGCCAGCATCCTCTCAGATGCCTTTCCGGCATTTGCCGAGGTCGAAGAGCGGGTGATGGTGCCGCTCGGGCATCTGCTGACGCCGCGCCTTTCATCAGAGCGGCTGCATAAGTTTTTTGGTGCGCCGCCTCATGATTACCTGTGTTTCGAGAAAAGTGCCGGCGCCATCGAGAGCACCCTGCTTGCAGAAAAGGACATGCTGACCGTCGAAGATTTTGTGGCGCTCGAGATAGAGCGGGCCGCAGGGCGGGCCGAGACAATTCAACCGGGCTGGAAATTCGAGTTCAGAGAACTCAAAAAAAAAAAGCAGCTGATTGAGATTGAGGTGAATCCTCAGCCTTTTGAGCGTCTGAAGGCGCAAAAAGAGGGTGGCGAAGTTCTCGACGGAGTTACCGGCGCTGCCGGTCCGAGTCGCAATCACACCCGGCTGAATCTTGAAAATGTTCCCCAGCTCGGCGATTCAGAGATAGCAGCCCTGAAGCTGCAGTTGCTCGACGTTGACCGGCTGCTCAATTCGAACCCGACCCGTGCCGACCTCTGGGAACAGCGTTCCGAACTGGCCAGACGCATGCGCATGCGCGCTTCAGCTCTGGCGTCAATGATGAACGCCGCAGTTCTCAAGGGCAACATCGAACTGCTCGTCGACTGTCTCTTCGAGTTCTGCCGCGAACGCCCGGAGTTAGCAGCTCTTCTCAAGCCATCGATAAGCGAAGTCGAGAAGGGGCGCCTGCTTTCGGTTATCAGAGATGTACAAATGTACAGTGAATTCCATTACGGGTTGCTGCTGGTTTTTGGTGCGCGTTTCAATGACCCTGACATTTTTTCGCAGGCGATCGCCGGTATGAAAATCGGCTTTTCAGGCGAAAAACGCTGCTTTTTCAACTTCACTGAGACCCGGGTTGCTTCTGGCGGCGGCATGAACGTTGAAAACCGGGTTGAATTGCTCACTGAGAAAGATTCCCCGCGCATCAGAATGAATGTAACTAAATTTCTGCAGCACGTCGACTGTTGCAGAAGCTATAGCGCAACTTCCGCGGTCAGATCGCAGCTGTATAAAATATTATCTGTTCATCTCAGCCCTCAATCGGCCTGGAATCTGATTGGTAATACCGGCACTGCGCCTTCGGGGGGGCGCCAGGAACAGGATCCTGCTTATGCTGCTCACCGCAGGCAGATGCGGGCCATGGCTATTGGAGAATATTTTGTCGACCTGATCAGAGATTGGCCAGATTCTTTGAATGACGGTAAACTCGACCCGGAAGTGGCTCGCTGGCTGAAGCTTTTCACGATGGAAAAAATACGTGAGACGCCACTGCGCGATTTCTTTACCGGCGAGCTTTACCGACCGCCTTTCATGCTGAACAGAAAAGACGAAGAAACTCTTGAAAACGGTATGATTAAGCGTTGCCAGTGGCTGAAAAGTCTCAGTCAGAGTGAATTCCCCGAATTGTCAGATGGCAAGCCGGTGGCACGGGCGTTTTTTAAAAGATTTGGCGACGGGTTTAAAGACTGGTCAGATTTCTTCAAAGCCGCTTTAAAAAACGATGATTTTGTCATGAAGGCGAAAGCGCAGCGCCTGCTGCTGCTGATGGTTTCTGAATATGGCCCGCACCCGGCTTTTGCCGATTTTATCGAAGCGCCGCAGATTACCGCCCGCAGAGACGAGGTCTGGAACATCTATCGTTTGACCATGTACTGCGACATGTTCAGACTTTGTCTGGCCTATCGACGGCCTATCGACGAACAGCGCCTTTTCGATATGCTGCTGAATCGCATTCCAAGGCCTCCCAAGGGGTGGGAAGACTTCATCGGTTCGGCTGAATGGATCATCATGTGTCTGCTGCTGACCAACTCGCCAAAACGGCGCTTTCAGCTCGATGATCTGCTTAACCGTTCGATGCGGTGGCTCGAACAGGCCGGTGCAACGCATGATTATGATGTTTTTGCCCAGGCCATGACTGTGATGAGCTTTCTCAGTATCGGTGTGCTTGCCGATCTGGTGCCCGAAAAGCTCGAAATGCACCAGTTGCTCGAAAAGCGCCGCGTTTTCTGGATACAACACGCTTTCAATCTTGCCGCGCAGGGCGAGAAGGCCTTTATTGCCTGGCAGAAGGCCTGCGGAATTTAGGAAAATTGACAGGAGAAGAGCATGAATTATCAAACTCAGGATACAGATCAGATCA
>CAZFUG010000112.1:7111-13366 GCA_964522035.1 uncultured bacterium
TCGCATCGTCGACTATTACACCAGGCTCAACGATTTTTTTCTCAAGCGTTCTGAACTGTTGAAACTGATGATGGTAGCCGCCGCTGCCCAGGAACCGATGCTGTTTATAGGCAGACCCGGCACGGCCAAGTCACTGCTGGTTTCGGTTTTCTGTCAGGGTATGGGCATGAAACAGGATGAATACTTCGAGTATATGCTCACCAAATTCACCGAGCCCAGCGAAATCATGGGGCCGGTCGATATTCAGGAACTGAAGTCGGGCCGCTATCTGCGCAAGGTCGAGGGGCATCTGCCGACCTCGAAAATCGCCTTTCTCGACGAAATTTTCAAGGCCAATTCGGCGATTCTCAACGTGCTGCTCACCGTCATCAACGAGCGCAAATATTACCAGGAAGGCCGACCGCTGCCGGTGCCGCTTGTCTGCATGTTCGCCGCCAGCAACGAAATACCTGATTTTGGTGAGTTCGATGCCCTCAAAGACCGTTTTATCATCAAAGCTGAAACTCTGCCGGTGCGCGATACCTGCTTTTATGAACTGATTCGCTCGGGTGTTGCCTTCGAAAGCCGCACCCATAATCGAGAAAAACCCTGGAAGTCTGACTGTACCCTCGATGATTTCGTCATGATTCATGACTACGTCGTCAGCACGGTTTTACCACGGGCCATCGAACGCGAAGACAAGGTTCTGCTCGGTGATGAGCGCATCACGACGGCTTTCAAGGCTCTCATTTCGGTGCTGGCTGATGAACTCAAGGTCGAAATAACCGACCGCAAGCTGATCAAACTCTATAAGCTCATTCTGACGCAGGCTTTCATTTTCAATGGCGGCAATGTGACGCGCGAAGAGCTCAAGATTCTCTGCTACTGCGGCAACAATTTCTCCGACGTGCGCAAAATCAAGGATTATATCGAAGAACGTCTCTCCAATCTCGACTGACAGGGGCCAATATGCGATTTTTACTTCCTGATCAGATTGCCTTCTGGTATCGCCAGTCGCTGCACAAGTCTGGTTACAAAGAAGTTTTTGCCTTTGTGCGCGACTTCTGGAAAGACCTGGTGCGCCGCGGCAGTCATGCGGTGCCGCCTGGTTTCGTTGCCAGGCTGATGGGCAGGTTTCTTTCGGTTCCGGTTGGTGAACGCCTTGCCGGGCATGTCGGTTTTGCCGCTGAAAATGAATATCTCGACGCCATCTGTCATGCCGAAGGGGCTGACCGGCTCGAAGGCATCTTTCTGCTGACCGGCGCCGACCGTGATACGGCGCTGGCGCAGGGCATTTTTCAGCAGATCATCGAGCGACTGCCGCCGTTTCAGCATTCTGAAATCGCTTTCGCCGACAGCGAGCTCGAAAAATCGTTCTCGATCGAGCACGCCGTTTCGGCCGGGTTTGACGTCGATCAGGCTCTGAATGACATTTATACCAACGCCGCCGGTCAGTTCAAACGCAGCGATTTCAGATTCTATGCCGACGATATTTTCGAAATCGGTCACCCAGGCCTTTTTATCAGGGCTGCCGACCGTCTGTTTTTCAGGCGCATGACGCGGGCGATGAAAGGCATGGCCTTCTGGACCCGCAGCGTCTTTACGCTTAAAGAAGAGAGTTCCTGGGTCGTGGCAAAATACGGCGAACCCCAGACCCTGCCGCTTGGCGGTTATGACGAACTGACCAACAAGGGCACCCTGTCTTCGGTCGTGCCATCTGAGCTTGCCTACATCGACGACAGCATGCAGTTCGATCTTTTTGATTACAAGTTCATCGAAAACCAGCTGATGTATTTTAAAAGAGACTCGGGTGCGGTTTTTCGCATTCGCCGCGATATTGTCGTCAGGGTTGCCCTGACCGAATTTTTCGAGCACGAGCGACATCTCGGCCTGTTGTTCGGCTGGGTGTTCAACTTTGCTGAAAAGATCATTGAAACCTTTGTTAAAGACATGGTAAACGTCATTATCGTCCTTGATGGCTACGAACCATCATCGTTAAAGGACGCCGGTGAATTTTTCACGCATTTTCTGCGCGAGAAGATGCTCGACAAGCGCATTATGCTGCTTGCCGGGCGCAAAGCTGCGGTCGCTCTGTCGGAAAAACTGCGCGCCAACGCGCAGACCTGGTATTTTGCGGCAAAGGATGAGCCCGGGCAGAAATCGGTGCGTTTCGTGTTTCCGCAGACCGACGAGTTTGCCGCAACTAAAGGCGATGAGCAGGAAAAAATTCTTGGAGAACTGATCAACGAAGCAATCGACAGGATGGTTAAAGGTGCAGATAGCCAGATTTGAAGCAAAAACAGCTGTTGAAGGCCCGGGCGAACGCTCTGCCCTGTGGCTGCAGGGATGTTCGCTCAAATGCCCCGGCTGCTGCAACCCCGAAATGCAGCAGTTTGGCACTGGCCTGAATCTCTCTGCCGAAGAGGTCGCCGGCCAGATTCTTGCGGCCCGTGCTGAAGGTCTGACGCTGCTCGGCGGTGAACCACTCGATCAGGCCGGAGAACTGCTGCAGCTTCTGCAGTTGCTGCGTCAGAAAGGCTATTGCGGCATTATCATGTTCTCGGGTTACACCTGGGCTGAAATTGAAGCCGATGCCGGCAGAAAAAGCGTCGCCGGCCTCTGCGATCTGGTAATTGCCGGGCGCTTCGAACGGCAGTTTTCCCCGGGCGGTCGGCGCTGGATTGGCAGCGACAACCAGACGCTGCACTTTATCAGCGACTACTACAACACTTTACGCGAACAATGGCCGGCAAATGTTCGCGAAATCGAGATTTTTATCAGAGATGGTGTCATAATGGTCAATGGCAGCCCTCTCGATGCTGACCACGAAATCAGCCGCATGCTCTGTGGGCATGCCATATTGCCTTGAGCGGAGGAAGCAGATGCGAAAATTCATTCTCGACTTCGAATTCAACGAAAAAAACGGAGAAACCCGTATTGTGGTTGATTTTAACGACCCATCGATGTCGAACATCGAGATAAACGAAGCGATTCGCAGCGGTGAACTGCTCGATGCCGTTCTGAAAGAAGCAGCCGGCATATTTGGCGAGAATGTTGCAAACCGCGTCAGAAACGGTGAAATTGCCGCCGTCTGTCTCGACCATCACCCTGAGTTGCGCAGCAGTGACGGTGCGATTCAGATCAATCAGCAGGTCGAGACAAAGAAGGAGATCAAGCAGTGAAGGTCGAGCTCTGCCCTGAAGACATGCTGCTCGAATACGTCGAAAACCGCCTGAGCGGCAAATCCGACGCGGTCATCAGGCATGAACAGTATCTGAAGCATCTGCCGCGCGATTTCGAACCCTCAGAAGAATTCGCTGCCCGCTGGCAGACAATGGTTTCGGCAGCATTGAAACGCTTTATTTCGTCGACTTTCGGGCTGCGGGGCTTTCTCTTTGAGGTAAACGGCTATACAAAGCGCTTTTCGCCGGCCGATACCAATTTCTGGCAGGGGCTTGAGTTCAGGTTCTCGCACCGTGGTGCCGAAAGGCTGTATGAACAGATGCTGCGGCGGGTTACCAGCGAAGAGCCGCTTTTCCCGGTCGCTTTGCCGGCTGATGCCCTGTTGATAAGCATCTGTCATAATGACTTTTCATTATATTCTTTCCCGTGGCTGGCAAAAAATTCGGCAAACTGGCTGATCAAGGCCTGTCATATCACCTGGCAGCGGGTGACGCCGAATCAGGTCGACTGGCAGTGCTTTTTTAACGAGCCGGCCAATGTCGAACTGCCGCTGCGTGAGTTTCTGGT
Source organism: uncultured bacterium (assembly GCA_964522035.1). GTDB lineage: Bacteria > Muiribacteriota > Ozemobacteria > Ozemobacterales > Ozemobacteraceae > Rifleibacterium. Next base: position 10,841 of record CAZFUG010000112.1, read on the forward strand.
CGAAAGGGCTGCAGATTATCTCGCTGCAGTCAACACTCTGGTTAAATCACAGTTTCCGGCGGCCCTGTTTGGGCACACGCCAAGGCCGTGCCGCTGTATCGAGGTGACGCTCGACCAACGTCAGATCAGCCTGCCCAATGTTTTTGCCTTTGTCGGAAACTTTGTCGCCTCGGTGCGCAGAGCTGTTGCCTACTGGTCTGGCGAAGGGTGTGTCTGTATCGATGACGAAAAATTCATTGCCGGGGCGCCAAAAGCCTATGGTCTCGATCTTGAATTCGATGCTTTCAACAAAGGGGTCGCCGGCATTGTCGAAAATATGAACGAACAGGAGCAGATTTATGAGTCGCTCATACGCAATTAGAATACCGATCGAGGTTCTTCTTTCCGAGAATCTGCGCAACCGTCTTGCTGATTTCCGCCTCAATTTTCCGCTGCTCGACATTCTGCCGCCAGAACACATGCAGGAAATGCTGAAAAAGCGCCTGATCGAGGCCGGATTCCGCGAAACCGAAGCCGGGCTGGTAATGCCGACACCCTCCGGGCAGACCGCGGTTTTTGACCCGGCAACCATGGAAATGCGACTCAGCATTGCCGTTCCGGAGACTCATAATGTCCGTATGTATGAGGAATCGATAAACTGGATGGAAGAGAAAATCAGAAAGGCACTTGCCGCCGGCACGGTATTGGAAACAGCCCCTGGTTCAGAGCTTGCTGCGCGTATGGCTGAACAGATGGCTGAACTGGCAGTGAAAGCCAGAGCCGCAGTAAATGCCTTGTTGAAAGATGTTTACCGCGAAGCGATAAAGGAAAAGGCCGGCCAGCTCGGGTCGGTCAGCAATGTGAGTGAGTCGAGCGACGGCTCGACATTCAGAATCAGAATCGAGATCGATGCCTGATTATTTGAAGTTGCCAAGCATTTCGATGCGGTTCTGCAGGTCGTCGTCAGAAAAAACGCTGCTCTGTTGATTGCGGAAAAACAGCAGCATACCCGAAATGTCGCGGGCAAACGGGGCCAGATGCTGATTGCCGGAGGCTGATTCAATGAATGAGTCGACGGTTGTCATCGAGCCCATTTCGATATCACGCTTGACGGTTCTGATCAGCAGATTGGCATAATGTTCGCGCATTCTGATATTGGCGACCGAATAATCGCTGGCGGCATTATTAACCGCTTCGATGAAGGCGTTCATGTCGAGGTTGTGGGTGCCGCGGCTGGCATTGGCGATTGCCTCGACAACTTCGAAATTGAGATCATAAATAAAGCCTGAGGCGGGCATGTAGGTGGCATCGTCGATTTCTTCGGGGGCGAGTGCCATGACAACTATGTTGAGAGCATCGTAATTGCCGTCACAGTTGACTTCGATCGAACCGATCAGCCGGTTTTTGTCGGCCGGGTTGACGTCAAGATTGAAAAAGGTGATTTTTGGCGGCTGAATACCTGTTGAATCCTGCAGGATGGCGGCAAGTCTGAAGTATGGCTGGGTAGAGCCCATAGAACGACGATAACCGCTGAAAGAAACCTTCAGGCGGCTGGCCACATTCGAAATATCTGCGAATATGGAGTCTGAGCCCCAGACATAGACCGAATCGCTGACTTTCTGCGGAAAAGTTTTAACATGTTTGGTGGGCGGCAGTCTGAACTTTTTGAGAGCGCTCTGAGTATAGGCGTAGCGACCTTTGGCGAGCCGCGGGTCGTTGATGCGGTTCGCGATCGAAAAGTCGGTGAAGGTATCTGAAAAACTGCGGTTGATACCCTTCAGGGCGTTGATATAGCCGCCGATGCTCTTCTTTTTGCCGGCGACGAGGGATTTGAAAAATCCGGAACGGCTGGCGGCATCGGGCAGGCAGTGGTCGACGATGAACTGGTTCCAGAGGTAGACTTGGCCGTAATCCGGCATTGGGTTCCATTTAGCCCAGTTGTTCAAACTGCGGTCGGGGTCGTCTTTGAGAAGTTTGTAGTGGCCGGGCGGGCGAAAACCGCAGAATACCGGTGCAATCTGTGAGCAACCCTCATTAACCCAGGTGACTTCGTCGCGGTCGAGGTTGTGATGAATCATGTGCTGAAATTCGTGGGCGACAATTTCGAGGTAATCGGAGGCTTTCGGGTCGCAGGGGTAGGTGTCGAGGTAGAGAATCTCGCGTTCGTTGCTTTTGACTTTGCTGTGGCTTTCGAATTCAGACTGCAGCATCTGGTCACCAGCAAAGAAATAGCCGGCAACATAACCGTCGTCGGGGTTGGCGTAGCCATCCTGAATGTCGAGCATCAGCAGGGTGATGCGCGCATCACCATCGAGGCCGGGTTTGTTTTCGCTGCCGAAATGGCCGGTATTGACCGGATAAATCTGGTCGTCAAACTGCTTCTGAACCCTGGCAATGGCCGACTGGTCTACGGTTTGCGTATCTTGAACGAATACATGACAATGCTTGCCGATGGCCCACAGAGTAGCGGTGATCTGTTCGAACTTGCCACTGGCGATATTGTTGGTCCAGAAGGTTTCTTTCTGCCCGAGTTGTTTCGGGGTTGCC
>CAZFUG010000113.1:0-869 GCA_964522035.1 uncultured bacterium
GGCTATCGAAGCCCGCGTCGTGCGTCTGCCACGGCATGCCGGTTCGTGCCCGGTTTCGGTTGGCGTATCGTGCAGTGCGCATCGCAATATGGCGGCAAAAATTACTGCCGATGGCGTTTTTCTTGAAGAACTCGACCGCACTCCGTCGCGTCTGCTGGCAAAATGTCAAACCGGTAGTCTTAAGGCTGCCAGCATCGATCTAGACCGCCCGATGCCCGAAATTCTGCTGCAGTTGTCAAAGCATGCGGCCGGCTCGCTGGTGCTGCTCAACGGCACGCTGATCGTTGGCCGTGACATGGCGCATGCAAGGCTTTTCGACATGGTTAATGCCGGTCAGCCGCTGCCGGATTATTTTAAAAACCACCCGGTCTATTATGCCGGCCCGGCCAAGACTCCAGCTGGTCACGTGATCGGCAGTTTCGGCCCGACCACCGCGCAGCGCATGGACGAATATATGGATTTCTTCATGAGCCGTGGCGCGTCGATGGTGACCCTGGCGAAGGGCAACCGCGCCGAAAGCGTCGTGAAAGCCTGCGAAAAATACGGTGGTTTCTATCTTGGCACTATTGGCGGTGCAGCGGCTCTGATCGCCAAAGAAAATATTCTTTCGTCAGAGGTGCTCGACTTCACGGAATACGGCATGGAAGCTATTCACCGCATCAAAGTCAAAGACATGCCCGCCTTCATTCTCTACGACAACAAAGGCAACCGCTTATACTGAGGTGTTCTTGCCGCAATTTGTCAGTTTTTGTTGTGTTTCCCTGAATTTGTATCGTGGGATTTAATTTGTTACAATCGTTTCAGATGCTTCGGAGGTACAAATGGGTTCTTCAACTTACAATTTGATTACAAAGCAGCTTGAACAGCTT
>CAZFUG010000113.1:879-12308 GCA_964522035.1 uncultured bacterium
GGATATGCAGAAAAAGGTGCTCAAGTTTGTTAAGAGCCTGCAAAAATCGGGGTTAAGGGGAGTTTCTGGTAGTCAGATGGCTAAATTTGCTGGCTGTATTTCCAGGGAAGATCTTGAGATGATGAAAAAAGAGATAGAATCTGGCTGTGAGAGAATCGACAGTGATAAATGTTTTTAATGATTAGCGTGTTTATGCAATAATCTTTTTTCGGGCAGATATAAAATGGTCGAAGTTTTTTCGTTTTCTGAAACTGTAAAATTTTGGTAAGCCGGTGAAAATTCTTGTTGATGCTGATGCTTTGCCGGGGGCGGCCCGTGATATTATCTTCCGGGCAGCTGAGCGCGTAAAGATTCCGGCAATTCTGGTCGCCAACAAACAGCTGCGGGTTCCGGTATCTGAATTTATCAGTTTCGAGATGATCGAACAGGGCTTTGACGTTGCTGATGCAAGAATTGTCGAATTGACCGAGCCCGGAGATCTTATCGTTACCGCCGATATTCCGCTGGCCGCCGAAGTGGTCGCCCGCGGCGGTCTGGCGATTGACCCGCGTGGGCAGCTTTATTCTGAAGAGAATATCAAAGAACGCCTTTTCGTTCGTGATTTTATGGACACCCTGCGCAAATCAGGCGCCACTACCGGTGGCCCGGCCCCTTACGGCAAAAAAGAATGTCAGGCTTTCGCCAACCAGCTCGACCGCATGCTCGCCCGCAAAAAAAACTGAAAAAAATCAGCGGCCGGTCAGGCGGTTTTTCAGGCGTTTTCTGAAGCGGTTGAATTTGAGATAGAGGTTGGCGAGCTTCAGGGCTGTTTTATCGGCGGCAGTTATCTCGATAATCGAGGGCTTTACAAAAACCGTATCTGAGCTGTTTTTATACCAGACCTTGTAACCGTTGTTCTTCATCCAGCTGTTGATATCGTCGAGATTCGGGTTCAGGTAAGCGGCGCCGTGCGTTTCGAGCGAAATGACCGCAGGCCGGCTATTCAGGTTTTTCAGAATGTACCATTCCGAGCCTTCGACGTCGACACTCAGCAGGTCGATGCTGCCGTCGTCGATTTTATCGAAGGTCACGCATTTTACGACGAACTTGTCTTCATTGCGGGCCTGATAACTGTCATTGCAGATTGCCGGAGAATCTTTCAGTTCGCTGACGAAAGTCGAAGCTTCGCGCTGTATAAGTTCGATTTCGCCTTCGCGGTCGAAAACTGCCACTTCATGCAGTTTGATGTTTTTCAGCCCGGCGAAATGCTCTTTGATCTGGGCGATCGACTTAGGGTCGGGCTCAACCAGAGTGGTTCTGACGCCAGCCTTGATAAAATCATAAATATTTGACGTCTGCGGCTTATAAACGCCGACTTCGGCCACATGCGCCGGCTTGAATCCGCGCTCTGTGATTCTCTGGAAAAGGCTTTTATGGTCGAGAAACTTTTTCATCTTTTTTCTCCGGGTGCTGCTCTCTGCAAAATGCCTCGGCAGTATAGCAATTAAAACCTTACCCGCAAAACTCTTTCTTGGCACGACGGTATTTTAAATTTTGTGGCGGGGTACATTGCGGGGTATGAATTGTTTTCTTATACTTGAGAGAAATCTGAAGCGTTTATTATGGAGCTTTGTATGCTGTTAGCACAAAGACGGTATGTAAATATAAGTCTGCTTCTCGTTCTCTGCCTGCTGCTGGCGCCATTTGTCGATGCGGCTGAACTGTCGCTGTTCGACAAACTGAAACTGAAAACCCAGGAAAAAGTCGAGCAGGTGCAGCAGCGCGACTGGTGGATAACCAAGGCCGCCGGTAAAGTTGCCGGTTTCGTGGCCGGCAAAGCCGTCGGGGCACTTGGTGCCGGTATCGGTTTTGTCATCGGCACGACGATTGGGGGGCCGGTGGCGGCTGGTATGGGCGCGATGATCGGCTACCGCATTGGTGACATTGCGGCAAAAACATTTGGCAAGGCAGTGGGCGAGCTTCTCGCGCAATGGAAACTGCATCATGGTCGCAAAGTCGATCTTGGCGCGGTTGTCGATGCCATAAAATCTGTTAACAAAGCTTCTTTGAGTGCAGAATCAATCGGTGCAGTCTTTGGCGATCTCGTTGGCGGCAGTCTTGGGGCTGCAGCCGGCATAGCGCTGCTGGCTGGTGCAACGCCGTTCGCGATTCCGCTGCTCGGCACAGTTTCTGCCGCTTATCTCGGCAGCAAACTCGGCAAGGCGATCGGTCGCGGTATTGGTCGCTGGATCGGCCGCAAAACTCTCAAGAAGGGCTATGAAGCTTATGCCGCCAGCGGCATTTCTGAAGCCGAAGACAAAAAAGAAGAGGCCGAACTCGAATCGACCCTGGTAAAAATTGAAGATCCGGAGCCGGCCAACACAGGTTCAGGCAATGTTGCAGATGAAACAAAAGCTGCGGTCGGCAACCCTGCTTCTGCTGCCACCCCGTCGGTTATGGCGGCGCGGGCGGCATATGAAAAAACTTATCGCGAATACACTGATGCGGTTACCTCACCAACCGCCTCTGCCGAAGAAAAGAAAGCACGCCTGCAGTCATACCGCCAGGCCTACGAGGCTTACCAGGCAGCAATCAACGCTGCTTCATCCGGGAAGTAACTTTTCCGGGGGGCTTTTCCTGCAGAGCATAAATGCAGGGACTCTAGCTTTCTTTTCGCTGTGTTGCTGATGACAGATGAATGGGTTAAAACAATTGAGCTTTGCTGAGAACGGCAAAGCTCAATTTTGTTTGTGGTTAAAATGAGTCCGAATTGTAATAACGCACCATTTTCTTAAAAAATGCAAAAATCAAAAATTGTAAACACTTCTGTGTGCAAGAAAATTGAATCTATTGTGCTTAAGGTGTGCAAAAATCCTAAAATGAAATATTTGTTGCTGATTGCAGAAAGTGATTTGAGATAGATCTGAGAATCAGGCCTGAATAGGTTTTACCCCTGGCATTATGCCGGGGGTTTTTGATTTTGCAAACTTAAGGGTTGATGGCGGGGGCGGAAATGTCGATAACCTTAACAGGATTTTTTATAAGGAGGGTGTATCGAGTATGAGACCTTACGAAAATTCATTTGTGGCCTGGAACAACAAGAGTTCTGATTCTAAGAAAAAGGAAAAGGCGGCGCGGGTGTTTGTCGATGTCGACCAGTTCTCTGACGGCTCGGCCGACAAAGATCTGCTGCTGACAGCCATGTCTGTCTGAAAAAATGGAAGAAGCCACTGTAAATGGCGTTTTAATGTATAACGCCAAGCTTCTCGAGCACGACCCCCTGACTGAAAACCAGGAAGGGGGCCGTCTCACGTCAATCATTTCGCAGTTGCAGAAAGACAATCTGTGGGAAGGCCTCACGAAAGAAGCCGACATTGCCCCGATGAAGCGTCTGCGCGAGATTCACGACCCCGAATTTCTCAATGATCTGCACAAAAGAAGCTACAGCGGGCTTGAACAGCTCGACGAAAAGACACCACTGATCAAGGAATCGTTTGAAATTGCACGTTTTGGCGCCGGCGGCGTGCTTGACGCGGTCGATATGGTCATGGAAGGCCGGGCGGCGAATGCTTTCTGTCTGACTGCCATGCCGGGCCATCATGCCGGTATCGCCAGTTCAGGCTTTGGCAGTCTGGTTAACCCGATGGCGGCCGGCGCTCACTATCTGACCAAGAAATACGGCCTGAAAAGGGTCGTGATCATCGATCTTGACGCCGAGCACGGCAGCGGCACCCAGGAAATCTTTTACGCCCGCAAAGACGTGATGACGGTTTCCCTGCATGAATACCCGGGTGTGACCGGCACGGGCCATTACGAAGAGCTCGGGGCAAAAGGCGCACTTGGCCACAATCTCAATGTGCCGTTCGCTTCTGGCTATGGTGACCGCGAATACCGCGTCTGCATCAACGAAGTGGTCGACAAGATTCTCTGGCAGTATATGCCCGAGTTTTTCATCGTCGGTTTCGGCACCAATGTGCTCAATGACGACCCGGCATCGCATCTGCGCGTTACCGAAAATGGCCTGCTCGACATTTTCAGGCAGGTCATGGAACTGGCCCGGCGCATCTGCGGCGGCCGACTGATATCGGTGCTCGAGGGTGGCACGCCGGGTAACCTGATGGCGCGGGCGACTTCACAACATTTTAGTTTATTGCTCAATAAAAATATATCTGCTGTCGATAAGGTGAACAAAGACGAACTTATCTCATACGCAGATTGGTACGGCTCTGCAAAATTACTCAAGGCGCAATTCAAGAAATACTGGAAACTATGATTCATCCAAATCGGATAGACCGGAGGTCAGAGATGAAAAGGTTTAATTCATTCAGGGCCAAAGATCCTGTCCTTGCAGCCATCATATCGATGGGGCTGGCCTTCGCAGCACCTGCAATGACACGAGCTCAGTCGGCCATGGGCGACTGGGAAGAAGTTGGCCCGGCCGGGCAGTCGGCCCAGCAGCAGTTGATGTCGGCTCCGCCACGCGTTGCGGCAGCCCCGTTGGGTCAGGCGAGTTACCGGCCACCGGTCGAGCCTCCGGTCAATGCTTCCAGGAACAGCGCCGCGCCACGTGCTGCGACTGCGAAAGCAGCTGCTCCGGCACAGGTCGCTGCCGCACAGAACCCTTACTACGTGGTTCAGGCCGGCGACACCCTGCCGAAAATTGCCATGAAGGTCTACGGCGACCCGAATCGCTGGCAGGACCTGATGGTTCTCAACAACATCGATAACGGTAACCGTATTGTTGTCGGTCAGAGACTTGTAACCGTTTCTGACAACAGCCATATGGCGGCTCCGGCTGCCGTCGCTGCAGCTCCGGCAACTGCGAGAGCTACCAGCAATGCCGCTGCACTCAACAATGCGCCGCCGGCACGTATGGCTGCCACAGCCAATACTGTCAGACAGCCGGTTCAACAGTCTATTCCGGCTGATTTCGAAGTAGCAGACGAAGAAGTAAGCGAAACGCCGGCTCCCTCAGTTTCAGCCGATGCCGCCGAAGCCGATGCCAGTTATTACGGCCAGACCGGTGGCAGTTACACTGTGCAGCGCGGCGATACGCTTGGCAAGATTGCCTAACGCCTGCTCGGTTCATCGCAGAAATGGCGCGAAATTGCCCGGGCCAACCCAAAGATCAACCCGAACAAGCTGATTGTCGGTAATACCATCGTTATTCCGGGTGCAGAACCCAGTGAATATGAAATGTCGGCTCCTTCCGCCGATGCCAGACCTTTGTCATCGCAGCCATGGCAAAGTGCTGCAGCCCCGATGGGTCTGAACCAGGCACCGCCGGCCGTCAGTAACCCGTCGTTCGATCCGCCGCCGCTCGTCGCTCCGCCACAGGGTGCTTACGCTCCCTACAGCTCAGCACCGGCCGCAATGGATGGCTACGCTCCTCCGGCAGCACCGCCAGTCTACGGCGGCGGTATGACGCCTCCGCCACCTCCGGTTGGCATGCCCGGCCCGATGGAACCCCCGGCATCACCCTATATGGGCGGCCCGGTACCAGGTCCTTCGGCTGCTCCCAATGCTCCTGTGGCAATCGGCACCCGCGAACTTTACCGCGAAGAGCGCTATCGTATTCCTGATGAACTCAAGCCCACAGATTTCACTCCGTATTTCACCAACTTCAATGGTTACCATGGTCTGTTTGGTGTAGAGTCAGCTTTCCTGCCCTACATTTCAACCTGGAATTTCGGTCTGAATCTCAGATACGAAAAATACCAGTATCTGAACGGCCAGAAGAATATCATCGAGGGCACCGAAATGGTTACCCCGATACATCTGAACTGGGCTGGCAAGAAGATGTTCGCCGGTGTTACCGTGCCTTTCCAGTCATGGGAAGTCAAACGCTCTGGTGTTGGCAGCGAAGTCAGCCTTTCAGGCATGCATGATCCGTCTGTTAAAGTCGGTTATCAGGTCTGGAAAAACCTCGAAGGCGATCACGCTGTAACCCTGCACGCCGAGGGCAAATTCCCCGGTGGCAATTACCATCAGCCTCTGGTCACCATGACCGGCAAAAGCGTTGCTGGCGTTCGCGTCGGTCCCGCAGAAGCAACCCGCGGCGCCTGGGTAGAAGTCGGCGGTGCCTATTCCGGCCGCATGAACGAAAAATGGTCGAGCCATCTGAACCTCGCTCTGGCCAACGATTCAGAAGACAGTCTGAGCAAATTCATGCTCAGAGCCGGCACCGACTATCGCGTTAACCGCAACTTCTCGATTGTTGGTGAAATCAACAGCACTTCATACGAAATGGATGCTGGCCCCGACGATACCAACGTCGATCTGGTTCTCGGTTTCCTGGTCTTCAATGATTCCTGGCAGGGCAGCGTTGGTTTCCCGATGGCACTGCAGAAAGAATGGGGCTACTGCCATGACTTTGGCGTAGTCTTCGGTCTGCACCACCGCTGGGATTGATTCAGCAGTCACAAAAAAGGCTCCGGAAAAGCTTCCGGGGCCTTTTTTATTTGGCTGCAAACCAGGCCGGTTTTTTTGGTGTATAATTTCCTGACCGAAACCAACGGGAGGGAACATGGTGAAGAAACATTGCCTGCTTTTTCTGGCTGCAGCTGTTTTTCTGCTTACATGGTCAGCGGCCATGGCAGCGACCATCGCCGATTCTGAATCGGCTTCACACTCTGATGAGGCGGCGAAGTATCAGATTGTCGCTTCTTATGAGGGAACCGGCCTGCGGGTCGTGCAGTTCAATCTGGGCGTTCTGTCGCATTATTCATATCTGCTGATCAGCGATGGCAAAGTGCTCGCGATCGATCCGGGCCGCGATATCGACACATATCTGGCTTATGCTGTTGATCAGAAGCTTGAATGGGTTGGCACTTTCCTTACCCATTCGCATGCCGATTTCGTTGCCGGCCATACTGAAATGGCGGTTGCTACCGGTAAGCCGGTATTCGTCAGCCACAAAAGCGGTGCCGAATACCCGCACCTGGAACTGAAGGAAGACAGCACCATCGAAGTCGGCAAGGCGGTTGTCAGAATTATTGAAACCCCCGGACACACACCCGACAGCCTTTCTGGTGTTGTAAGCCCGGCGGCGATACCTGATAAGCAGGAATTTCTGCTTTCGGGTGACACTCTTTTCGTTGGCAGTCTTGGCCGGCCGGATCTGATGGGTGGAAGTTACTCAGCAGCCGAGCTCGCTGGCATGATGTTCGACACCTGGAACAAAAAGCTGACCACTCTGAGCGACAATGTTGTCGTTCTGCCGGCACACGGAGCCGGTTCTCTGTGCGGGGCCAATCTCAGCGAAGCTCCTTCTTCGACGATCGGCGAGGAAAAGGTCAGCAACCATTATCTGAAGTTTGTCGGTAATCGCAGCGCCTTTATCGCCAATTTTATCAGCGGTCTTGAACCGGCTCCGCAGTATTTTGGTGAGAATGCCCGTATCAATCGTACCGGGCCGGAAAAAATCGACTGGGAAAATCCACTTGGACCCAGGGTGGATAACCCTGCCAGTCTGAAAGCCGACAGCGGCGTTTACTTCGTCGACGTGCGCGATGCCTCGACTTATGCGGCAGCTCATATGCCGCGCTCGGTAAATATTGCCCTGCGTGGTCGTTTCGAGACCTGGACAGGCATAATCGTGCCTTTTAAAAGCCGGCTGATACTGGTTGGCAGCATGCCTGAGCTGGTCGAAGCGGCCAGAAGACTGACGCGGGTTGGTTACAATGCCGAATACGTTCTGTTTGATGAATACATCGCTGCCGGTGGCCAGACGGTCACAACCAGACTGGTTCAGGCGGTTGAACTGCACGAACAGATGCTCAGGGGCGAGGCTCCGGTTGTGGTCGATGTTCGTCGCCCCAAAGAGTATTTTGGCATGAAAATCGGTGAAGTTCTCAATATTCCGCTCGATATTCTCGAAAAACAGGCGCCCACAAGGCTGGCTCAAGATCAGCCGGTTGTGGCTGTCTGCAACTCAGCTTTCAGGTCGAATCTTGCCATCGGGTTACTTGAACGGGCTGGTTTTAAAGCGGCTACCAGTATGCATGGCGGTTCTGAAGCCTGGATCGAAGCTGGTCTGCCGGTTATCAGAATTGATGCGGGCACAGAAGCAAAGCCTGTGGCTGTGTCTGAAGGTTCTTCGGCATTTCGCAACCTGAATCTGCCTGACCGTATTTCGCCAGACCAGCTGCAGAAAATGATAAAAGATCTGCCCGGGACTTTTGAAATTGTTGACGTCAGACCATTCGAGCAGGTCGAAGATTACAACCCGGTTGGAGCTAAGCAGGTTGACATTGCCGATCTGATCGAAAACCTTACCTGGCAGGGCGGAGATGTGCCTCTGGTGATTGTTGACCGCGACGGCAGTCTGGCCATGATTGCAGCCGGCATTCTCTCGCGCAAAACGCGCCGGCCGATCAAGGCTCTGCTTGGCGGTATCGAAGGTTACTGGCGCGCCGCGGAAATGAAGTTTATGCGTGAACGCATGCTGGCGCCCGGTAGCAGTGCGCCGGTTTCTCCCGCGCAAAATCAGCTCGTGCCGGGCCAGAGAAATGAACCTTTGCCGATGCCGCCCGTAAAAGCGCCAGTACCATCGGCGCCGACTGCAAAACCAGTCAGAAAGGGGGCCGGTTGCTGATGAACGGCGAAAAACCTCACATGAATCCGTATCTTGCCGGGTTTTTGCTCGGCCTGACACTGCTTGTTTCATTCATCGTTCTTGGGGCAGGCCTCGGGGCTTCGAACGCCATTGCCCGTGCATCTGCCTGGTGTGGCCTCTGCATCATTCCAGATCATGTGCTTGGTTCGAAGTATTTTGGTGCCTGGGGTGGGCAGCCAATGAACTATTATCTGGTCTACATGCTGGTGGGTGTCATGCTTGGCGGTTTTGTTTCGGCAGTGCTCAACCGACGGGTAAAAGTCATGGTCGAGCGCGGCGCAGCTTTTCCGGCAGGCAAAAGACTGATTCTGGCATTGCTTGGCGGAATTCTGGCCGGTTTTGCCTCGCGACTGGCGCGCGGTTGCACTTCTGGCCAGGCTTTGACCGGCACTGCGCTGCTTTCAACCGGTGGCGTCGCTTTTCTTCTGGCAACTTTTGCCGGTGGCTACCTGATGGCCTACTTTTTCAGGAGGCAATGGCATGATTGAAACCTTTTATGGCAGCATGTCTCTCAATTCACCCATGGCGCTTGTCTGTTCACTGATAATTGGTGTCGGCTTCGGCTGGTGTCTTGAACAGGCTGGTTTTGGCAGCTCGAAAAAGCTTGCCGGGATATTTTATTTTGCCGACATGACGGTGCTTAAGGTCATGTTCAGCGCGGTCATTACAGCAATGCTCGGTGTTGGCTTCGTTCTGGCAACCGGAATTGTCAGAGCCGAATCGATTTATGTGCCCGAAACCTTTCTTTATGCGCAGGTCGTCGGCGGCGTGATTTTTGGTATCGGTTTTGTTATTGGCGGCTGGTGCCCCGGCACTGCGGCAGTCGGCATGGTCAGCGGCAGGCTCGATGCGCTGGTTTTTCTCGTCGGTTCCATGATCGGCAGCTTTTTCTTCAATGATTTTTTCGACATTCTCGAACCGCTGTATGTAATGGAAGACATGGGCAGGAGCTTTATATATGAGCTTGTCGGCATGACTTTCGCGCAGTTTGGTCTGGTTCTGACGGTTATTGCGGTTATCGCGTTCTGGTTCTCAGAGCTGATCGAAGAAAAATTCAAGTTCACGCTGGTGGCAAGCCGAAGCAACGGTCTGTGGGTTTTTTCGGTAATGATTCTGCTGGCCGCCTGCGGCAACCTGCTACTTGACAGATTTCCCATGGATGCTGTGCGTTTTGCCTCTGTTTCATCAGAAGAGGTTCTGCATAAAATCGAAACTGGCCAGGATCATCTTGAACCCGAAATTTTCGCCCGTGAAAAACTGGCGGGCCAGAAAAAAATTGCTCTGATCGACGTAAGAACCCGTGAGGAATTTGATGAATGGCACATACCCGGCGCGGTGCACCAGCCATTGTCATCTCTTGTCGCAGGGCTCGAAAGATATCGTCGCTTTGATCGCATTATACTTTATTCAAATGGCCCGACGCACCCTGGGCAAGCATGGGCTGTTCTTAATGCCGCAGGATTTAAAAATGTGTACATTCTCGCAGATGGTTTGCAGGGTTTCTTTGAACGGGTTCTTAAACCCGTTTCGCTGCGCTCTGAATTTTTGTCTGACCGGGATCGGGCCGAAATAAATACCTGGCGTGCGATGTTTCTGGGCTCGGGAATGGCTGCCGGTGCCGCCGAACCTGTAAGCAGTGGTGCCCTGGTCGGCCCATGAATATCTGGTGTACGAAAAAAAATAAAAAAAAGATTTGTAATTGCTATTGTCACTTCTATATTTATGGGTTAAACTGTAAAAAGTATCGTATTGAGTAGGGCGACGATTGTTGCCACTTTAGTATCTGGTTCGTTTTTGAATAAGTATCTGTATCAAGTTTGTATTCTGTCTCGTAAAAGTATTGAGTATCGAGTAAGGAGCAGAAATGCGTAAAAGATTACTTTCCGTTGTTTTCCTTGTTGCGGGTCTGTTAACCCCACTTCATGCCCAGAACGCCGCCAGCGAGCGTCTGAGTGCTTTCCATGATCAGCTTGCCACCATTGAAGATGCGGGCCTCAGACAGACCCTTGAAAACAGCATTGCTGCTGGTCTTATCGAGTCTGATCATGACTTCAAAGCTGCGGTCAGCAGAGCCGAAGCTATTGCCAACAATGGCAGCCCGATTCTTTTTTCGGCTTACGGTTCGTCACGCAACGTAACCGAAATCCGCAAACAGATTCTCGAACTCAGTGCTCCGATTACCGGCCTCGATCGCGATGCGATCAAGGTTGAAAAGAACGATAAATACAACAAGGGTCAGCTTTTCAAAGATTACGCCGGCGAAATCCCGGTTTCTTATAAAAACGCTCTGGCCCTTTGCGAAAAATTCAACCCCAAAGCCGGCACCAACGATGCTCCCAGACTCGATAAAGATATCGATGCTTTTCTTGCCACCCTTAAAAATGACCCGGTTATTATGCATGCCCTCAAAGTTACAAACACCAGCATGGAAGACCTCAAGAACAACTGGTTCGGTTCTGGTCTTGGCTTTGAACATGTAATCGCCGGCGAAACCAAAGGCTCGAAAGTCAGCGGTTTTCACTGGTGGTACAGATTTTATGACGCAGAACGCCGTGGTCGCGCCGACGTTCTTTCTGCTGTAGCCGGTATGGGCAACCAGAAGATCTACACCGGCAGTTTCGTCTGGGATCCGGATGGAGATGGTCCTCTTGGTGAAGCCAAAAAGCCCAAGGGAGGCTTCTCTAATGGTCACTCAGTGCAGGCTCTGCTTGCCCTTGGCCATATAGCCATCGAAACCGCCCGCAGCATGGGCAGCGTTCCCGGCGCTCTGACCTTCAACGCCAGCGTTAACGGCCAGGAATTCAACTGGCAGCTCTACACCATGGGCGGCAAC
>CAZFUG010000113.1:12318-13293 GCA_964522035.1 uncultured bacterium
TTTACCCGATGACCGGCAAGGGCTCATCTGATGATGACGTTTTTTACGATCACGAACGCGAAGTGATGACCGGCCGCTGATTTAACTCAGTCAGAAACGGGGCTGTTTCATAGAAATATGAAACAGCCTTTTTTTATGTACCATCACCTTTAAACGAATCGATAACAAAGCAGTAGTTTGTCGCAAAAACCCGCAATTGTGGCTTATGTGCCCGACACAATATATTTTGGTGTTTAAAAAGTGTTTGCCAACGGATTATTTTTTTGTTATAGTCCGCGCCATGCAACCTTTAAGAAATTTATGTAAAATCATAAAAGCCGATGGGCGGTATTGCCTTCGGCTTTTTTTCTTTTTCGGACTGTTTGTTTTACCGGCTCTGATCGGATGCAGAGATTCCCGTCAGGCAATGGTGATCGCCGGTTCGACCTCTGTTCAACCGCTGATGGAAAAAATTGTCGAACATTATCGCAAGGAACACCCGGAACTCAAGATAAATGTCGAGGGTGGCGGCAGCAGTGCGGGTGTTATGGCTGTTTATACCGGAACTGCCCGCCTCGGAATGTCTTCACGCAAGCTGAAGACTGAAGATGAAAAAGAGAAAACCCTCACTCCAATTACCATCGCCTATGATGCCATAATTCTGGTTGTTAATGTGGCCAACCCTGTCGGTTCTCTGACGCGTGAGCAGATTCGCGACATTTTCGCCGGTCGTATCAAAACCTGGAAAGAGGTGGGCGGCCCCGATCGTGAAATCCATCTTATCATTCGCGAAGAGGGCTCAGGAACCCGCTCGGCTTTTGACGACCTGGTGATGATCGAAAACAAAAAGCCAGTCGAGATAGACCGGTTTGCCCTGGTTCAGGATTCGATGGGCGGTGTGCGTGAAGTGGTCAAAAACGATCCCGATGCGATCGGTTTCATTTCAATGGGCGGCATAAATTCAGAGATCAAGGTTATCAGACTCAACGGGGTTGA
>CAZFUG010000114.1:0-13262 GCA_964522035.1 uncultured bacterium
CAGCGCGGTGAGCGAGCCTATCGGGGCCAGCCAGAAAAAAAGTTGTGCGTCCACACGGACCTCCTTCAGGGAACTTCAATCTAATATCCTCATTCCTGCAACAACAAGCAGTAAATATACCATGAAAATTTTACTTGTCAATTAAATGGCAAATAGTTTTGCGTTTGCAGCAAGAGAAAATTTGAATTGCCATAACAGCTTCAGGGTGTTAAAATTTTCCCGCTATGGAAACCACGCATGAAGACGATGTTGCACCGCGACAAAAACTTGCAGTAGCCGCCAGAACCGGTATTTTTCTTGCTGTTCTGCTTGCAGTTCAGCTGGTGGGGCTGCCGAACCCGGTAACCGGTACGATCGTCAATGCCATTTTTGTTTTCGTTCTTCTTTACAACGGCTTGCGGCATGCTCTTATTCTCGCTTTTCTGAGTCCTCTTGGCGGCATTGTTTCCGGCCATCTGCCGGCGCCGATGTACCCGGTTCTGCCGGTTATCGTCTGTGGCAATTTTTTACTGATCGGCCTTTATTTTGTATTTTCCGCGAGGGGGCCGCTGTTGCGTATTCTTTGCCCGGCTTTGGCCAAGGGAGCGATAATCGGTGGTGCCGGTTATATGATCGTTGAGATTCTCGATATTACGACGACAGCAAAATGGCTGTTGATGCCAGTGCTGGGGGTTCAGTTCTTTACCGCCGTCGCCGGTCTTTTTATCGGCGAAAAAATTTTTCAATCCCTGCTGCGGGGGCGCGCCGTATCGGTTTGAGTGCCTGATGATCTTTCCCATTCCGAGAGAATTGAATGTCCGAGGTTGATGATTTCGGGGTCGGTTTCTTCCTCGAGCATTTTAACTACGAGATCGCGACTGTCGGTGTCGGCAACTCTGCCGATGGCCCTGAGAGCCTGAAGTCTTTCTGAATTCTCCTGGCTTTCGAGCATCAGGGTCAGTCTGCGGAAAATGCTTTCGACGATCTGCATTGTCGCCAGGCCGGGTTGCTCGCAATAAGCCGGAAAAAGCCGGCGAAACTTGCGGGCGGCCGAAAGGAAATAGACGGCGAAGGCGGCAGAGGCGCGTTTGCCGCTGCTGTCGGATTTCAAAAGGTCGTAAAGGCAGTTGAGGGTCTGCTGATCGTCTGCCAGCCACAGGCCAAGCAGGGCGTTGGCGCAGACGCGGGGAGCGGGGTCATTCAGCAGGCTTTTCAGGCGATCGCGTTTGTCGGCCACATCGAGCGGAATATAGGATTCAATGGCATTGGCACGTACACGGTCATCCGGGTCACTGAACATTT
This sequence comes from uncultured bacterium, assembly GCA_964522035.1. Lineage (GTDB taxonomy): Bacteria > Muiribacteriota > Ozemobacteria > Ozemobacterales > Ozemobacteraceae > Rifleibacterium. Next base: position 1,282 of record CAZFUG010000114.1, read on the forward strand.
CTGAGAAAAAGTCTGCAAGTGCCTGTGAACGGCTCATGCCGAGTATGCTGACAGCGACCGATTTGAACTCGGGGTTGTCGGTTGTTTTGGCAAGTTTTTTAAGATATTCGACAGCCAGGGTATTCTGTTGAAACATGAAAGGTGAAATTGCCCTGATTGCATCTGTTCTGAAGCCGAAATCCTTGTCTTCTATGATTTTTATCAGCTGGTTAAGGCCTTCTGAGGTGCCGGTCAGGCCAAGGGCCTGGCATATCGCGATCGCTCCGCGACCAGATGCGGTTTTTAGACGCTCGCAGAAATAGGCGATGTTTGAGAAGCCGGTAATGGTAAAGTAATCGCTGCTTTCGTGACTTTCGTCGGGTATGACCACAGGCTTGAACAAAAGATAATCACGCGCTGCCGAGTTGAAAGCCTGATCGCTGGCAGGTTGAAAAGAGTTGTTACGGTTCGAATGCCCGGCGGCATTGCGAGCATTGGCTAAAACCGGGCCTATTGCTGAAAAATCTGATCTGGAACGGGTGCCGATATGACCGATAATGACGTTGCCGCAGCTGAGGCCAGAGCGCATGTTGATTTCTTCAATTCCGAGCTGGGCGGCTTTAAAGTTGAAAATGTTCAGATTGTTTCTTACGGAAAGGGCTGCAAAGCCGGCGCGAAGCTGTGCCGGCCAGGCGTCATTCTTGTTGATCGGGAAAATCGCGGTGATGAAACAATCGCCGAGTTTGTCTACCAGGCCGTTGGCTTTGGCTATGATTTCGGTGGTCTGAGTGAAAAAGCGGTTCAGGGTATCGACGGCTTCAGATGGTGAACTGCGTTCGATAAAACTGTTAAAACGGTGCAGCTCAAGATGAAGAATGACCGCATGCACGGTTTTTCCTGAAAAATTGCGACTTGAGAGTTCGGGCGAGTGCTCGAAAATTTTGCGGGTGATAAAATTGCTGGTGGTTTCTTTATCATGCAGAATCGATGCAAGGCGGTTGAATGAGCTTGCCAGTTCACCGAACTCGTCTGACGACCTGACCATTGCCTTGTAACTGTAGTCGCCGTGGCTCATCGACTCAATTGACTGTAGAATCGAGTTAAGCGGGCTCAGAAGAGTCGCCGAAATGCCATAGGCGATGAAAATGCCGATCAGGATCAGCACCAGGCCCAGTGTGAGATTGTATACAAGAAGATTGCGAATGTGTGTGTATTCTTCATCGATGGTAAAACCGGCTCTGATCAGCCCATAGCGTTTGCCGCCAATCACAATCGGTACCGATGTGTCATATACCGGCCGGCTGTTGGCAGTGGCCCTGCGTATTGAAAGATCTGAAGAAAAGAGGGCGGCCCGTGACCAGCCATCTGAAAAGTATTTTCCGTGCGTGTTCGGGTGGGTGCTCGATATAATGCGCCCCTGATTGTCGAGAATCAGGCAGTATTCGATCTTGTTGAGTTTTACAAACTCACGCAGAGCGTAGTCGATACCCTGAAAATTGCCTCTGACTATATCTTCACCCATGGCAAGAGCAATCATGCGACCGAGAAGACGACCGCTCTCTTCGGCCCGCCCAAGGCTGGTGTGCTTGATCTGAATCGTTACCAGATAAACCGAAACCAGCATGATGAAAACGATCAGCAGTGTGAAGGTTACGGCGATTTTCTGCCTGAAGCTTACCGAAAAATTCTGTGCTTTCTGCTGTATCTGCTGGTCAATTGGCATCGGCAAGGTCCTCCTCGAGCTGGTCGAAAAGCTTTTCGTCTGGCTGTCTGGTGGTGAACATGCCTGAGAACATTTCCGAAGACTGCATTTTGCTGCCGAGTTTCATGAAATTGCCGACAACCGTCTGCTCGAAAGGACTGCGGTAATCGGAATTGACGATGTAAAGCCCACCCGGCACCGGTGGACTTTCATGCACGACTTTCAGACTGTTACGCACGCTTTCGGGCTGCTCAAGAAAGAAATTGCTGGTCAGAATGATACAGTCATACTGCTCGTTCTGCAGGCCGAGAATCGAGTCGCTGTAATTTTCCGAGAAGTGTTCCTGTTTGAAAAAAGTGCTGTGCGCAAACCCTTTTTTTTCGACTTCCCGCACCGGAATAAGGTAGCCGGAAAGCTGGTCACCACCGCGATAGGCGATGCGGTAGCCGCGCAGATCTTCGAGTGAACTGGCAGGATCATTGTTTCTGACCAGAAAAATAACCTTTTTGGGTGGGTCGAAAAACCTTTCGAGAACGGCTCTGATCCGGTGATTCTTTCGGTAATTGATGTAAGCCATGGCGGTGATGCTGCCATAGTCGGCAAGCTTGCGGTTCAGCTTGTTTATTACTTCGAGTTCGTTCATTGAAACGTCGATACGGGCGGTTTTGCCGGTTTTTTCGACGATCCGGTCGAGCTTTGGCTGCATCACTTCGATGAACTGAACGAGGTCGCCCCTCGGAATGACGAAAGTGAAGATAATTTCGCGGCGGCTTTCCGGGTCATTTGTTTCTTCATATGGCGCCCGACTGGCGATGCCGCTGAATACTTCCGGGAGTCCGGAAGCATTGCCGGTGTATTCGACGAAATTTTTCCAGAGTATGCCGCCTGTACCGATAATGCCGGCGATGAGAAGAAACGCCACTCCTACAAAGATCGAGGTTTTATCGGCCGTTGCTCTGGTGCTCATCTAAAAAGCCTGCTGTAATGAAGGTTATTAATAATTTACCACATATAAAACAAATTGTACAAACTTTTGCAGAGAAAATTGGTATTTCTTACATCGGGTTCGATTTTTTTCTGCTATGATTAAAACACTGGTTCGTTTCAATTGAATTTTCGGGGTGAATATCATGATTATCAACAATCGCAGGGGCGTAATCGGGTTCATGCTGACCATGGCCGTGGGCATTGCCCTTGGCGCCGCAACCCTCGTTGTCACCAGCGAAATGACCCGGGATGACAAAGACAGAAAGACGACCCTGACTTCTGCCCGCACCCCCTCTTCCCCAGGCGATGTCGAGAAGGCTTTCGAGAAGTATCAGAAGGCCTATCAGGAATACCAGCAGGCAGCCGGCCTCGGGCGCGAAGATGTTAAAAAATACGCCGATGCCTTCAAAGAGGCGAAGCGCAATCTTGAAATCGAAATCCTGCGCAATACCCCCGGTGTCCAGGAAATGGACCTTGAAAAGCTTGAAAAAGGTGATGCATCTGCTGCCGGCACCTCTGTATCTTCCGGCAACACTGACTCGACAAACCCGTTCAGTGTTTCTACCGTTACCATAGGCAATTCAGCCTCATCTGGAAGTGGCAGTCAGACTCAGGCAGCAACTTCGGATGCTGGCAGCACCGCCAACCAGGCAGCCGCGCCGGCAGTTTCCGGGAGCGTCAGCGGTGTCAGCGGCGAAATTACCGGCATGGATTATTACCGGGTTAAATCTGGCGACTCGCTGTCGAAGATCTGTGAGCGGTTTTATGGGTCTTCGGGTATGTGGCAGCACATTCTTAAATACCAGGCGTCTTCGATTGCTGCCACTCCCAATCTGATTTTCCCGGGGCAGCTGATCGCTCTGCCGCGCGGCATAAAGCCGACTGGCACAACCGCTGTTAACAAGCAGAATACTCAGACTCAGGCTACAACCGGTTCAACTTCTGGCGCTGCCGGCAATTACAAAGTGGCTCCTGCTGGCGATGAATCATGGCAGCAGACTTTTCAGAAAGACTATCTGATCTCTGACAACGCTCTGACCAATTCCGGCACCATGACGGTGGCACAGATTCAGCGGTTTCTTGAGTCGAAGAACTCGGTGCTGGCAAAGCCTTACCGTGGCTCGACCCCGGCTCAGATGATTTACGACGCCGCGAAAAAATACGGCATCAATCCGCAGGTGTTACTAACCCGCCTGCAGTGCGAACAGGGGCTGATAAGCAAATCGACTGCTACACAGAAACAGCTTGACTGGGCGGTTGGCGTCGGTTGTTATGATTCCGGCAACTGGAACCAGAATTTTAAAGGCTTTGACAAGCAGATAGAATATGCTGCCCATACCTATCGGCGCCATTATGATGCGGCAAAAGCAAAGCTTGACCGCGGCGAGAAGGTTACCATGAATATCGATGGACAGCAGGTTACCGTGAAGAATGCCGCAACCTATTCGTTTTACAAATACTGCCCCCACTTTCAGGGCAACAAGCTTTTCTATGATGTCTGGCGCGGTTATCGCAGTAAATTCTGATTACTCGACCAGGTGTTTGAACAACGCAGCGACCCTTCTGGAATCTTCCAGCAGGGTCGCTGCGTTTTCAGATGAAAGCATAATCACGGCCTGATCTTCGATGCGGGCCCATTGGCGAAAAGAATTTTCGGCTGCCTGCTTCAGTCTGTCTTCTGAAATCTCATCATTGTGGCATTCGTAAAAGTGCAGAATCTTGCAGAATTTGTCGGAGGCAGATGGTTCGATGCCTGATTCGGCAAGAGTTGTAATTCCAGCTGCTTTTCGCCAGCCCGAATGGTATTCTGGTCGGTTATAGCCACTGTTTATCGACGTTAAGACCGGGCCAGTCTGGGTTAATGCAAATGCAAGCCGTATAGGCGCATCTTTAACCCCGGTAAGCTCCGGGAAAAGTTTTGCAGTTTCAAGCATGCGGTCGATTGTCGCTGTCGGCAGTCTGACAGGGAAGGCCCGCCAGCTGTGCCTTAGTTTAAGTGATTTATCAAGACTGACCTGGGCAACCATTCTTGGGGCGCCATTGAAAAATGTGATTTCTATTCTTGCTTTCGGACTGATAAATTCTTCGAGCATAACCGGGCCGGGAAATTCGCTGGTGATCTGTTCAAAAAACTCGGGCAGTTCGCGAAAAGCTTTAAGAATATAGCAGGCCCGACCGTCGGCGAGATTGGTAGAGCTTTTCATGATCAGCGGGAAACGGTTGAATTTGACCGCCCAGGCACTGAGCCTGGCAAATTGCTCTGAAACGGCATGCTGAGGAATTGTGAGTTTTTTTGACGAGCAGAACTCTCTGAACTGTCTTCGGTCCGTCAACAGTGCAAACTGACTGCTGGCAGAAAGATGTGCCGGCATTCTGCTGCGATAGTCCGGCAGATCGCAGAAAAAGGTAAAGCCGGCATCTGAATACAGCTGCTCAAGAAAACTGGTTTTTGCGTCACTCATGTTGAGTGTACCTATCGGCTGAAAATCACCGACTGTACACCTACATTATTCGCGCATCTGTTCTTCTAGTTCTTTGAGGCGCGCCTTGGCTACCTGATTGTCTGGTTCACGGTTGAGGGTGCGATTGAGGCGGTCTATCTCGTTGCGACTGTATCTTATAAGTCTTTTCAGGACATCGAGGTCGCGGGTTATGGTGCGGTCGTCGTTAGGGAGCTGGTTGGCTCTTTCCCAGTCGTTGAAAGCCTTGCGGAACTTGTTTTTCTCAAAGAAAATCTGCCCGCTCAGCTTGAAGATGCTGAAATTGCTTGGGTCGTAGATGCGTGCCCGGTCGAGTCGGCGCAGAGCTTCTTCGTAACTGCCCTGGTAGTAGTCGTTGACGGCAGATTCGACATACTGGCGGGCTCGCGATTCGTTAACATGCCTGTCGCGTTCTTCGTCGCGGGCGGCAAGCTCTTCTTCAATCGTTTTGGTGATCGAGGCAACGGGGGGTGGTTCTTCGACTTCAGTTCTGATGCCAAAGCTTGCAAGATTTTTGCGCATGGTGCTGAAGTCGATGCTGGTGGCTGCGGGAATTGAGGAAAAGTAATATCCCGCTGCCAGCACGAGCAGCACTATACTAACAATCTTGATTGTTGGCATGAACTTTTTCACCTTGGACACCAGGCCTCCTGAAGATTTAAACCTCTTTCAGACAGGTAGGTATACCAGCGGCTTTTCCGGGGTGAAACATCAGCTTTCGCAAAACCACCGTTTCGGAAACAGTCGTAGTGGTAACCCAGCAACGCTAATTCCCTTTTTATATCGGGGTTTCCGTATTGAAAACCCTGATTAACCTCTTTTTCAAAGCAGGTATGTACGGGCCAATAGCCCCATGTCTTCAGTATATCGGAATTTGCGGACATCGACAAGGGGGAAAGCATTATCTGCCATAGTGCGCGTGCCTTTAACAGGGCAATTGCTGCCGTCAGATCAGGCTCCAGGACAGATGTGTTTTTTTTGCGCCAGGTGGTTTCCCAGAACAATGCTTCGATCGGAGCAGTCGATGGGTCTGGGTGCCAGTTGCGGTTGAGGTAATGTTTGAGTTCGGCTGGGGTGAGGGTTGCAAGATCTGACCATGTAACCGGAGCATTGCGGGTGCCGGCAAGATTTACAGCCACTTTGAGTTCGGTCAGGTCTTTTCCCGGAAGTTCGACGCTCAGTGTACTGATGGCCGAAGCTATTTCATCGACAAGTGAGTCGGAGTATTCACGTGATCTCTCTGGTAGAGTTCTGGCCGCTGCCAGAGAGAAATAATAGAGAGCTTCGGGATTGAGCTTGTGTTCTGGCCATGTCGCCATGAACCGGGCGAAAGTTTCTTTCGATTCCTGCCAGCGGCCGAGGTCAAAAGAGCGCCTGCCTTCGTTGAAAACTTCAAGGGCAGTGATTGCGTAGCCAAAGCCGCAGCAGATCACGAAAACTGCCAGAAACAGGTAAGTTCTTCTTTTCAAGTTAAAGCCTCACATTTCCCTGATTCCATGGGCAAAATTTTCTCCCATGTTTATTGAGAGCAAAAACAATGCCAAGCAAACATAAGGGCAGAATGCATGCCCTCTATTTCTGATTATCGGCATGTCCCTGCCGTAAAATTAGGCATTCCGGGGTACGGAACAAAAAACTATGTGAAAAAAATACTCAAGTTTTTTGTCGAAAAAGGAGTGTATAAATCGCACAAGTTAAAAAAGTGTGGTTTGCGCACACAGTTTTATTTGTCTGATGAAGATAGAGAGTATTCAGTTGGTTCTGATTCTGTGGTGGTAATTAATCAAACCTGCTTGTTTCTTGCCATGAGGTTGGCTGAAAATTCAGATTAGATCATAAAGAAACAGTCTGTTCGGCTTGTTTGTCTTATAAAATAACTGCGCCCCTGCTCATCGTTCAGATCAGGGGCGCATATGTGAATATCTGGTTAAAACGCAGTCCGTAAGTTCAAAGAACCGCTTTAAGAGCTCTCTTCAATAAAACTCCGGCCATCTGTTTGCGGTAGGATTTCGAAGATCGGACATCGCTGATCGGCTTCGCGGTTTCGCAGGCAAATTCAGCAGCCTTTTCAAGGGTTGCAGCGTCGATTGTACCAGCTTTTTCAAGCAGTTCTTCGGCGCCACGGCAGCGCAGAACCGTTGGCGCCGCCGAACCGATCGCGATACGATAGCGTTTCTGCCCGTCGTTGAAAACGCTCAACGCAAGATTGATCTTCGAAATAGCGTGAGCACGTCTTTCGCCAAGCTTTAAAAATTCGCCGGCGGTTTTTCGCAGCGGCAGGGCAAAGCCTTCGATGATTTCGCCGGCTTTGAGAACACTGCGGCCAGGGCCGGTGAAAAATTCGTCGATGGCAACTTTGCGCTTACCGGTCTGCCCTACGATCATCACTTCGGCTTCAAGGGCGAAGAGTGCCGGAATCGTGTCGCCGGCGGGCGAAGCATTCGCCACATTGCCGCCGAGGGTTGCGGCATTGCGTATCTGGGTGGCACCAACTGTTGATGCGGCCTTGGCCAGAACCGGAAAATATTCATTCACTTCTGGGTTGCTGATAACAGTGCTCATGGTGCAGCCACTGCCGATGATCAGCCGGTCGCCTTCCTTGCGGATGGTTTTGAATGGCAGGGCGCTGATATCGACGAGAGCCGCCGCGTTCGGAAAAAGACCGTTGCGCAGCTTGACGATCAGGTCGGTGCCGCCGGCAACGGCAAGGTAATTCGGTTTTGCCAGAAGCTCGCATGCCTCTGAGGTGTTTGCTGGTCTGAAAAAGCTGATGCTGCTCACTTGTTTCTCCTGGTTTCTGAAGCTTTTTTTACGGCGGCTTCGATCTTGCGGTAACCGGTGCAGCGGCAGATGTTGCCCGAAAGAGCCTGCTTGATCTGATGCTCATCAGGGTTCGGGTTATTCTGAAGCAGTTTGTAGCTGGTCATAGTCATGCCTGGTATGCAGAACCCGCATTGAACAGCCCCTTCGCTGACAAATGCATTCTGAATCGCCTGCATGGTCGCGTCTTTTTCGAGCCCTTCGACAGTGACGACCTTATCTGAAGCGGTAAGCGAAGCGGCCAGCTTCAGGCAGCTGTTGACCGGTTCGCCGTTGAGAAGAACCGTGCAGGCCCCGCATTCGCCTTTGCCACAGCCTTCTTTGGCGGCAGTCAGCCGGAAATTGCGTCTGATCATTTCGAGAACGGTCATGGTTGGCAGAACTTCAGCTTCGACCTGCCGGCCGTTCAGGCTGAAAGTCACTTTTACAAGATTTTCCATTTTTCGTGCTCCTGTTTGTGACTGAACCTGTCAGTCCGTTTGAATTTCACTGTAAGATGCAATCCCGGTGCCGGAAACACCAGCCTTGTCGCAGGCTTCGTTGCTCTTTTCGAGCAGTCCGGCACCGTGGGTGGCGTCGGTGGGATAGGTAGCGGCCCCGATCACCAGCCCGATACTGGTCTTATTAATAAAATCAGCTTTTTCGTTGTGCTTTGCAAATGCTTTTTGAATTCTCTGTGCGACAACCGTGGCAACCTTTACTCCGGTTTCGGTCAGAATGGCGATGAACTCACCTTCGCCGGCACCACAGAACATCAGGTCGAGGCGGCGCAGCGACTGCTTGAGAGCCATTGCCGCATTACGCCCGGCCGTTGCCTTTTCTACGTCGGTCAACGTGTTATAGCCTGTAATTTTGAGGGTGAGCAGGCTCATTTCCTGTTTGTAGCGCTCCGAGCGCTCAACTTCGGTTTCAAATGAATCGGTAAAGCAGTCATGCACAAGCAGCCCGGTATTTTTGTCTTTGTATCTGCTGTCGCCGCCCTGTCTTGCATTTTCGATCAATGCCAGAAGTGTTTCAAGGAAAAGGGCGGTGCTTGCCAGTGAGACTGGCGGAGCTTTGTGCCCCTCACGGCTTGAGAAAATGCAGATAACCGTCGCTGACTGGCCAGTCTGCAGCGGCAGTGCTGTCAGCTCAAGCCTGGTAACGGCTGATTTGAAATGCATCGGCTTTGCTGCAGGCGAAAATTTGCCAATTTCCTCTTCACCGAGGCTGCCTGAATACTTTACCAGAAGCGATTCGCCCCTGAGTGTCATGCGGCTGCCGTTCAAGGCGGGTGGCAGCTCGCCGGCGGCGGCCAGCTGGCGGCATTGGTTGCCCTCGAGCGAAAACAATGCAACGGTTTCACAGCCGGAAATTTCTCTAAGCTTTACCAGCGACTTGTTCAGCAGGCTCTCGTCAATCTGCCCGGCGTTTCTGAGAATGCTGCGAAGTTCGTTGAGGTTGCGCGACCGGCGTCTGGCACGGCGTTGCCGGGTGCGTGCCGGCCGGCTGCCAATCCCGAGAATCGTTTCGCGAAAAAGCAGTATGGTGTTGATCAACACCAGAATCAACAGCAGATTCGGAAATCTGAGATTTACATCCCAGACTGGCTTACGGTTCCAGAGGCCGATCAGCAGAACGCCCACAATTACCAGGTTCGCAAACAGATAGGCGTTAATATTTGTTTTTCCTGTGTCTTTCAACGGCTTTCCTGTTCCGGGGCGGCAAATCTGTAGATAGCCCCTTGTTCAGATCGAGTCTTGACTAAGACTGTTCTGCTGTACTATGCTTCGACGGTTGATATTATACACTCGCACCTTTCAGGGTGCAACAATTGCGGCAAGAGGCTGAAATGTCATCATGAACGGCAGCAGAACGCGTGGCGAGCCTTTCGATAACTTTTTTGCGGCTTTACAGCTCGAAAGCTGCACAAGCCTGCAGGGCTGCGGCGGTGCTCTCGGGGCCGTCTGCATGGCTGCCATTGCCCGTCAGGCCGGCGTCAGCCTGCTGCTCACGACCACCTCCGAACGGGCAAAAGAACTTGCCGCCCAGGTAAGAACCTGGCTGGGACCTTTCGCCCATCGCATTGTCTGCATGCTGCCCGAACGCGATTCTATTTACGATCAGACGGCTGCCGACCCGGAAGTGATTTCGGCACGTCTCGCAGCCATGAGCCTGGAAACGCACGGCGGTGGTCTGGTGATCGCTCCGGTTGCTGCCGTACTCGAAAGGTTTTTTAACCCGGAAAAATGGCTTTCAGGCTGTTTCGAAGTTCGCTGTGGCAGCGATCTGCGCCGCGACGATCTGATGCTGCGGCTCGTAAAAAACGGCTATCGTCGCACCGCGGTCGTTGAAGAAAAGGGCACCTTCGCGGTCAGGGGCAGCCTGCTCGATGTTTTCCCGCCTGATTGCGAGTTTCCGTCGCGCCTCGATTTTTTCGGTGACGATCTCGATTCGATCAAACTGTTTTCACCGGCAACGCAGCGTTCGTTCGACAAGCGCGATGTTCTTCGAATTACGCCGGTCTACGAGTTCCTCGCCTCTGAAGATGAACTGAAAAAACTCGCTGCCCGCATCGAAGAGGAGGTTAAAACCCTCGACGAGCGCCGTGCCAGCCTGCTCGAACGCCGTCTCGAACATTTTCTGCTCAGCCCCGATTCGCGTGATTACAAAGAGCTGAAACCATTCCAGGAAAAGGGCCACGGCTTTATCTGGAACTTCTGGAGCAGCTGCCGCATTTTCGTCGAGGATAAAGACCAGACATTTACTGCTGCCGAAGAGTTTCTTGCAAACGTCGATGCTCAATTCAGGCAGCTTGCTGACCTGACGCCGCTGCACCCGCCACAGAGCTATTACCACCCGGTCGTCGCGGTGGGTGATGAAATCAGCCGGCATGGCTTTGTCAGATTCAGCCGTTTTGGTGACCCTGATTCAGAGATGTTCGCAGGTGTTGAAGCCCAGGACCCGCCCTCCGACCCGTCGCGTGAAACGCTGCTCAAGGACCTGCGACAGCTCACCGAAGCCGGCTGGGCGATTGCCATCGTCATCAACGATGAAAATCGCCTCAACAACCTGCGAGGTCTGCTTGGCGAGCGCAATGTCAGAATTCATTCTTCGGTGCAGCCATTTGGTATCAAATCAGGGTCGGTTCTGTTTTTAAAAGGCCCGTGTCGTCGCGGCTTCAAAGATTTTAAACGTCGCATTGCGGTTTTTGCAGAAGAAGACATCTATCTTGGCCCGGCCCGAGAAGCGCCGGTACGTAAACACGCGACCCAGCAGAATATCTTTAACCTGCAGCAGATGGTGCCTGGCGACATTGTCGTGCATGCCGACCATGGTATTGCCGAATTCCGCGGCATTCAGACAATGACCGCCGGCGGCAATACCCGTGAATACATTCTTCTGCAGTATGCCGGCACAGACCGCCTCTATGTGCCGACCGACCAGGTTCACAAGGTGACCCGCTACCTCGGCAATGAAGGCTATGTTCCGAAAATCCACAGTCTCAATTCAAAAGCCTGGGTCAGCCAGAAGAGCCGCGTCAGCAAAAATGTCGAGCTGATCGCCCGCGAACTTCTCGAACTCTATGCCAAGCGTCATGCGAGTCAGGGCTTTGCCTTCGGCGAAGACTGCGATATGCAGCGGCAGATGGAAGAGCGCTTTCCTTTTACCGAGACTCCAGATCAGATGAAGGCAATCATCGAGACAAAAAAAGACATGCAGTCGGCAATTCCGATGGACCGCCTGGTCTGCGGCGACGTCGGTTATGGCAAGACCGAAGTGGCGATGCGGGCGGCATTTAAAGCTGTCTGTGGTGGCAAACAGGTCGCGGTGCTCTCGCCGACGACGCTGCTTGCTTTTCAGCATTTTCAGACCTTTCAGAAACGCTTCGCCGGGTTTCCGGTAAGTGTCGATATGGTCAGCCGCCTGCGCAAGCCTTCTGAACAGAAAGAGACCCTTAAAAAGGCGAAGGCCGGCACTCTCGATATCCTGATCGGCACGCATCGCCTGCTGTCTTCAGATATCGGCTTTCG